>NZ_CADEGK010000026.1 GCF_902826855.1 uncultured Phenylobacterium sp. | reverse complement strand
CGAGGGCTTCGCCGCCCAGGCCCACGGCCTGCGCCGCTACGACTCCCGGCCGCAGTTGCCGAGCGTGAAGACCGAAACCCTTGTGCTCGTGGGCGCCGAAGACACGCTGACGCCGGTGTCCCAATCTATCGAGATGGCGACCTTGATGCCCAATGCGCGCCTGCAGGTGCTGCCACGGGGCAGTCACGGCATGGCCATCGAATACACGACCGACACCGTGGCGGCGATCCGCGCCTTCCTGGAGGCTTGAGCAGTATGAAGTTCCATTGGTTCGCAGAGGCGACCTATCCCCACCTACCGAAGAACTTCCCGGACATGGGAGTCTCGAGCTGGGTGACGCCGCCCCATAGCCTCGGCGATCCGCGGAAGCTGGGCGAGATGTACAAGATGTTCATCCGCCTGATGCAGCAGGCCGACCGCGACGGCTTCGACGGTCTGGCGGTCAACGAGCACCATCAGACACCGTTCGCCTGCACCCCCTCCCCCAACCTCCTGGCCGCCAGCCTGGCCGGGACCACCGAGAATGCGGCGATCCTGATCATCGGCGACTCCCTGGCGCTCTATAACCCGCCCACGCGGGTCGCCGAGGAGATGGCCTACATGGACTGCCTCTCGGGCGGGCGGCTGATCGCCGGCTTCGTGTTCGGCACACCGATGGACTCGGTGTTCGCCTATGGCATTCCGCCCGTGGAGCTCCGCGACCGCTTCCACGAGGCCCGCAAGCTGATCCTGAAGGCCTGGAGCGAGCCCGAGCCCTTCGCCTTCAACGGCAAGTACACCAAGCTGCGCTACGTCAACACTTGGCCGCGTCCGGTCCAGAAGCGACCGCCGATCTGGGTGCCGGGCTCCGGCAGCCTGGAGACCTGGGACCTCGTGATCGACGAGGACTACTGCTACGGCCACCTCTCGTTCTCGGGGCTGCACTCTGCGAAGCCTATGGTGCAGGCCTACTGGGACTACGTGGAGAAGCGCGGCGGCAACATGAACCCGCACCGCATGGCCTTCACTCAGCTGGTGTGCTGCAGCGAGACCGACGCCGAGGCCGAGGCCAAGTACTACGACGCCGTCCGCTACTTCTACCGCAACAATACCCTCGACCCCGGCTTCACCGCCCCGCCCGGCTATACCTCGGTGCGCTCGGCCCAGGAGATGGCCAAGCGCATGACTTCGGGCGGCGGCCTCTCGCCGGAGGACCGGGCGCGCGCCCAGAAGGGCGAGATGTCCTTCTGGGAATACGATGAGAAGGGCTACATCATCGCCGGCAGCCCGCAACGGGTGCGCCAGCGGATCCGCGAGCTGGCGACCGACCTTCGCATCGGCCAGCTGATCGCCTGCCTGCACATGGGCGACCTTTCCGAGGAGCAGGCCAGCGAGAACACCCGCCTGTTCGGCACGCAGGTCATCCCGCACCTGCGCGACCTGTGGGCCGACCAACCCGACCATTGGACGCCCGAGGTCAGCCAGCAGCGCATCGCCGCCGCCTCGGCCCGCCGCCTGGAGCCCGCCCAATGAAGGCCGCCCGCGAAACCTCCGGTGCGTTCGATATCCGTCTGTGGTCCGGCGGCTCGGGCGGGACGCCCGTCCTTTACCTCCACGGCTTCGAGCAGCACCCCGGCGCCGCGCCATTCCTGCAGCGTCTGGCGGAGCGGCATCCGGTGCGCGCACCGGAACATCCGGGCTATGGCTCGTCGTCGGGGTTCGAGCACATCGACGACATCTTCGACGTCACCCTGCACTATCGCCGGCTCATCGAGAGCTGGAACCTGGGCCCGGTGGATGTGGTCGGCCACAGCCTGGGCGGCATGTTCGCCGCCGAGCTGGCCGCCGTGGCCCCGCACCTGGTGCGTCGGCTGGTCCTGGTCAGCCCCTACGGCCTTTGGCTCGACGAAGCCCCGATGCCCGACCCCTTCGTCATGACGCCGCCGGTCCTGGCCGCCGCCAAGTGGGCCGATCCGGCCCGCGCGAGCGACGAGACCTCCGCCTTCGACGCGGCCGAGGGCGACTCGGCGGCGACCTTCCGCGCCCTGAACCTCGCCGCAGCCACCAAGTTCCTGTGGCCGATCCCCGACCGTGGCTTGCAGCGGCGGCTGCAGTACGTCACCGCCCCAACCCTGGTCCTGCGCGGCGAGGCCGACGGGCTGTTCCCGGCGGCCTACCTGAACGCCTGGACCTCCGCCGTCGCCGGCGCGAAGTCCCTCACCATCCCTGGGGCCGGAAACCTGCCCATGGTCGAAGCCGAAGATTCGTTCATCACTGCCGTGGAAGGATTCCTGTCATGAGGCTTGCGGACAAGGTCGCGCTGGTTACCGGCGCTGCGTCGGGCATCGGCGAGGCGAGCGCGCGCACCTACGCCCGCGAGGGGGCCAAGGTGGTGGTCGCCGACGTCAACGCCGAAGGCGGTGAGCGCGTCGCCGAAGAGATCCGGCGCGCCAACGGCGCGGCGGAATTCGTCCACGTCGACGTCCTTGATACGGGCAGCATCGAGCGGATGATCGCCTTTGCCATCGAGAAGTACGGCCGGCTCGACATCCTGCACAACAACGCGCAGGTCACCTCTGGCGGTCGCATCGGCGACCTGACCCTGGACGCCTGGCGTCGCGGCATCGAGGGCGGCCTGACGTCCTACTGGTACGCTTCCAAGCTGGCGGTGGAGCAGTTCCTGAAGCAGGGCGGCGGTACGATCCTCAACACCGCTTCGGTGTCGGGCCTGGCCGGCGACTTCGGACTGGGGACCTACAACCCCACGAAGGCGGCGGTGGTGAACATGTCTCGCGTCTTCGCCATCGAGTACGCGCGCAAGAACATCCGCTGCAACGCGCTGTGCCCCGGCCCCATCGGCACGCCGCCGCTGGCCGCCATGGCGGAGCGGGCCCCGACGGTGATCGACCCGATCAAGGAGGCGATCCCCACCGGCCGCCTCGGCACGCCGCAGGAAATGGCCAACGTCGCCCTCTTCCTGGTCTCCGATGAGGCGTCGTTCGTGACGGGTGCGGCCTATGTGGCCGACGGCGGTCTCTACGCCCACTCCGGCATGCCCAGCCTGACGGGCATCACGGCGGGCGGCTGGTAAGACCGGGTCCGGCGCGCTCAAGGCGCGCCGGATGCCTCGGCTCTAGCTCGGCATCGCGAAGGGTTCGAACGCGCGCTGGGCGAAGCGCCAGCCCTCGGCCGTGCGCCGGTAGCGGTCGCGGTAGATGCCGACGGCGACGGGGGTGACCGATCCGGCGGCGGCGCCGGGAGCCTTCACATAGGCAGCCACATAGGCCGTCGCCGACGCCTCGGTCTCGCTCGCCACGTCGAGGCGGAAGTTGGTGGTGACGTGCATGCTGCCCGGGGTGCTGCTCGGTGCGGCGCCGCCGCCGATGGCGCCCTGGATGGCCTTGCGGCCCTTGTGAACCTGGCCGAAGAGGTGCAGCTCGCCGTCCTCGGCGAACAGCTTCGCCCAGTCTTCCATCTGCCCGTGGTCGGCGAAGTGGGCGTAGTCCAGCACCAGGCGTTCGCAGGCGTCGGCGATGTCGCGGCGCACCGCAGGCGATAGATCCAGGGTCGTGCTCAAAGTCTCATCCTCCCGTGACGTTCGTTGCACGATCGCGAGGGCGATCGCGGTGATTTATAACGCGATATAAAGTCGGGAAACGGGTCGCGCGCAAGCCACGTGATCCGCGGCCGACCGGCCGCGAGGTTCGCCCTGCGTCAGCGCGCGCCTGTGTTACGGCTGCGGCCAAAGCTTCGGAAAGGACTCCGCCATGAAGATCGACTCCTCCGTCTCCGCCGTGATCACCGGCGGCGCCTCCGGCTTGGGCCGGGCCACCGCCGAAGCGCTGATCGCCCTGGGCGCCAAGGTCGCGCTGTTCGACAAGAACCCGGAGGTCGGCCAGGCCACCGCCGCCGAGATCGGCGCGCTGTTCTGCGAAGTGGACGTGATGGACGACGCCTCGGTCGACGCCGGCTTCGCCAAGGCCCGCGCCGCCCACGGCCAGGAGCGCATCCTGGTCAACTGCGCCGGCGGCGGCCGCGGCGGCAAGACCATCGGCCGCGACAAGCAGACCGGTGAGGTCATCCAGTTCAAGGCGTCGGACTTCGAGTGGGTGCTGGCGCTCAACACCGTGGGCACCTTCCGCTGTATCGTGAAGAGCGCGGCCGGCATGACCACCCTGGAGCCCAACGAGGACGGCGAGCGCGGCGCCATCGTCAACACCGGCTCGGTGGCCGCGGAGGAGGGCCAGGTCGGCCAGGTCGCCTACGCGGCGGCCAAGGCGGCGATCAAGGGCATGACCATCGTCATCGCCCGCGACCTCTCCAACGAGGGCATCCGGATCAACACCATCCTGCCCGGGATCATGGACACCCCGATGCTGGGCGGGCTGAAGACCCGTGCGCCGGCGGTGTTCGACGGCCTGTCGAAGTCGGTCCCCTTCCCGCGCCGGCTCGGCAATGCGTCGGAGTACGCCGACCTGGCGCTGACCATGCTGCGCAACGGCTACCTGAACGGCGAGACCGTGCGCCTGGACGGCGCCATCCGCATGGCGCCGCGCTAGGAACCCGACCATGGCCGACGCCTACGCCGCGCTTCCGCCCATCGCCGACGGGGGCGCGGCCGTGATCACCGGCGGGGCCAGCGGCATCGGCCTGGCCGCCGCCCGGCGCTTCGCCGCGCTCGGCCTGCCGGTTGTCCTGGCCGACCTGTCCGGCGAACGGCTGCGGGCGGCGGAAACGTCGATTCGCGAGGCCGGCGGGCGCGTGGCCGCGGTCCCGACCGACGTCGCCAAGCCCAAGGACCTGGAGCGTCTGCGGGACAAGGCGCTGGGCGAGTTCGGCCACGTCAGCGTGCTGATGCTGAACGCCGGCATCGGCCTCAACCCCGGCGGCGCGTGGAAGAACCCGGAAGCGTGGGAGACCCTGCTGGGCGTCAACATGTGGGGCGTGATCCACGGCGCCCAGGCGCTGCTGCCCGGCATGGTCGAGGGCGGCCGCCCCGGCTGGGTGATCGTCACCGGCTCCAAGCAGGGCATCACCACCCCGCCGGGCAACGCCGCCTACAACGTCTCCAAGGCCGCGCTGAAGGCCTACACAGAGGCGCTGCAGCACGAGTTGCGCAACACCGAGGGCTGCCAGGTCAGCGCCCACCTGCTGGTGCCGGGCTTCACCTTCACCGGCATCACCGCCGGGCGCATCACCGAGAAGCCGCCGGCGGCCTGGACCGCCGAGCAGGTGGTCGAGTTCATGCTGCAGAGCCTCGCCCGCGGCGACTTCTACATCCTCTGCCCCGACAACGACGTGAGCCGCGCCACCGACGAGAAGCGGATGGCCTGGGCGATCGGCGACGTGATCGAAAACCGCCCCGCCCTCTCCCGCTGGCATCCCGACTGGAAGGCCGCCTTCGAGGCCTACATGGCGGGCAAGGGCTGACCGGGGCCTTAGTGCTGGCCGCCGTCGACCCGCACGATGGCGCCCGTGGTGAAGGACGACATCGGGCTGGCCAGGAACAGCGCGGCGGTGACGATCTCTTCCGGCCGGCCCGGGCGGCCCAGGGCGTTGTTCGACGTTTCGCGCGCCTCCGGCGTCCAGGCCTTGGCGATGTCGGTGAGGAAGGGGCCGGCCGAGATCGTATTGACCCGCACCTTCGGCCCGTACTCGTGGGCCAGCGACACGGTCATGGCGTTCAGCGCCGCCTTGGCGCCGGAATAGGGGACCACCCGGGGCAGGGGGACCAGCGCGCCGCTCGACGAGGTGTTGATGATCACCCCGCCATCGCCCTGGCTCATGCGGTGCGCCACTTCGGAGGCCAGTCGGAACGGACCCTTGAAGTTCAGGCTCAGCACGCTGTCGAACAGCGCCTCGGTGACCTCGTGGCTGGGTACGGCGGGCGACATGCCGGCGTTGTTCACCAGGATGTCGATGCGGCCGAACTCGGCGTAGGCCGTCTCGATGAGGCGGTCGATGTCCGCCCACTTGCCGGCGTGGACGGAGACCGCGAGCGCGCGGCGGCCCATCGCGCGCACCTCCTCGGCGGCGGCCTCGCAGGCCTCCAGCTTGCGGCTGGCGATGATGATGTCCGCACCGGCCTTGGCGAAGGCCCGCACCATCTGCAAGCCCAGGCCGCGGCTGCCGCCGGTGATCAGCGCCACCTTGCCCGTCAGGTCGAACAGTTCGTTGCTCATCGCGCCCTCGCTCGTCCGGGCGCTCACGGCCCTCGGGCCCCGTCTTGTCCGGGCTGACGCTCCGTCAGTCCACGCGCATCTTGGCGAGGTAGCTGAGGACCAGGGCCGTGCCCCCGGCGGCGAGCACCACCGGCGTCATCGCATGGAACACCTCTCCGGCGCCGTAACCCGCCTGGCGCAGTTCGCCCGCGATCAGTGGCCCGCCGATGGACCCCAGGCGGCCGACCGCCACCGCGGCCCCCGTCCCGGCCGCCCGCACGTGCGACGGATAGAGCGTCGGCGCCAGCGCATAGAGCGAGTACTGCGCGCCCAGGACCAGGAAGCCGGCCGCGCCGGACAGCAGGATGATCGGGTTCACTCCGGCCGCGCGGCCGAGGCCGTACATGGTCAGCGCGAGCAGCGCGTAGGTCAGGGTCAGCGGCCAGCGGAACCCCATCCGGTCGACCACGAACCCGAGCGACAGCGCGCCTGCGATGCTGACGAGGTTGAACGCCAGCGAGGCGCTCGCCCCGTCGGCCGGTCCGAACCCCTTGGCGATCACCAGGGTCGGGAGCCAGTTCAGCATCAGGTAGAGGACCACCAGGGTCAGCATGAACACGGCCCACAGCAGCAGCGTCCCCGCCGCCCGGCCCTGGCCGAACAGCGCGTTCAGCGTGCCCCGGTTCACGCCGGCGGCCGGCTCCGGCCGCGTCTCGGGCAGCAGGAAAACCAGGATCGGGGTCAGGACCAGCGGCAGGGCGCCGCCGATGAGGAAGATGGTCTGCCAGTCCAACTCCGGCCCGGCGAGCCGGGAGAGCAGCGCCACGCTCGCGCCACCGGCCGGCATGCCGCAGAAGATGGTGGTGACCGTGGCCGCGCGGCGATGGGCCGGCGCGATCTCGGTGGCGATGGCGATCAGATTGGGCATCGCCCCGCCGAAGCCCAGGCCGGTCGCCAACCGGGCCAGCAACAGGGTCTCGTAGGTCTGGGTGAATGCGGTGACGACCGAGAATAGGCCGAACAGGGCCACGGACGCCACGAGCACCGGCTTGCGGCCGATGCGGTCGGCGATCCACCCGCCGGCGAAGGCGCCGATCACCAGGCCGACCATGGCCGCGCTGGCCGCCCAGCCCTGCTGGCCGGGGTCGAGGCCGAACGCCGGGATCAGGCTCGGCGCCGCGACCCCAAATGCCTGGATGTCATAGCCCTCGAGGGCGGCGATCAGGAAGCAGAGCAGGACGACCCGCCCCGCCCCCGCCCGGCCGGTGGCCTTCGGTTGCAAGCGCTATCCTCCGGCCCGCCCGCCCGCCGAGGCGGACGGGGGAGCGCGGTGAGCTCTAGGCCGCGATGCCCAGCTTGAGGCGCCGCTCCGCAACCTGCTCGGCTTGGCGCATGATGTTCTGCACCAGCTCCTTGCAGGTCGGGATGTCGTGGATCAGGCCCTGGCTCTGGCCGACGGTCCAGATGCCGCCGTCCGTGTCGCCCTCGCCCAGCACGTTGGCGCGACCCCGCGACCCGGCCACCAGGTGGCGCACGTCCTCGATGGTCTTCGTCGGATCCTGCTGGATCGCCACCACCTCCTCCGAGACGGCGTTGCGCGCGACGCGGCTGGTGTTGCGCAGGGTGCGGTTGGTCAGCAGCGTGTCGCGCTCGGTGTTCTCGACGATCTTGCGCTTCACGTTCTCGTGGATGGCGCACTCCTTCGTGGCCATGAAGCGGGTGCCCATGTTCACGCCTTCGGCGCCCAGCATCAGCGCCGCCATCAGGCTGCGCCCGTCAGCCATACCGCCCGAGGCGATGACCGGGATATCGCCCACCGCGTCCACCGTGGCCGGCAGCAGCACGATCAGGCCGATGTCGTCTTCGCCCGGGTGGCCGGCGCATTCGAAGCCGTCGATCGAGATCACGTCGACCCCGTGCTTCACGGCCGAGACCGAGTGACGGACGGAGGTGCACTTGTGGATGACCTTGACCCCGTTGGCCTTGAAGTCGGGCAGGTGGTCGGTAGGCGCGCGTCCGGCGGTCTCGACGATCTTGATGCCGCTCTCGATGATCGCGCGGCGGTACTCGTCATACGGGATCGGGTTCAGCGACGGCAGCAGCGTCAGGTTCACGCCGAACGGCTTGTCGGTCAGGTCGCGGCACTTCTTGATCTCCGCGAACAGCTCCTCGGCCGACTGGGAGTGGTGGGCGGTGATGAAGCCGAGCGCGCCGGCGTTGGCGACGGCGGCGACCAGCGGCGCGTAGCCCACGCCGGTCATGCCGCCCATCACCAGCGGTGTCTCGACCCCGAACATCTCGGTGAGGCGGGTTTTGATCATGACGTCCCTCTATCCCTTGGGTGTTGCCGTCATCGGACGGCATTTTCGCGAACTTGCAAAGCCTGACGCCGCGGCGCCAACCGCGGCGCGGCGTGAATTCATGACCGGCCTAGCCGGGGTACATCGCCGCGGCCACGGCGCGCGCCTCGTTCTGGTCGGCAGGCAGGATGTAACCGGCCTTTACCGCCTTCGCCAGGGCCGCGTCGAACGCCTTCAGATAGTCCGCCTTGCCGCCCGGATACAGCCGCTGAAGCGTCGCCGCGTCATAGGCCTCGGTGGTGCCGAACAGGAAGGCGAACCCGCTGCCCGAATTGCCGAAACCGGAGAGCTTCGCCGTGGGGGCATCGACCCACGGGGTGCGAATGCCCCCCTTGGTGTTGCCGTTGGCGTCGAGGACCAGCGTCGGCGGCGCGCTTGCGGCCCCCGGCGTCGTCTCTACCCGTGGCGCGCTCGGCGGCGCCTTGCCCGTACGCACCCAGGTCTCCAGGTGGGCGAGGGCCGCCTGGGCGACGTAGTGATGCTGGGGCCCGGAATTCATCGGCTTGGCGAGCCGCCCCACGACGGTCGTGGCGGTCGGCTTCCACAGGTCCGCCAGCTTCTCGATCGGGGCCTGCCCGGAGTCGTTGGCCGCGACCTGGAGCATGTAGGTGTCGGCGTGCGCGGCGCCGGGGATCTGCCAGACCCGCAGCTTGGCGTCGTCCGGTTGCTCGGCCGTCCACCAGCCGCCCTGGCTGGTGATGTCGGTCTCGGCGAGCACGGCCATCACGGGCGCGCGTCGGTCGGGGCGGAACCGGACGCCCTGGGCCTGCTGCATCGGGCCTCGCGCCGCATCCACGCTCGGCGCGCCGCCGAACCGCGAGTGGACGAAGAACCCGTCGTAGACCTTGTCCAGCGGGTCGATCGCATTGACGTAGGTGGTCATGAAGATCGCCGACTGGGATTCGCCCAGCGCCAGCATGCGCTTGACCTTCAGCGGGCCGAGGACGGCGCCGCCGCGCACCACGCGGCCGGCCTGCGAGTAGATATCGAACGCAAACGCGTCGCCCGGATGGCTGAGCCCGGAGTAGCGTTCAGGCTTCATCTTCTTCAGGCCGGCGCCGGGGCCCGCCATGCTCTGACCGCCCTCGATGCCCACCTTCTGCACCGACACGCCGACATAGGCGTAGCCGGACCGCATCAGCTCGCGGTGCGTGTACGACCAGTCCGGGCTGATGTCCTGGCCGGGGGTTACGTTCAGCCATTCGACCGCGGCGGTCCCGTTGAACCGCTTCGGATCGGCGGGACGCACCACCACGAGACGGGTGACGTAGGGCGACGTGCCCGCCGCCGCCGCCTGCCACTTGCCGTCCGGGCCCTGAGGACCCACCGGCTTGTAGGAGGTCGCGTCACCAGCCAGGAAGTACTCCTCGACCACGAAGCCGAGCGCCTTCAGGTCGAACGAGGCCAGGGCCAGTGTCGGCTCGCCGGCCACGGCCGTGACCTTCGGCGGCGCTGCGATCGCAGCGCCGGCAAGGCCGATGGCCAGGGCGGCGCCAGCCGCCAGCCGCCATAGGTTGTGCATCGCACCCATCGTCGTTCTCCTATCGCCCGCCTTGCCCGTCATCCACGCGGATCGAGGTCCCCGTGACCGCGTCCGAGGCGGGCGAGCACAGGTAGAGCAGCGTCGAATCGAGCTGCGCGGGGTCGCCGATCCGCTTGCGCGGCGTGGTCGCCGAGAAGTCGCCGATCCGCGCCAGCATGCCGTCCATCATCTCCGAGGCGAAGGCGCCGGGCGCGATGGCGTTGACGTTGATGTGGTTGCGGGCCCACTCCACGGCGAGGGTCTCGGTCATCCGGACCACGGCCGACTTGCTCACCGAATAGAGCGCCGCGCCGTTGCCGCCGTAGGAATAGGCGGCCGACGAGGCGATGTTGACGATGCGGCCGGGCTTGTCCGCCGCCAGCAGCCGCCGGGCCACCTCGCAGGACAGGATCCAGGGCGCGCGCACGTTGATGTCCAGCACCCGGTCGATCAGTTCGATCGACATCTTGTGCGCCCGCTGGGCGTCGGGGATGCCGGCGTTGTTGACCAGGATGGTGACCAGCCCCAGCGCCTTCTCGGCCTTCTCCACCGCGCCGATCAACTGGTCGGCGTCGGTGGCGTCCATCTCGATGGCCACCGCCTGGCCCCCCGCCGCCTTGATCTCGGCGGCCAGCGCCTCCAGGCGGTCCAGCCGCCGCGCCGCGAGCGCCACCTTGGCGCCGGACGCGGCCAGCACCTTGGCGAAGCGCAGGCCCAGGCCCGACGAGGCCCCGGTGACCAGGGCGGTCTGCCCCGAAAGGTCCACCGAGAAGTTGGGCAGCGGGTAGTCGGTCATCTGAGGTCTCCAGCCGAGCGTTGCCTTCGGTCTGAGCGGGTGACGCCACGCGAGTCCAGCGCTTCGTTCAGCGTCTACGGCCGGGCCGCCTTGGCCTGTTCGGCGGCCTTGTCCTTGTTGGCCTGGCTGATGACGTAGTGGAAGATATTCTCCGACTCCTCGCGGCCGATGATGCCGCGGAAGGCCGCCATGCCACGGCTGGCGCGCGAGCCGTCCATCACCACCGTGTTCCAGTCGGAGATGCTGCGCAACGTCGTGGAATACCGCACGTCGGGGATGGACTTGTCGGCCGCGGCGTTCGGCCCGTGGCAGCCGGCGCAGACGCGGGCGTAGGAGCCCTGGCCGTCGATCACCTGCTCGTTGGTCCCGGTGAACAGCGGCGGGTCCAGCTTGGTGGTGATGGTGGAGGGGCCGCTGGTCGCCGCCGTCGGCAGGCTCGCGGTCCCGCCCAGCTTGTAGACCAGGAGGCGCGAGTTGTTGGCGCTCAGGGGATTGGTCCTCACCTGGCCCTTCGGCAGGCCGCGCGCGCCCACCAGCACCGCCACGTACTGCTGTCCGGCGATCGTGTAGGTCGATGGCGCGGCCACCACATTGGCCTGGGTCGGGGCCGACCACAGCTTTGCCCCCGTGCGCGCGTCATAGGCCGCGAACTCGCCGCTCCAGTTGCCGTTGAAGACGATGTCGCTGGCGGTGACCATGGTCCCGGCCGGGCCAAAGTCCTTCTGGTCGACCCGCCAGACCTCCTTGCCGGCTGCCGGGTCCCAGGCCTGCAGATAGCTCTTCACATTGCCCCGCGGCGGCGCGCCAGGCGCTTCGTAGAGCTTGGTGATCTCGGCGGAGCCCGAGATCGTGCCGGTGTTGTAGGTGCGCGCGTTGACCTTGAACTTGTCGGCCGCCAGCTGCTGGAACCCGGTGTTGTTCTCCGTGACCGGCAGGTACACCAGCCCCGTCCGCGGGCTGTAGGACATGGGGTGCCAGTTGTGGGCTCCCAGCGGGGCGGGATAGACCAGCGAGGCCTTGTCGACGGTGTAGCGCGCGGCGGGGTTCTCCACCGGCCGGCCGGTCTTCAGGTCGATCTTCGTGGCCCAGTTGGCGGGCGCAAACTGTTCCGCGGAGATCAGCTTCCCGGTCCTGGCGTCCCAGACATAGAAGAAGCCGATCTTCGGCGCCTGCATCAGCACGTGGCGCACGCGGCCGCCGATCTTCAGGTCGGCGATCATCAAGGGGTTGGTGACGTCGTAGTCCCAGGCGTCGCTGGGCACGAGCTGATGATGCCAGACGTACCTGCCGGTGTCGGCGTTCACCGCGATCACCGAGGCGGTGAACAGGTTGTCCCCGCCGCCGGGGCTGCGGATGTCGGGCGCCCAGGAGAGCCCGTTGCCGGTGCCGAAGAAGACCAGGTTGGTCCTGGGATCGTAGACGATGGAGTCCCAAGCCGTGGCCCCGCCGCCGAATTTCCAGAACGGCCCGTTCCAGGTCTTGCGCGCCGCCTCCAGCTCCGGCGTGGTCGGCTTCCCGGGCTCGTCGGGCACCGTGTAGAAGCGCCACGCCTGCTTGCCCGTCTCGGCCTCGTAGGCGGTGACGTAGCCGCGGCAAGTGTACTCCGCTCCCGCGTTGCCGATCACCACCATGCCCTTCACCATCCGCGGGACCTGGGTGATCGTGTAGGGCTGGGTCGGGTCCGTGGTCTGCACGCTCCACACGACCTTGCCGGTGCGTCCGTCCAGGGCGATCAGCCGGCCGTCCAGGGCGCCCAGGTAGATCTTCCCTTTCCAGGCGGCGACGCCACGGTTGACCACGTCGCAGCAAGCCACTTGGCCCACGGCGCGGTCCACCTGGGGGTCGTACTCCCACAGCTTCTCGCCGGTCGCGGCGTCATAGGCCTTCACCATCGACCATGCGGTGGTGATGTAGAGCACGCCGTCCACCACCACCGGCGTCGACTCCTGACCGCGCTCGGTGTCCACGTCGCCGTACCAGACCAGGCCGAGGCGGCCGACATTGTCTCTGTTGATGCCGGTCAGCGGGCTGTAGCGCTGCTCGTCGTAGGTGCGGCCGGAGGACATCCAGGTCCCCGGCTCCTGGTCGGCGGCGAGCTGGCGAGCGGTATCCACGGCGGCGGCTCCGCGCACCTGGGGCCCGCCCGCGGCCGTCGCCGCCAGGGCCGCAGCGGCAATCAGCATGGTCGCGGCGCCCGCGACCCAGGACCTGTGCATTCGCTTCCCCCGAACCCGGCTGTCGTATGGCGGCCTGGCGCAAGCAGAGCGGCCTTCCCCTCGGGCCGTCAACCACCGGAACGATGCGGGGCCGAGCGCCAAGGGCGCGGGCCCTGCTACTCTTCGTTCGGGATATTCAACAGCACGCCGCAAGCCTTGCAGTGCACCGCGTCCGGGTCGTGGCGCAGCAGGCCGCAGGTGGGACAGGTGAAGTGCACCTTGTGAGGACGGATGAGCGTCTGCGCCAGGCGCACGAACAGGGTGATCCCGCTGATCATGATCACAATGGTCAGGAGTTTGCCCCAGGCGCCGGGGAGGATGATGTCGCCGAAGCCGGTGGTCGTGAGCGCGGTCACGGTGAAGTAGAGCGCGTCGATGTAGCCCTGGATACCGGGGTGGGCGCGGGCGAAGCTTGCGTAGACGAAGCCGGTCGCGACGAACACGAAGGTGACGAGCGTCGCCAGGGTCTTGGCGACCTCCTCCCAGCGGGTGTCGTCATAGCGCCGGCCGATGGTCTCCCAGAACAGGTCGCTGTGGAACAGCGACCACAGCCGCAGCACCCGCATGAAGGCCAGGTTGAACAGCCAGAGGGGGAACAGCAGCGTCAGCAGGACGAACAGGTCGATCCAGACGCTCGGCCGGCGGATCCAGTCGCGCAAGGTCGGGTAGGCCATGGCGCGCGCGCCGATGTCCAGGGTCAGGACGAAGGCGGCGAGATAGTCAGCGAAGAGATAGGCCGGGTAGTCCCGCAGGAACGGCGCGGCGATGAAGAAGGCGATCAGCAGCAGGTCGATCGCGATGATCCAGAGCCGGAAGCGAACGGCCCGCCGCGACTTGCCGTGGTAGAGCTCGTGCAGCCGGCCCCGCAGGCGCCGGAGCCCTGCCCGCCGCCCGTCGCCCGCCTCGCCAGCGCCCGTCACGTCGCCTCACTCCCCATGAACACTGGCGCCCGCGCCGGTCCGGTCCTCGCCCGCTAACCTCGCGCGGGGCCGGAGGGATCACAAGACAGCCCGAACCTTGACTAGGCGATCAGGCCCTGCAGCCGGGCCGCGGTCTCCCGCACCCGCTCCGGGCCACCCAGCAGTTGGCGGTTCTGGCCGATGCGCTTGAACCAGTAGTGCAGGCCTAGGAGGTCGGTCATGCCGATGCCGCCGTGCACCTCCGTCGATGTCCGGGCGACAAAGCGGCCGATCTCCGACAGGTGCGCCTTGGCGTGGGCGGCCATCAACGGCGCTTCGTCCGGCGCCTTGTCGAAGGCGTAGGCGGCGTACCAGACGAGCGCCCGGGCCGGCTCGAGCTCGGCGGCCATCTCGGCGCAAAGGTGCTTCACCGCCTGGAACGAGCCGATGGTCCGGCCGAACTGCTTGCGCTCCTTGGCGTAGGCGACCGCCTTGTCCAGCATCGACTGGGCGGCGCCCAGCGTGTCGGCCGCGAGCATGACCCAGGCCGCATCGCGCAGGCGCTCCAGCGCCTGGTTGGACGCCAGGGGCTCCGCCGGCGTGTCGCTGAAGGTCAGCTGGCAGAGCGGGCGGGTGGCGTCGATCGAGGGCATCGGCTCGGCGGAATGAGCCAGTTGGGTCAGGTGCAGGCCGCCGGTTCGGTCGGCGACGATCAGCAGGTCGGCGCCGGCGGTGTCCAGGGCGAACAGCGCGGTGCCGGTGACCCGCCCGTTCGCGGCGGCGACGCCGGCGTTCTCGCGCGCGCCGGCGATGGGCTCGGAGATGGCGACGCCGGCGATGGCCTCGCCCGACGCCAGCTTCGGCAACCAGCGGGACTTCTGCTCGTCGGTCCCCGCCAGCATCAGCGCGAGGGGCGCCAGCACGGCCGACCCCAGGAACGGCGTCGGCGCCACCACCCGGCCCAGGGCTTCCGCCGCCAGCGCAGCCTCGACCAGGCCGAGCCCCAGGCCGCCGTATTCCTCCGGGACGAGCAGGCCCGGCAGGCCGAGCTCGGACAAGCCGGCCCAGATGTCCGGCGCCGCGGCCTGGTTCTCGTCGGCGAACCGGCGCACGCGCTCCAGCGGCGACAGGTCGGCCAGCGTGCGGCTCAGGCTGTCCTGCAACAGGGTCTGGTCTTCGGAGAGCGCGAACCGCATCAGGCTTCCACCACTTTGGGTTCGCGCGGCATGCCCAAGCCGCGTTCGGAGATGATGTTCTTCTGGATCTGGGCGGTGCCGCCGCCGATGATCAGGCCCAGGTCGAACATGTAGTTCCGCTGCCAATTGCCCTTGGCGCGCAGGTGCGGCCCATCGTGATAGAGGATGCCCAGCTCACCGAGAGCGTCGATCGCCAGAGCCGCCACCTGGTGGTTCAGTTCGCAGCCCTGCAGCTTCACCACCATCCGCGCGAGGCCGGCGGTGTCGTCGGTCATGGTCCGCAGGCCGTTGAACTTCATCGACAGCACGCGCGCCTGAAGCTGCATCAGCCGGTCGCGGAAGATCGGGTTGTCGATGATCCGCTGGCCGTCGACGGTTTCGCGGCGCATCAGCTCGATCAACGACTTCAGCCGCGCCTCGGTGGCGTTGGGGTCGCCCAGCATGCCCCGCTCGTGCTTCAGCGTGGTGTTGGCCACGAACCAGCCCCGGCCGCGGCCGCCTACCACATTGGCCTTGGGCACGCGGACGTCGGTGAAGAACACCTCGTTGAACTCCGCCTGGCCGGTCATGGACTTCAGCGGACGCACCTCGATCCCCGGCGTGCTCATCGGGAACAGGATGTAGGAGATGCCCTCGTGCTTGGCGGCCTTGGGCTCGGTCCGCACCAGGCAGAAGATCATCTGGGCCTGCATCGCGGTGCTCGTCCAGATCTTCGACCCCGAGATCAGGAAGTCGTCGCCATCCTCGACCGCCTTGGTCTGCAGGTTGGCCAGGTCCGAGCCGGCGCCCGGCTCGGAGTAGCCCTGGCACCAGATGATCTCCCCGCGCAGGGTGGGCCCGATCCAGCGGGTCTTCTGCTCCTCCGAGCCCACTTCCAGGAGGGTCGGGACCAGCATGGAGATGCCCTGCCCGGCCATCCCGCGCGGCGCATTCGCCTCGATGAACGCCTCGGCGATGATCCGGGACTTGAGGATGTCCGGCTCGGCGCCGTACCCGCCATAGGCCTTCGGGATCGTGCGGGCCGCATAGCCGTTGTCGATCAGCAGCTTCTGCCAGGCCTTCGGGTCCTTCGGCGCCCCGCCTTCGTGCTGGTCGGCATGGGCGGCCAGGAAGGCGCGCACCTCGTCGCGGAAGGCGGTGAGCTCCGGCGTGAGCGTCAGGTCCATGGGATGGGTCTCTGCAGCGGCCTGTCACTTACTGCATACGATTTCCCACGGCGCGCAACGGCGCCCTGGCGTCATCCGTTTAGGCTTCGCCCGGACGCGAGAGCACAGAGACGCGAGATGATGAAGCATTGGCCGATCGCCGCCGCAGCCCTGATCGTGGCCAGTTGCTCCACCCCGGGTTCGAACGACCCGTTCGTGGGCTTCGGCCCGGACCCCGCCCTGAAAGCCCCGAAGACGTCGCTGATCCCGATGATCGGCGTGCCCGACGTGGTCGGCTGGGCGGCCGGCGCCGCGCCCCAGGCGCCGCCCGGTTTCGTGGTCACCCGCTACGCCGAGGGCTTGGAACACCCGCGCTGGCTGCTGGCGCTGCCCAACGGCGACGTGCTCGTCGCCGAGTCCGCCGGCCCTGGCGAAAAGGGCGCCAAGGCGAACAAGGGCATCCGGGCCTGGGTCCAGAAGCAGTTGATGAAGAAGGTGGGCTCCGCTGTCCCCAGCGCTGACAGGATCACGCTGCTGCGCGACGCCGATGGGGATGGCGTGGCCGAGACCCGCCACATCTTCGCCCAGGGCCTGAAGTCGCCGTTCGGGATGACGCTGACGGGTGGGCGCATCTACATCGCCAACGCCGACGGGGTGGTGAGCTTCCCCTATCGCGATGGCCAGACCGAGGTCACCGGCGTCGGGGCCGAGGTGCTCCCCCTCCCCGGCGGGCCGATCAACCACCACTGGACCAAGAATGTGGTCGCCACCCCCGACGGCACGAAGCTGTTCGCCACCGTCGGCTCGAACTCCAACATCGGCGAGAACGGCATGTCGGCCGAGGAAGGCCGCGCCGCGATCTGGGTCTACGACATCGCGTCCAAGCAGGCGCGCGTCTACGCCAACGGCCTCCGCAACCCGAACGGCCTCGACTTCGAGCCGACCACCGGGGTCATGTGGACGGTCTCCAACGAGCGCGACGAGATCGGGGCGGACGTGCCGCCCGACTACCTGACCAGCGTGCGCGACGGGGGCTTCTACGGCTGGCCGTACAGCTACTGGGGCAAGCACGTCGACGTGCGGGTGAAACCGCAGCGGCCGGATCTGGTGGCCACGGCCATCACCCCCGACTATGGCCTCGGGCCACACACCGCGTCCCTGGGCCTCACGTTCTACCGCGCCGACGCCTTCCCGGCGCCGTACCGAGGCGGAGCCTTCATCGGCCAGCACGGCTCCTGGAACCGGCAGCCGCTGAGCGGCTACCGCGTGGTCTTCGTGCCCTTTGCGAACGGACGCCCGCAGATGCCGGCCCAGGCCTTCCTCACCGGCTTCCTGAACGCCGACAACAAGATCCAGGGACGGCCGGTAGGGGTGGTCGTGGACGGCAAGGGCGGCTTGCTAGTGGCCGACGATGTGGGCAGCATCGTCTGGCGCGTGGCGGCCCAAGGAAGATGACGTGGTCTCCAACTCTCCCATCGGATCGGCCGACGAGCTGTCCGCCCAGTTGGTGACCGAACTCCCGGTCCGCAGCCTGGCGGAGTCGCTCAGTTTCTACCGGGCGGCCGGCTTCAAGCTGGCGCGCGCGACGGCGGACTTCGGCGTCATCTGCTGGGGCGAGCGCTATCTGCTCCTGGCCGAACGGGCCGGCGTCAGCATCGGTCCCAACCCCGCCAACATCCGGATCATCGTCGCCGACGTCGACGCCCTCTTCGCGCGCGCCGGGGAGCTGGGCTGGCGTGTCCGCCACCCGCTGGCCGACCGGGGCTACGGCCTGCGCGACTTCACCGTTCTGGACCCGGACGGCTACGAGCTACGCTTCGCCGCCCTCGCCTGAGGCGGCCTCCCTCCTAGCGGGCCGCGACGTACCAGTCGTCCACTCTCGACAACGACTCGAACTTGCGGGCGAAACCCTTGGCCGTGAGCAGGTCGAAGATCGCTTGGCGACGGTCGGTGTAGTTGTGCTCGACGGTGATCAGCCGCACGTCGTGGGCGTCGAAGTCGAAGGCGCTGAGGATGTCCAGTTCCGAGCCCTCCGTGTCGAGCGAGAGATAGTCGATCCGGCCCGGCGCGCCCCAGGTCCGCAGCAGGTCGTTCAGCGACACCGTCTCGACGGCGTACCGCCGTCCAACCCGGCGGCTCTCGGCGTGCATGTCGCCGTCGGAATAGCTGTCGATGGTCGCGTGCATGGCCACGGAGGCTTCGTTGAAGAGGACGCTCGCGCCGGTCTCTCCCCAAACGCAGCGTTCGTCGACGGCGCAGGCGCGGTTCTCGCGAAGCTTCGGATACCAGACCCGCGAAGGCTCCACGACGATGCCGGTCCAGGCGAACTGCTTCTCCAGCAGGTAGGTGTTGGAAAAGCTGACGCCGTCGCAGGCGCCGATTTCCACGAAATATCCGCCGGTAGGAGAACCCAGTTCGTAGAGCACCCAAAGCTCCTGCAGCAGCTGCGATTTGCTGCGCGTCAGGTGTTCGAGACAGAAATGGATGAAGGGGAATTCCGGGTGGTCGGTGCGCCACGCGGTCCGGTCGCGCAGGCCGACGAGCAAGGTGAGCAGATCGGCCATGTCCATCGCGGCGCCTCCGGGTCAGCTGCCGAATGACTTGCGCAGGCGGACGTTCAGGTCACCGCCCCACTCCAGGGCGCGCACATCCGTGAAGTTCAGCCGTCCCATGCTGCGCGGACCAACGTAGACCTCGCGGATGCGCTTGGCGTCGCGGAAGTTGATCCCGTTCAGCTCGACCCGGACGCTAAGGTCAGGGGCCGGGCGGTATTCCACGAACAGGATCAGGTAGGGGGAGATCTTCTTTGTCTCGATTTCCGTCAGTCGGAACACACGCTCGCGGATACCCCCCAGCAGGTCGAGGCCCCAGCTCATCCGCCACGCCGGGATCGCCTGGCTGAAGTGCGCTTCCCAGTCGACCGGATGAAGGGTCGAGATCTGTCGGTTGGACACGGTCAGCGGGTCGAGCACGCGTGTGTCGCGCCACGTGACCTGCCCCTTGAACTGCGCCGACTTCAGGCCGAAGCGATCCAGCGGCACGGTGAGCCCGGCGGCGATCTCGGTCTTTGTGCCGCCGCCGATGTTGCCGGGAGCATCCGCCAGGATCTCGCCGCCCGGCCCGAACACCGGCGCCCTGTCGACCACGTCGGTGAGGTCGAAGCGGCGGTAGGTCAGGACGACCGAGCCGTCCTTCCAAAAGCGCCGCTCGACCGCGGCCTCATAGACCCAGGCCTGCTGCGGCGTGAGGTCGGGGTTGCCCGCCACGATCACCCCCGTCGAGGCCACCTGAGGCGAGGCCACGAAGTCGTCGAAGTTGAGCTGGCCCACCTCCCGCTCCACGCGCAGGCGCACCTGGGTCTTGGCGTCCGCCGACCAGGTCAGCGCGGCGCGGGGTTTCCAGAACCGCAGCGACTTCTGCAGCACCACGTCGCCCTCGGAGGTCACCCGCGAGACCTCGTAGCGCCCGCCGGCCTCCAGGACGAGTTGCGGGTTTACCCGCCAGCTGCCGCGCAGGATGGCGTTGCCGCGCAGCTCCTCGACCTTCACGTCGCCGGCCGGCAGCGGCACGGGCCGGCCGTTGACGGCCAGCGATGTCTGGCTGTCCAAGCGGTTGAAGGCGCCCTCGCCGCCCGCCTCGATCTTCACCCCCGCGACCGGGGTGATGTTGAACTGGAGGCGGCCGACGGTTTCGCCGCTGTCGCGGTCGAGCGCAAAGTCGCGCGTCAGGCCGGGACCCTCGAAGTGCGAGCGTTGTTCCTGCAGGAAGAACTGCTGGAATAGCAGGGCGTCCAGGGTGACCCGGTCGGAGAGCCGGCGGGTGAACCGCGCCCCCGCCTCATGCTGCCCGCGCTTGTTCGGCGTCTTCTCGTACTCGACCCCGCCGGCGATGCGATCGGTGTCGTAGATCTCGGTGACGCCCTTGTTGAACTGGATCGTCCCCGTCAGGTTCAGCTGACCCCCCATGAACGGGGTGGCGAAGGCGCCGGTCGTCTGGAGGCGGTGGCCGTGTGAATCCGCGTCGACCTCGGAATCGATGATGCGCACTCCGGCGGCCGAGAAACGCCGCCGATGGCCGTCCCCGATTTCATCGTTGGGGAAGTGGCCGGTGGAGAAGGTCTGGCTCACTTCGGCCGAGCGTCCGCCGGGCAGGCTCCATTGGCCTTCAAACCGCACGCCGGGCAGGAAACGGCCGTCGTAGATGGCGTTGAAGTAGGGCTGGGCCGAGCCGCGGAATCCCGCTTCCTGGCGGCGAACCACGTTGGCCACGACCGTACGGCCTTCCATGTCGATGCCGGGCGCGCCGCCGCGGATCACCTCCACCCGTTCGACCGAGCCGGCCGGGATGCGCCGCAGTATTTCCTCCAGGGGGTCGTTCTTGGCGAGCGGTGAATGGCCATCGATGATGACGTTGCCGCCGGCGCCTTCCAGGCCCCGGACCATCGTCCCCCTGTCGAAGGTGAAGCCTGGCAACCGGATCACCATGTCGTAGGCGCTCACCGGCTTCAGGTCGGCGAAGAAGCTGGGCGGATAGGCCGTGACCCCGCGCTCCGCCGACGCCGGGGGAGGCGTGGGCGGGGCGGCAGCCTGCGCCGCCGCCAGCGGCGCGGCGGCCGCGGCGATCAGTATCCAGGGCCCCATTGGTGGGCGTTCCCTCCCAGGAACAGCCAGTGTCACCCGCTTCGAACGGCTAAGCTACCGCCGTTCAGTTGGCTGCGACGATTTAGGACAAGCGGGTGCGCCTTTGGCGTAACGGGCGTCTGACGTCAGACGCGCCCGGTCACCGGGATCAGCGCGCCGGTGACGGCTACGGCCGCCTCGCTGGCCAGGAACAGCATCACCGCCGCCAGGTCGTCCGGCGCCACCCAGTCGGCGGGGTTGGCCTTGGGCATGTCGGCGCGGTTGGCGGCGGTGTCGAGGATGGACGGCAGCACCGCGTTGACGGTGACGTTGTCGCCCTTGAGCTCCTCGGCCAGGGACTGGGTCAGGGCATGCACGCCGGCCTTCGAGGCCGCGTACGGGCCCATTCCCAGCGACGCCTTGAGCGCCGCGTTCGCGCCCACGTTGACGATCCGCCCGGCCGCGCTGCGCTTCAGGTGCGGGATGGCCGCGCGGCAGGCGTTCATGGCGGTCAGGACGTTCAGCCGGTAGAGGCCGGGCCAAGTTTCGTAGGCGCCCTCCTGCACCGTCTGCCAGGAAAACCCGCCAGCGATGTTCAACAGCGCGTCGATATCGCCGAAATGGTCGGCGACAGCGTCCATCGCCGCGCCGGCCTGCACAGCATCAGTCAGGTCGACGCCGCCCAGCACCAGGGCGCCGTCGGGCGTCGGACCTTCGCTGGCGAAGTCGATCAGGGCCACGCGCGCGCCCTGCCCCGCCGCCGCCTTGGCGACCGCGGAGCCCAGGACGCCGAACGCGCCGGTGATCGCCAGAACGCGTCCGGCCATGCGCGAGACTAGAGCCGCTCGACGATGGTGACGTTGGCCAGGCCGCCGCCTTCGCACATGGTCTGCAGGCCATAGCGCTTGCCGCGGGCCTTCAGCGCGTTCAGCAACGTCGCCATCAGCTTGGTGCCCGACGCGCCCAGCGGATGGCCCAGCGCGATCGCGCCGCCGTTGACGTTCAGGCGCTCCGGATCGGCGCCGGTCTTCTGCAGCCAGGCCACCGGGACGGAGGCGAAGGCCTCGTTGACCTCGAACAGATCAATGTCGTCGATCGACATGCCGGCCTTCTTCAGCGCCCGTTCGGTCGCCGGGATCGGGGCTTCCAGCATGACCACCGGGTCATGGCCGATGACCGACAGGTGATGGATGCGGGCCAGCGGCGTCAGGCCGTACTCCTTCAGGGCGCGCTCGGAGACGATCATGACGCCCGACGCGCCATCGCAGATTTGGCTGGATGTCGCCGCGGTGATCGCGCCGCCTTCCTGCAGGAGCTTCACGCCCTTCATGGCTTCCAGGCTGGCTTCGAACCGAATGCCTTCGTCGGCGTCGTGGCGCACCGTGTTACCCTCGGCGTCCTTGCCGTCGAGGACGAGGATCTCGTCCTTGAACGCGCCGCCCTGGGTGGCCGCGATGGCGTTCTGGTGGCTGCGGTAACCGAACTCGTCGAGTTGGTCCTTCGTCAGGCCGTACTTCTTGGCGATCATCTCGGCGCCGGCGAACTGGCTGAACTGGATGTTCGGGTAGCGGGCTTCCTGGTTCGGGCTCTTCGGGTTCCCCATGCCGGCCTTCAGCGGCAGGATCACCGACATGCCCATAGGGGCGCGGGTCATGCTTTCGACACCGGCGGCGATCACCACGTCCTGGGTGCCGCTCATCACCCCCTGAGCGGCGAAGTGCAGGGCCTGCTGGGACGAGCCGCACTGGCGGTCCACCGAGGTGGCCGGCACGCTTTCCGGCAGCTTGGAGGACAGCACAGCGTTGCGGGCGATGTTGGTGGACTGCTCTCCGGCCTGCGTCACGCAGCCCATGATCACGTCCTCGATCACGGCCGGGTCGATCCCGGTGCGCGCGACCAGGTCGTCCAGCACCGCGCCGGCCAGGTCGGAGGGGTGCCAATCGCGAAGGCGGCCGCCCTTGCGGCCACCGGCGGTGCGGGATGCGGCGACGATATAGGCCTCGGCCATGGAAGTGCTCCGTATGCTGTCGCGCCGCCACGAGAGGAGGGGCCGCGCGTCGAAATCCGCTCTACTCAGGCGCCCCAACGTAACACAACGCGAGCCCCCTCCTCACGCGAAGGTCGCGTTCAGAATTCGCTCCAGCCACGCCTGGTCGATCCCGTCGAAGGCCGCCTTCCGGTCCGAATCCACGTCGAATACCGCGATCAGGCGTCCGGCATCGTCGAACACCGGCACGACGATTTCGCTGGCCGAGCGGCCGTCGCAGGCGATGTGGCCGGGGAAGGCGTGGACGTCTTCCACCACCTGCGTCCGCCGCTGGGCCGCCGCCGCGCCGCAGACCCCGCGGCCGAAGGCGATGCGCATGCAGCCGAGGCTTCCCTGGTAGGGGCCGACTACCAGTTCGTCGCCCTTGGCGGGATCGACTACGTAGAAGCCGGTCCAGAAGTAGTGGTCGAAGCTGTTCGCCAGCATGGACGTGACGGTGGCCATCCGGGCGACGAGGTTCGGCTCGCCGTCCAGCACCGCGGCGATCTCCTCGGCGACCGCCGCATAGCGTTCGGCCTTCTCGGTGGGCAGGACGGTCTCGTTGAACGCTTCGGCCATGGCTGGATAGATAGGGCCGGCCGTCTGCCGGACAAAGCCCCGCTCGCGCGGCGAGCGCCAGAGGCGATTTCGGCTCGCGCGTGGGTTGCATACACGTGCAAAATCCCAGAGACCGTGGTTTATTCGGCGACACGCTGGTCGGGGGACATAGCCACATGGCGCGCGAGGCGCCCTATAGCAGCATGCGCGTGGCGGCCCGCCTCGCGAACGCGTTCGCCTTGGACCTGGTGAAGCTGGCCGGGTTGGGGCGCGGCGTGGTTGACGGCGTGCTGATGGCGGCGATCCGACAGGCCAACGTCGCCCAGATCAACCGCAGTCCGGACCTCCAGCGGGCCTACGCCACCCTCGACCAGCCGCCGCCTGACGATATGCGCCGGCCGGTGAGCATCAGCGCGATCGCCAACTCCCTGCGGATGCCGTTCGAGACCGCCCGGCGGCGTGTCGCGGCGCTGAAGGCCCTCGGCGTCGTCGTCGCCACCCCGCGCGGAGTGATCATCCCGGCGGCCTTGCTCGACACCCCGGCCTTCCGCCACGCCGCCGAGGCGCACTACGCCCTGGTCCGCAACCTCTACTTCCGGCTGAGGGCCATCGGTCTGCTGGACGACCTTCCGCGGCCGAACGGACCGCCGTTCAATCCGGAGCATCCGCCGGTCCGGCTGGCGGTACGACTGTCGTCCGACTACCTGCTGCGGCTGGCCGAACCGATCAACCTGCACATCGGCGACCTGGTTTCCGGCCTGATCATGATGGACGTGATCCACGCCAACACCGAGCACCTTCCGGACTCCGAGGGCGGCGAGGACGGCGACTGGTCCCCGGGCCGATTCGTCCCGGACCGCCTGCGCCAACCGGCGCGCGCGGCGGTCCTGTCCGAACGCCTCGGCATCGCCCAGGAGACGGTGCGCCGGCGTCTGGCGCGCCTGCTCCAGGAGGATCGATGCGAACGCGTGAACGACGGCTACATCGTTCCCAGCCGGATTCTGGCCCGCGAACCGTTCGTCCAGTTCATGGTGGACAATCAGTCGCACCTGCACCGCCTGTTCGCCGGATTGGCGGATTTCGGCGTTCTCTCCGAGTGGGAACGCGAGATTCTCGCGTTGCGGGGCGCGGCCTGACCGAAACGAGAACGTGTCACACCCCCAAAATGGGTATGCGGGGGTTTTCAATGGGCGCTACGGCGCCTCAACTTAAGGACGTACCTCGGGGGAGGTACCGAAGCGGGGGGCGCGCCATCGGGGTTTGGCGCGGCCCCCGCATCACCAGGTCGGGGGCAAATGACCAAACCATTGGAACGCGAACTCGAAGCAGTCGCCGTACTCGGCGACAATGTCATCGGTCGGGGCGACGGGCCCCATCCGGTCGACCGTCACGTCGGCCTGCGGATTCGCATGCGCCGGAAGGAAATGGGTGTCAGCCAGGAGCGTCTGGCCGAGGCGCTCGGCATCACCTTTCAGCAGGTGCAGAAGTACGAACGCGGCGCCAACCGCGTGTCGGCTTCCAAGCTCTGGGAGATCGCGGGGGCCCTGCGCACGCCGGTGGCCTATTTCTACGATGGGCTGGGTGACCAGGACGGCGCGGCGGCCCAGCGGGACTCCGCCCAGGAATTCCTGCTCTCCTCGGAGGGCATCGAACTGATGGCGGTGTTCCCGCGGATCACCGAACCGGCGATCCGCCGCAAGATCGTGGAACTGGTCCGCGTGGTGGCCGAGGAAAGCTGACGCCGCACTCCCTCCCGTCTGGGAGGGAACAGGCTCACGCGACCTGCGACCCTACCCGGTCCATCCCTTCGCCTTCGACCGCCGCGCAGAGTGCGGCGAACAGGACGGCGGCCTCGATCGGCTTG
The DNA here is from genome assembly GCF_902826855.1 of uncultured Phenylobacterium sp. Taxonomy (GTDB): domain Bacteria; phylum Pseudomonadota; class Alphaproteobacteria; order Caulobacterales; family Caulobacteraceae; genus Phenylobacterium. The sequence continues at coordinate 5,827 of NZ_CADEGK010000026.1, read as the reverse complement.
GCCACGTGGGTGTCCATGCCGGTGGCCAGGTACTGCTCCACCTGGTGGGCCATGGCGTTGGCGGTGAGCGCGATGATCGGCGTGCGGACGCGCCCTGTCTCCAGTTCGCGGCCGCGGATCTTCGCCGTGGCGGTGAGGCCGTCCATCACCGGCATCTGGACGTCCATGAGGATGACGTCCCACTGGGCGCTTTCCCAGGCCTCGACGGCCGCCTGGCCGTTTTCGACGATCGTCGGATCGACGCCCAGCTGGTGCAGCAGGGTCTTCAGGACCAGCTGGTTGACCGTGTTGTCCTCCGCCGCGAGCACCCGGATCGCCGCCGACGTCAACTCAGGCGGCGGCGCCGGCGCCAGCACGGCCGGAGCCTTGGCGTCGCCAATGCGCGGCAGGTTCAGGCGCAGGGTGAAGCAGGAGCCCTTGCCCAGCTCGCTCTCCACCAGGATGTCGCCATCCATCAGGTGGGCAAGCTCGCGGCAGATCGACAGGCCCAGGCCCGTGCCGCCGAACTGGCGGGTGGTCGATGAGTCCAGTTGGTCGAACTTGCCGAACAGGCGGCAGAGGTTCTCGTTGGAGATGCCAAGCCCGGTGTCGCGCACCGACAGCACCAGGGTCTCGGCGTCCCGCGTCGCCACAACGCGGATCTCGCCCTCTTCGGTGAACTTCAGGGCGTTGGAGATCAGGTTGTAGAGGATCTGGCGCAGGCGTGTTGGATCACCCTGGTAGCGCCCGGCCGCCTCCTCGATGTCGAGGCAGAACGACAGGCCCTTCTTGTTGGCGAGCGCGGTGAAGGCCGAGTGCGCGCCCCGCGCCACCTCGCCCAGGTCGAACTCGATAGATTCCAGCTCCAGCTTGCCGGCCTCGATCTTGGAGAGGTCCAGGAGATCGTTGAGAATGGCGAGCAGGCTCTCGCCGGACCGGTGGATGACGCTCAGGCGGTCGCGTTGCCGGTCTGACAGCTCCTCGGCGGCCATGGCCTGGGCCATGCCCAGCACCCCGTTCAGCGGGGTGCGGATCTCGTGGCTCATCGTGGCCAGGAACACGCTCTTGGCCTGGTTGGCCGCCTCCGCGGCGACTTGGTTCTCCTGCGCCTTGGCGCGCGCTGTACGCAGGGCCAGCCGGGAGTTCGCCAGGATCTTGCGCGAGAAATAGAGGCAGTTGGCCAGGGTGACGGCGGCGCACGCGGCGACGGCGCAGGCCTGGACTTCGAAGCCGGCGCTCCAGACCAGGCGTCCGATGACGAAGGAAAGCGTCAGGACATAGGGCGCGAGGAACAGCCGGTACTGCAGCACGTCGGCGTAGTACTGCAGCAGCACATAGATACTGGCGACCAGGGTGGCGAGGAGGGCGAAGGCCATCGCCAGCGGCTCGTCCGTCATCCAGAGCGCGACGATCGGCAGGCACTGGAGGATGCTGAAGAAGGTGCTTTGCGCCGTGCTGATCCGCCAGACGCGCCTGGCCTCGACCGGTGTCGCCGCACGGCCCATGGCCTGCACCAGGTAGGTGTTGCCGATGAGGCTGAGCACGACGACGGCGAACCAGGGCGCGGCCCAGGCCCAGCCGACGTAGACGCCGGCGGCGGTCATCATCGATCCGGCGGAGACAATTCGCGGAAGGTAGTTCCGCGAGGACGCCGCGAAGAACGCGAAGCGCGACGCGCCTGCATCCGCCGGCGGCTGTGTCGCCCCGTGGCTGAGGACCTGGTCGGCCAACAGCGTTCCCCCAGATTATTTTGGCGGAAGGTAGGGGCGGCGAGTTAACCGTAAGTCAATCGGCCAAGGCCCGCGAAATCTCCGCGCGCCATGTCGGGCGCGGAGGGCTACGAGCGTCTTCCAAGCATTCGAGTCCCCTGGAGGCCCCATGAGAGCCATGCCCCTCGTCGCCATCGTCGCTGCGGCGTCTGCCCTGACGCTCGCCGGGTGTTCACCCCCGAAGCCGGCGGCAGAGCCAAAGGCGGCCGCTGCGCCCGCCGCGGCCCAGGCCCAGGCGCCGAACGAAGCGCCCGCGGGCGTCTATTACCTGGACCTGTCGCACACGAGCGTGAACTTCCGCCTCTCCCACCTCGGCATCTCCAACTACACGCTCCGCTTCACCAAGGCCGCTGGCGAACTCGCGTTCGACCCCGCCAATCCGGCGGCCCAGAGCGTCACCGCCACGATCGACGCACGCTCGGTGCAGACCAACTACCCCGACGCCGCCACGCTGGATTTCGACAGCAAGGTCGAAAAGGAGTTCCTGGACGCCGAGCGCTTCCCGCAGATCACGTTCAAGTCCACGAAGGTGGAGCCCACCGGGCCGAAGACCGCCAAGCTCACCGGTGACCTGACCCTGCGCGGAGTGACCAAGCCGATCACGCTCGAGGCCACCTTCAACGGCGGCTACAAGCCCAACGCATACGACCCGATGGGCGCCCGGATCGGGTTCTCCGCAAAGGGGACGTTCAAGCGCTCCGATTTCGGGATGACCTACGGCCTTCCGGCGCCAGGCACGACCATGGGCGTCGGCGACGACGTCGACGTCGCCATCGAAGCCGAGTTCACCAGCAAGAAGGCCCCCTAGGCACAGCGCGTTCGTCAGGGGCGGTTGCGGGCCGCGACCGCCTCGTAGGCCGCCTGCAGCTCCGCCAGCACCGAGGGGCCGTCGCCGCCCTTGCCCAGGTGGCGGCGGCGCAGTTCCTCCATGAAGGCGTCCCACATCGGCTGGCCGCCGGCCTCCAGCAGCTTGGCGCGGATGGAGAGTTCCTCGCTGACGGCCAGGTGGCGCGTACCCCAGCCACCGATAAGCGCCAGGATCGGCGCCAGCTGTATGGCCGGCTCGGTCAGGCTGTAGATCGCCTTCTGCTTGTGGCTGGGGTCGTCGGCACGGGTGATCAGGCCTTCCGCCATCAGCTTCTTCAGCCGGTCGGCAAGGATGTTGGACGCGATCCCTTCCTCCGATCGGGTCAGGAGCTCGCGGAAGTGGCGACGGTCCCCGAACATCATGTCGCGCAGGACCAGCAGGCTCCAGCGGTCCCCGAGGATCTCGAGGGTCAGGTTGATCGGACAACCGGATCGGAGCGCGTGGGACTGGGCCATGACTGATTGCATAGTTTCATCAGTCGCGCGGAACACAAGCGGGTTCGCCGCCGGTGCGGCGCGTACGGTTCGATCCACCGATTTTGTACGGCTGGTATGGCCAAAAAAATTTGGCTAGGCCGCCGGAGGCGAGGACAGCCCTTCGAACAGGGGCCGGACGTAGTGGTCGACCGTCTCCGCCGGTTCGAGGTCCGGCGTGAAGTAGCGCAGGTCGACGGCGGCGTTGATCGCCGCCGTGATCACCTGGGCGGCGATGTTCACCTCCACGGGCGCGATCGAGCCGTCGGCGATCCCGTCGCAGAGGATCGAGGCGACGCGATAGGAGATGCGGTTGAACCGCTGCATCAGCTCGGCGCGGATGGTTTCCGGCACCGTGGTCAGCGCCGAGGTCCTGAGCAGCGGCGCCTGGCCGCGGGTCTGGTGGTCGATCAGGGCCGTGACCGCGCTGGCCAGCACCTCCAGTCCGGACCCGCCGGCCTCTTCGGCCGCATGGATCGCCGACCACATGATCTCGAACGTGCGTTCGAAGCAGGCCACCACCAGCTCATCCTTGGTCTCGTTGTGGTGGTAGAACGCGCCCTTCGAGACATTCAGCCTGGCTGAGATCCGCTCCACGGAGGCCCCGTGGTAGCCTTCCTGGTTGATCAGCTCGGTGGCGGCGCGCAGGAACAGCTCGCATGAGGCGTGGGCGGTCGGGTCCGGCTTGCGCATCACCGGCGCGGGCCGGCGGCGCGGCCAGGCGTGGCCCGCCCCGATCATGCCTCCGGTCAACACCGCGCTCATTCGCTCGGCTGTGCGAGGATAGTCCGCCGCCTCGACCTGGTTCAGCCAGGCCGGAATCCACAGCACTTCCGAGAGCAGCAGGTGCGCGCGCGCGTTGCGGTGGCGCCGCGACAGGACCTCCCGGCCGGCCAGCAGGCCGCGGAAGGCGCGGAACATGCTCACGTAGGCGTCGTTGACCGGCGGGCAGTTCAGGGCCCGCACGTCGTTGAATACGGGGAACGGGTCGGCCTCCCCCAGGTCGATCCGGCGCCTATGTTCGAAATAGGCGTGGATGAACGCGCCCACGCGGACCGTGTCGGTCGCCCCGTCCGCACAGGGGGCGAGCAGCGCCTGATAGCTTTCCAGGCCCTTGAGGAAGGCGGCGGCCGCCAGGTCTTCCTTGTTCTTGAAGTAGTAGATGACGCCGGTTGGCACGAGGGCGAGGCGGGCGGCCACGTCGCCCAGGGTCATGCCCCGCACGCCGTTGCGGTTCATTTCCTCGATCGCCGAGCGCACGATGGCGTGGCGCTTGGCCTGATAGCGGTGCGTCGGCGCGCGGCGGCCCGCGGGCATTTCCGTCGTCACCACGTCGTCGGGTCTCGTCATTTGCGCCCTTCTAGCGAAGATTGCGGGCCGGCTCTATGCCGCCCGGGCGACATCACGCCCGTTGTCGCTCGTCTGTACGACCGGTACGTGTCGTGGGGTGCTCTGGGAGAGATCGCGATGCTGCTCGAAGGTCTGAAGGTAGTGGAGATGTCGACCTGGGTGGCCGCCCCGAGCAGTGCGACGGTGCTGGCGGACTGGGGCGCCGAGGTGGTCAAGGTGGAGAGCCCGCAGGGCGATGTCACCCGGTTCTTCTTCGTCGATCCGAACGGCCAGACCCCCACCTTCGCCAACGACAATCGCGGCAAGAAGGGCGTGGTGCTGGACACGACCCGGCCGGAGGGCCGCGCGGCGCTGAAGGCCCTCCTGCGCCAGGCCGACGTCTTCATCACCAACGTTCGGCCGGGCTCGATGAAGAAGCTCGGGCTCGACTACGACACCCTGAAGACCGAATGCCCCCGGCTGATCTACGCCGCGGTCACCGGCCACGGCCTCACCGGGCCCTACGCCGACATGCCCGCCTTCGACATGACCGCCTTCTGGGCCCGCACCGGCGTCGCCCACGCCACCATCCCACCCGATCAGGAGCCGTTCACATCGCGCGCGGGCTTCGGCGACCATGTGACGGCGATCATCACGGTGGCCGGCATCCTGGCGGCGCTGCACGAGCGCCACGCCACCGGTCGGGGTCGCCTGGTGGAAAGCAGCCTGATCCGGGCCGGAGCCTTCGTGATCAGCTGGGACCTGGCCCTCCAGCTGCGCTACGGCGAGGTGGTCACCGCCCAGCCGCGCAACGACCGGCCATCCGGCCTGCAAGGCTTCTTCCGCACCAAGGACGACCGCTACATCTCCATCCTGCCGCGGTCGCAGGACTGCTTCGCCAACGTGATGATCGCGATCGATCGGCCCGAGCTGGTGGCCGATCCGCGGTTCGCACCGCCGATCGTCGATCTCGACATCAACCGCGAGGTCCGCGCCATCTGCGACGAGGGCTATGGCAAGCTGACGCTCGCCGAAGCCGGCGCGCGGCTGGACGAGGTCGACGTGGCCTGGGCGCCGATGGCGACGCTGAAGGAGTTCGCAGAGTCGGACCTGGCTGAGTTCGCGGGCTGTTTCGTGGACGTCGACGACGGCTTCGGCGGGAGCTTCCGCGCCCCCGCCGCCCCCGTGCGCTTCCCGGAAGGTGCGCCCAGGGTCGGCCGCGCCGCGCCGTTCCTCGGCCAGCACACGCGCGAAGTCCTGGAGGCCGCCGGCCTCACGCCCGAGGAGATTGCGGCTGTCCTCTGACCTGGCGGGATTTCCGCTGTCGTTCGGCGAAGGCCTGGTGATTCCAAACCCCTGTCATCCCGGCCGCAGCGAAGCGGAGAGCCGGGACCCAGGAGCCGCCGCAC
>NZ_CADEGK010000025.1:26525-31752 GCF_902826855.1 uncultured Phenylobacterium sp. | reverse complement strand
CCTCCTGATCCTGGCGGTGGCCCTGAACCTTTCGGGCCTGTTCGAGGTGGGGACCTCGCTGCAGGGTGTGGGCTCCGGCCTGGCGTCCGGCGGCGGTTTGGCGGGCGCGTTCTTCACCGGGGTGCTGGCCGTGGTGGTGGCCGCCCCCTGTACGGCGCCCTTCATGGGACCCGCCGTCGGCTGGGCGCTGACCCAGCCGCCCCTGGCGGCGCTGGCGGTGTTCCTGGGCCTGGCGGTGGGCTTCGCATTGCCGTTCGTGGCCGTGGCCTTCGCCCCGGGCCTCCTGGCCCGCCTGCCGCGGCCGGGGCCCTGGATGGAGACCTTCAAGAAGGCGCTCGCCTTCCCGATGTACGCCACCGTCGCTTGGCTGGTCTGGGTGCTGACGGTGCAGGTGGGCTCCGACGCCGTGCCGCGCATCCTGGGCGCCGGGGTTCTCTTGGCGCTGGCCGCCTGGATCGCCGGCGCGGCGCAGCGGCGGGCGGTGTCTGGCGGCCGGCAGGCCTCGCTGGCCACGCTGGCCGCCGTCCTGGCGGTGGTCGCGGTGACCGGCGGGGCGTTCTGGCCGCGCTACTCCCTGGCCGCCCCCCCACAGGCCGCCGGCGCCGATACCGCCAACCTCGACCACGAGCCCTACACGCCGGCGCGGCTGGCCGAGCTGCAGGCCGAGGGACGACCGGTGCTGGTCAACTACACTGCCGCCTGGTGTGTCAGCTGCCAGGTGAACGACCGGGTCGCGCTCTCGACAAAGGCCGTGTCGGAGGCCCTGGCGCGCAACAACGCCGTCTATCTGAAGGCCGACTGGACGCGGCGCGATCCGGGCATCGCCGCCGAGCTCGCGGGCTTCGGCCGAGCCGGGGTGCCGCTCTACCTCGTGTATGGCGCCAACGGCGGCAAACCGGCTATCCTGCCTTCGATCCTGACGCAGGGCCTGGTGGTCAAGGCGCTCGACGCCGCCGCCAAGCCGAGCTGAAACCCCGCAGGAGGCCCGACGACCATGTTCGACCGCAGAGTTGTGCTTACCCTCACGATCGCCTGCGCCTTCGCGGCGCCCGCGGCGGCCGCTCCGGTGCTGGGCCAGCCGGCCCCGGCGTTCACCGCGGTCGGCTCCAATGGCAAGACCCGCGCGCTGTCGGATTTCGCGGGCAGGACCGTGGTGCTGGAGTGGACCAACGACGGCTGCCCCTACGTCCAGAAGCACTACAACTCCGCCCATATGCAGGGCCTGCAGAAGCAGGCCACAGCGGAGGGCGTGGTCTGGTTGACGGTCATCTCCTCGGCCCCCGGCTTCCAGGGCCACAAGACCGGTCCCCAGGCCAGGCAGTGGAAGGCGAGGGTGGGCGCCGCGCCAACCGACGTGATCCTGGATCCCGACGGCACGGTGGGCCGGGCCTACGCGGCGAAGACCACGCCGCACATGTACGTCGTCGATAAGGCCGGCAAGCTCGTCTACATGGGCGGCATCGACGACAGGGCCAGCGCCGATCCTGCCAGCCTGAACGGCGCCAAGAACTACGTCGTGGCCGCGCTCGCCGACGTGAAGGCTGGCCGCCCGGTGGCCCAGCCCGCGACCCGGCCCTACGGCTGCAGTGTGAAGTACTCCTCGGCAGACTGAGGCTGCCTTGACCAACCGTGATGCCGCCTGGGCGGCCCTCAACAAGGCCGCCTCGGCCGCGCGCGAGCGTCGGATCCAGGGCCTGTTCGCCGCCGAGCCGGACCGGCTGGCGCGCCTCGGCCTGAACGCCGCCGGACTGGAGATCGACCTTTCCAAGCAACCCTGGTCGCTCGCGGACGTCGAGGTGATGCTGGGCCTGGCGCGCGCGTGCGACGTCGAGGACGCCCGCGCCCGGCTGTTTGCCGGCGAGGTGGTCAACGCCTCGGAGGGACGACCCGCTCTGCATATGGCGCTCAGGGCTCCGGATGGCGCCGATTTCCGGGCGGATGGCCAGCCTGTGTCGCGGGAGGTGGAGTCCACCCGCTCGGCCATGCGGGACTTCTGCGAGGCCGTGCGTTCAGGCGCCAAGGCCGGCGCCACGGGCAAGCCGTTCCGCGCCCTGGTTCACATCGGCATCGGCGGCTCGGACCTGGGGCCACGGCTGATCTGGGAGGCGCTGAAACCACTCGCGCCCACGATCGAGCTGCGGTTCGTGGCCAACGTCGACCCTGCCGAGCTGGCCCAGGCGCTGACCGGGCTCGATCCGGACGAGACGATGGTGGTGACCGTCTCCAAGACCTTCACCACCCAGGAGACCTTGACCAACGCGGAGGCGGCGCGGGCGTGGCTGCGCGCCAGCCTGGGCGAGGCGGGCGACGCGCACCTCGTCGCCGTGTCCGCCGCCCCGGACAAGGCGCAGGCGTTCGGCGTTCCGGCCGATCAGGTGTTCGGCTTCTGGGATTGGGTGGGCGGTCGCTACTCGATCTGGTCGGCCGTCGGCCTCTCCTGCGCGGTCGGGCTTGGTTACGACGTCTTCGCGCGCCTGCTCAGCGGCGGCCACGCCATGGACGAGCACTTCCGCACCGCGCCGCTGGCCGACAACGCGCCGGTGCGCCTGGCGCTGGCGCACGTGTTCAACCGCAACGGCCTGGGTCGCCCGATCCGCGCGGTCGTCCCCTACGCCCAGCGCCTGCGCCTGTTCGCGGCCTTCCTGCAGCAGCTTGAGATGGAGTCGAACGGAAAGCGCGTCACCGCCAGCGGCGCGCCGGCGCCGCATCCGACGGCGGCCAGCGTGTTCGGCGACGCCGGCACCAACGGCCAGCACGCTTTCTTCCAGCTCCTCCACCAGGGGACGGACGTGATCCCGGTGGACATCCTGGCCGTGCGCGAGGGCTCCGAGGGCGACCCTGCCGCCCAGACCAAGCTCCTCGCCAACGCCATCGCCCAGGCCGAGGCGCTGATGGTCGGCCGCCCCGCCGCCGAGACGCCGGATGCGCAGCGCGCATTTCCGGGCGACCGCCCATCCAGCTTCATCCTCATGGAGCGGCTGGACCCCGAGACCTTCGGGGCCCTCATCGCTCTCTACGAGCACAAGGTGTTCGTCGAGGGTGTGCTGTGGGGCATCAACAGCTTCGACCAGTGGGGCGTGGAGCTGGGCAAGGCCCTGGCCGCCCAGGTGCTGGCCGAGCTGGAGGGCGGTCCCGCGGGCGCGCACGACCCGTCGACGGCGGCGCTGATCGCGCGGTTGAAGTCCTGAGCCGGCGCGCGTCATCCTGGCGCCCATGACGCTCGCCACGCCGGCGGCCGCGCTCCGCCGCGGGCGCCACGACCACATCGTCGACGTTCTGATCGCCGAGCGAGCGCCAAAGCTCAGCGCGGGTCCCGCGTGGCCGGTGCTGCGACCGCTGCTCTACGCGCTGCTGGACTACGGCAAGGCGCGGCGGATGGCCGAGGCGATCGAGGCGCTGCCCGGCCGCCAGGCCCTGGACTACGTCTCCGATTTGCTGGCGCTCCGGGTCCGGGCGAGGGGGCTGGACCGCGTGCCGGCGAGCGGCCGCGTCGTGGTGGTCTGCAACCACCCCACGGGCATCGCCGACGGCGTGGCGGTGTTCGACGCCATCAAGGCCATTCGCCCCGACGTCTGCTTCTACGCCAACGCCGACGCCCACAGGGTCTCGCCGCGCTTCGGCGAGGTGCTGATTCCGGTGGAGTGGGTCGAGGCCAAGCGGACGCGGGAGAAAACCCGCAACACCCTGGTCCTCACGCGCGAGGCGCTGGAGGCGGAGCGATGCCTGGTGATCTTTCCGGCCGGGCGGCTGGCGCGCCGGCAGCCCGACGGGACGCTGCAGGACCCGGAGTGGATGTCCTCGGCGGTGTCCTTGGCGCGCAAGTACGAGGCGCCCGTCCTGCCCATCCACGTGGCGGGCCCCTATTCGGCGATGTTCCACTTCTTCCATGGGTTTTCCCAGGAGTTGCGAGACATCACCCTGTTCCACGAACTCCTCAACAAGCGCGGCCGCGCCTTCGATCTGACGGTGGGCGCCTTGGCCGCGCCGCACGCGCTGGATGGCGAACCGGCTGAGGTGACGGCCCGGCTGAAGGCCCACGTGGAGGCTGTCGTACCCACCGATCCGGATCGGGTCTTCGCATGATCCTGCGCGACGAGGCCTCGACTGCGCGGCTGGGCGCGGCCATCGCTGCCGTGCTCCGGCCCGGCGAGGCGGTGTGCCTGTCCGGGCCGCTGGGGGCGGGCAAGTCGACCCTGGCGCGGGCGCTCGTCCGCGCCCTGACTACGCCGGACGAGGAGGTTCCGTCGCCCACCTTCACGCTGGTCCAGTTCTACGAGGGCGCGCGGCTCAACATCGCCCATTTCGACCTATACCGCCTGGCCGACCCCGACGAGGCCTATGAGATCGGGCTGGACGAGGCGCTGGAGGGCGGTGCGGCGATGATCGAATGGCCCGAACGGCTGGCGGGGCGGCTGCCTCCTGACCGACTCGACATAGAGCTAGAACTGTTCGACGACGCGGAGGCTCGGCGGGTCCGCCTGACCCCGCATGGCGCCTGGGAAGGACGAGGGATTGAGTTCGGAGCGTGAGGCCCAGAAGGACGGCTTCCTGCGTGCGGCAGGGCTCGGGTCCGCGCGCCGTGAGCTGCTCTCCGGCGACGCCTCGACGCGCCGTTACGAGCGGCTGACCACCGTTGAGGGCGCCAACCTCATCTTCATGGACCAGCCCCCGGCGGTGGAGAGCGTGGTGTGTCCGCCGGACGCCAGTGACGCCGAGCGGATGGCGCTGGGCTACAACGCCGCCGCCCGCCTGGCCGCCGGCTCGGTGGCGGCGTTCGTGGCCACCGCGGCCTATCTGCGCGACCACGGCCTATCGGCGCCCAGGGTGCTGGCGCATGATGTGGGTGCGGGCCTGGCGGTGCTGGAAGACCTGGGCGATGGCCTCTACGCTACGCTGATCGCCGGCGGCGCGGCGGAGGCTCCCCTGTACGAGGCCGCCGTCGACGCGCAGGTGCTGCTGCAGGAGGTGACACCGCCGGACGTCCTGGAGGCGCAGGGCGCCCGCTGGCCGCTGCTGGCCTACGATACCCTGGCGTTGAAGGTCGGCACGGACACCTTCCTGGAATGGTGGCCGAAGTTCGCGCAGATGCCCCCGTTCGGCGAGGCGGCCGTCGCCGAGTGGGATGCGCTGTGGGCGCCGGTCTGGGCCCGAGGCGAGGCTGGCGCGTCGGTATTCACCCACCGCGACTACCACGCCCAGAACCTGCTGTGGTTGCCGGAGCGCGCCG
>NZ_CADEGK010000025.1:0-26515 GCF_902826855.1 uncultured Phenylobacterium sp. | reverse complement strand
CGGTTCCTGGCCGCCCGGCCTGGGCTCGACCGCGAGGCCTTCCTGCACGACTACCGCGCGCTCGCCGCCTCCAACGCCGCGCGCATCCTGGGCCGCGTCTTCGCCCGCCAAGTGCTGCTGGGACGGCCGCAGTACCGCCAGTTCATGCCGCGCACCTGGCGCTACCTGGAGCGCAACCTGGAAGACCCGGCGATGGCGGGAATCAAGGCCTGGTTCGACCGCCACGTATCGGCGCGCGCATGACCGGCGGCCCCAAGACGGCGATGGTGATGGCCGCAGGCCTCGGCACCCGCATGCGGCCGCTGACCGACACCATGCCCAAGGCCCTGGCGCCCGTGGCCGGCAAGCCGCTGATCGATCACGTCCTGGACCGGCTGCGCGAGGCAGGCATCGAGCGCGCCGTCGTCAACGTCCACCACTTCGCCGACCAGGTGGAGGCCCACCTCGCCAAGCGCCGGGACCTGGAACTGGTGATCTCGGACGAACGCGCGGCTCTGCTCGATTCCGGTGGAGGCATCAAGCATGCCGCCGACAAGCTGGGCCGCGAGCCGATCATGCTGGCGAACATCGACTCCCTGTGGCTGGAGCGTGGGGCGCCGGCGCTGGAGACCCTGAAGGCCGCCTGGGATCCCGCTGTCATGGACCTGCTGTTGCTGCTCGTCCCGCGCGGCCAGGGGATCGGATTCGAAGGGCCACAGGGCTTCTTCCGCGATGCGGCGGGGCGGCTCACCCACTCCGTCGCCCCCGACGTCGAGACCCCGTTCGTCAACATCGGCTTCGGCATCATGAAGCCGCAGATCCTGGACGACGAACCCGACGGCGCCTTCAAGATCCAGCCGGTGTGGCATCGGCTGCAGGCGCAGGGCCGCATATTCGGGGCGGTAATGGACGCCTTCTGGATGCACGTGGGCGACCCGGCCGCGCGCGCCGAGGCGGAGGCGAGACTGCTCTCATGACCGCCTTCTTCGAGCAGCCGGGCTCGCGCTGGTTCAACATCCCGGCGCACCGGCCGTTCGCGGAAGATCTGGCCCAGGGCCTCTACGACGCGCTGGCCCCCCTGGGCCCCGAGGCGCTGGCCGACGCCGTCGTGTTGACGCCGACGCGGCGTGGGGCGCGGGCCCTGGCCGACGCCTTCATCAAGGCGGCGGGCGGCCGCGCTGTCCTGCCGCCGCAGATGCGGCCGCTGGGCGACCTGGAGGCCGGCGAGCCCCCCTTCGAGCCGGGCGACCTGGCCCTGGACCTGCCCGCCGCAATCGACCCGCTGCGGCGGCGATTCGAGCTGACCCGCCTGGTGAACGAGCTTGCCGACCTCGTGCCGGGCGGCATCCGCAGCGCCGGCGCCATGCTGGACCTGGCCGATGTCCTGGGCGGCTTCCTCGACGGGCTGCAGATCGAAGAGGTGGCGGTGGCGGGCGCCCTGGGCGGCCTGGTCGTCGGCGAACTGGCCGAGCATTGGGAGGTCTCGCGCGCCTTCCTGGAGCAGGCCCTGACCCGCTGGCCGGAGCGGCTGGCCAGCCTGGGGGTCATCGACGTCAGCGAGCGGCGCGTGCGGCTGCTGCGGCAACTGGCCGAACGCTGGACCATTTCGCCGCCGGGGGGCGTGCTGGTGGCCGCCGGCTCCACCGGGACAGCGCCGGCGACCCGGGCCCTGCTGCTCGCCGTGTCGCGGGCGCCAAGGGGTGCGGTGGTCCTGCCTGGCCTCGATCCGGATTTGGCGACGGAGGCGTGGCGCAAGGTCGACGTGCAGCACCCGCAAGGCGCGCTCAAGCGCCTCCTGGACGCCGCCGGAGTGAGCAAGGCCGATGTCGCTCTGTGGCCCGCGTCCACAGCGCTCAGCGACCGCGGGCGCTGGCGCCCGCGCGTCGTCAACGAGGCGCTGCGGCCGTCGAGCGAGACGGCGGATTGGCTGGGCGTGATCGCCCGCATGCGGGGCAGCCCGCCGATGTCGCCCGACCCCGTCGCCGAGGGCCTGTCGGGGCTGTCGCTGGTCAACGCGCGCACGGAAGAGGAAGCGGCCACGGTCGCCGCGCTACTGCTACGCGAGGCGCTGGAGACGCCCGAGCGCACCGCCGCCCTGGTGACGCCCGATCAGGGGCTGGCCCGCCGCGTCACCGCCAAGCTGGCCCGCTGGGGCGTCGTACCCGACTCCTCCGCCGGGGAGAGCCTGGCCGGATCGCCTTGCGCCGTCCTGGCCGCCCTGGCCGCCCGTGCCGCGGTCGATCCGGTGGACCCGGTCGTGCTGCTGGGGCTCCTGAAGCATCCCTACGCGCGCCTGGGCGCCAGCGCGCGGCTGGAACGCCGCGCGCTTCGGGGGCCGCGGGCGCGGACCTGGGAAGACATCCGCGCGCGACTGGCGAAGTCGCCGGACGCCCTGCCGCTGGCCGGCCGGCTGGAGGGGATCGTGGCGGCGCTGGCCTGGCGCGGCGAGGCTGATCCGCCCTCCGAGGCCGCGCGCCGGCTCGTCGAGGCGATGGAGGCGCTCTGCGCGGACGCCAGCGGCCAGACCGGCGACCTGTGGGCCGGGCCGGGCGGCGAGGCCATGTCGCGCCTGCTCTCCGGCCTGATCCGCGAGGGAGAGGACCTGCCGCTGGTCACCGCGCGCCAGTTTGCCAACCTGCTGCAGCGGCTGACCGACGGCGAGACCATCCGCTCCGGCGGGGCGACCCATCCGCGCCTGCGGATCCTGGGCGCCATTGAGGCGCGGCTGGTGCGCGCCGACCGCCTGGTCCTGGCCGGGCTGGAGGAGGGCGTCTGGCCGGCGACGGCGCCCACCGACCCCTTCCTGTCGCGCCCGATGCGCGAGGGGCTGGGCCTGCCTTCGCCGGAGCGCCGCATCGGCCTCTCCGCCCACGACTTCGCCCAGGCCGCGTGCGCGCCTGAGGTCATACTGCTGCACACCGAGCGCCGCGATGGCCAACCGGCTGTGAAGTCGCGCTGGCTGTGGCGGCTGGAGACCCTGGCGAAGGGTGCGGGGCTTGAGATCCCCAGCCGCCAGGCGGCCCTGGACTGGGCCCAGGCGCTGGATGCGCCGGGCCCCTACGACCCGGTCAAGCGCCCCTCGCCACGGCCGCCGGTGGAACATCGGCCGAAGAAGCTGTTCGTCACCCGCATCGAGACCTTGACCCGCGACCCCTACGCCGTCTGGGCGCGCGACATCCTGGGGCTGCGGCTGCTGGAACGGCCCGACGAAGAGGTCGAGGCGCGCGCCCGGGGCACGGCGATCCACGCCGCCTTCGAACGCTTCGTGCTGGAACACCCCACGGTCCTGCCGCCCGACGCGGCAGAGCGGTTCAAGGCGCTCTACATGGCGGAGCTGGACAAGGCCGGCATGCCCCGCGACGCCCTGGCCCGCGAGGACGCTCTGGCGACGCAAGCGGCGACCTGGGTCGCCGAGTTGGAGACTCGCCGCCGCGCCGACGGACGCACGCTGCACGTGGAACGGAGCGGCGAGACGGTCGTCGAGGTCGCGGGCCAGCCCTTCACCCTGGCCGCCAAGGCCGACCGAATCGAGGTGGATCCCACAGGCCTCGGCCACGTGCTGGACTACAAGACCGGCCGCGCACCCAGCGTGCAGATGGTGCGGACCGGATTCTCGCCGCAGCTGACGCTGACCGCCGCCGTCATGGCCCGCGGCGGGTTCCCGGACGTCGGCCCGGTCGCGCCGGGCGAGCTGATCTACCTTGAGGTGACCGGCCGCCGTCCAGCCGGCCGCGAGGAGGTGCGGGCGGCGCCGTACGGCGACAACGACAAGGTGCTGAACAGCCGCGACGCGGTCGAGCAGGCGGTCGGCGGCATGATCCGGCTGCTGGAGCGGTTCGCCAAACCGGAACAGGGCTACACCTCACGCACTGCGCCGCAGTTCGTGAAGCTCTACGCCTCCGACTACGACCACCTGGCCCGCGTCTTCGAGTGGTCCACCGGCGACGAGGACGAGTTTTGAGCGTCGTCGACCTCTTCAACCGCGAACGCGAACCGCAGGAGGAGGCGGCGGACCCGACCCTGTCCGCGTTCGTCACCGCCAACGCGGGCTCCGGGAAGACCAAGACCCTGATCGACCGGGTCGCGCGGCTGTTGCTGGCCAAGGCCGACCCGGAGACGATCCTCTGCGTCACCTACACCAGGGCCGCCGCCTCGGAGATGCAGCGCAGGCTGTTCCAGAAGCTGGGCGAATGGTCGGTGACCAGCGATGCGGCGCTGCGCAAGGCGCTGGGCGAACTGCGCTCCCGCGCGCCCGCCAGCTTCGACCGCCAGGACCTGTCGGAGGCCCGGGGACTGTTCGCCGCGGCGCTGGAGACCCCGGGCGGGCTCAAGATCCAGACCATCCACGCCTTTTGCGAGAAGGTGCTGCGCCGCTTCCCGCTGGAGGCCGGCATCGCGCCCGGCTTCAAGGTGATGGACGAGCCCGCCGCCGCCGCGGTGGCCCAGGCCGCGCGCCGCGACGTGGCGCAACACGTGCTGGCGATCCCCGGCGACCTGGCCGACGCCTATGCGCGTCTCTCGGTGGCCCTCGACTTCCGGCGTTTCCAGGCGATGTTCGCCGAGTTCGAGGCCCGGCGCGGGAAGCTGGCCGCGTTTCTGGAACGCGAAGGGGGGCTGCCGGGCGCGGTGGCGTGGGTCTGGAGGGCCGTCGACATCCCGCCCGAGACCGACCCGATCGACCTTGCGGCCCAGGCCATGGCGACGTTGGACCGCGACCTCTACCGCCGATGCGCCGACGTGCTCGCCAAAGGGAGCGACACGGACATCAGCCGCGCGGCCGTCCTGAGCGCGCTGGCCGCAGCGCCTGAACCCGCCTTCGAAACCGCCATAGAGCTGTTCTTCACCAAGGGCGGCGAGGCCGCCAAGTGGGTCGGGAGCACGAAGAAGCTTAAGGAAGCCGCCGAGCTCCAGGTCCTTCTGCTGGCCGAGCAGAGCCGCCTGGAGGCCGTGCGCGAGCGCATGCGCGCCGCCCAGGTCGGCCGCGACAGCGTCGACGCCCTGAAGCTCGCCGACGCCTACCTCAAGGCCTACGCCATCGAGAAGGAGGCCACCGGCGCGCTCGACTTCGCCGACCTGGTCGACCGGACCCGCCACCTGCTCAGAGACGGAGACGCGGCCGCCTGGGTGCTGTTCAAGCTGGACGGCGGCATCGACCACATCCTGCTGGACGAGGCGCAGGACACCTCGCCCGAGCAGTGGGACATCGTCGACGCGCTCACCGACGACTTCTTCTCCGGCCAGGGCCGGCGGCCGGAACAGCGGTTGAAGCGGGCGATGTTCGTGGTCGGCGACCGCAAGCAGTCGATCTACTCATTCCAGGGCGCGCGGCCGGAGCTGCTGCTGGAGAAGTACGACGCCCACCACAAGCGGGCCACAGGCGCGGGCTTCGCGTTCCGCCACATTGACCTGCTGCAATCCTGGCGCTCGACGCCACAGGTGCTGACGTTCGTGGACACGGTCTTCGCCCCGCCGCACCTCGGCGAGGCGATCCAGCCCGGCGCGTCCGTCCGTCACGAGGTCGCGGCGCCACGGCTCGACCACCTCGGCTGCGTCGATGTCTGGGACCTGGAGGTCGAGCCGCGCAAGACCGAGCGCGATGCCTGGGACCTGCCGCTGGACGTCGAGCCCGACGACAGCGCCAACCGCCGCCTGGCCCGCCGCATCGCTACCGAAATCCGCGCTCTGATCGACCGCGGCGACGGCGTATACGACGACGGCGTGCTGCGTCCGGCCGACGAGGGCGACGTGCTGATCCTGGTGCGCCGCCGAGGCGTGCTGTTCGAGGAGATCCTGCGGGCGCTGAAGCGGGCGAACTTGCGCGTCGCGGGCGCCGACCGGCTCTCGCTGACCAGCCACATCATCTTCGACGACCTCCTGGCCCTCGCCCGCTTCGCCATTTTCCCGGGGGACGAGCTGACCCTGGCGGCGCTGCTCAAGAGCCCGTTCTGCGACCTGGACGACGAGGGGCTCTATCGCCTGGCCCATGGACGCGAGGATGAAAACCTGTGGGCCCGCCTGCGCCGCCGCGGGGGCGAGGACCCCAGGTGGGCCGACGCCGCGGCCTTCCTCACCCTGGTCCTCGAAACCGGGCGCGCCGCGCGACCCTTCGAGTTCTATGTCCGGCTGACTGAGCACCTGACGGGTGGCCGCTCCATGCGCCAACGGCTCCTGAAGCGGCTGGGCGCGGAGGCAAAGGACGCGCTGGACGAGTTCCTGAACCAGGTGCTGGCCGCCGAGGCCCGGGGCGCGCACGACCTGGAGACCCTGGTCGACGAACGCGCCGGCCTGGAGATTGTCGTGAAGCGCGAGATGGAGGCCGTGCGCCGCGAGGTGCGGGTGATGACCGCCCATGGCGCCAAGGGCTTGGAGGCGCCGATCGTCTTCCTGCCGGAGACGACGCTCACCCAGACCCAGCGGCCGCCGCCGCTGCTGGCGGTGGACCGTGGCCCGATAGAAGGCGCGGGCTTCCTGTGGTGCCCCCGGTCCGCCGGCGACTGCCCGGCCACCGCGGCGGCGCGGGCCGAGCGCAACGCGCGCGAGGAGGCGGAGGCCTATCGGCTGCTCTACGTGGCGCTCACGCGGGCCCGCGACCGGCTGGTGCTCTGCGGCCGGCGCTCCGACCGGACCGACCCGGACAAGATCCGCGGCTGGTGGGGCGCGATCCGCGAGGCGCTGGGCCACGCCGGCATCGCCGACGAGGTCCGCGAACTGACCGACGCGGCGGGCGGCCGGTTTCGGCGCTACGGCCATGATCCGGCGCCTGCCCAGGCCCGCAGGACGCGGGACGCGGCGGCCGCGGCGCTGCCCGCCTGGACCGCGCAGGCGCTGCCCGCCGAAGCCTTCGCCCGCTATGCCTCGCCCTCGGATCTGGGCGCGGGCGCCGTCGTGGCCGCGCCGTCGCCGCTGGCGACGGCCGGCGGGCTGGGGCGGTTCCGGCGCGGCGACCTGATCCACAGGCTGCTGCAACTGCTGCCCGACCTGCCGGCGGAGCAACGTGCGGGCGGGGCCGCCAAGATCCTCGCCCGCGAGGCCGATCTCACCGCGGCCCAGCGCGCGGAGATGACGGCGGCGGCGCTCAGCGTGCTGGAGGACGCCCGCTTCGGCGAGGTGTTCGGGTCCGGCTCGCGCGCCGAGGTCGCCATCGCCGGGACCGCGGCCGCCCTGCCGCCGGGCCTCAGCATCTCCGGCCGCATCGACCGCCTGGTGGTGCTGTCCGACCGCGTGCTGGTGGTCGACTTCAAGACCAACCGGCCCTCGCCCGCTCGCATCGAGGACGCCGATCCGGCCTATCTGCGCCAGATGGCGCTCTACGCCGCCGTGCTGGCCGACGTCTTCCCGGGGCGGAGGATCGAGGCGGCGATCGTGTGGACGGACGGCCCGAAGCTGATGCCGGTACCAGAAAACCTGTGGCTCCAGACCCTTGCCGACCTTCGCCGTACCGGTTGATACAGGTGCGGGGCCGCCTATATCGCGGATCGAAGGCGTGGGAGCGGCGTTGCCGTAGAACCCGCGCAGAGGAGTTTCCAAGATGAGCACCGTCAAGGTCACCGACGAATCCTTCCAGGCCGATGTCCTGGGCGCGAGCCAGCCCGTGCTCGTCGACTTCTGGGCGGAGTGGTGCGGCCCCTGTAAGCAGATCGCGCCTGCCTTGGAGCAGCTCTCCGACGAGCTGGCCGGCAAGGTGACGATCGCCAAGCTCGACATCGAGCAGAGCCCGACCACCCCCTCGCGCTACGGCGTGCGCGGCATCCCGACGATGATCCTGTTCAAGGACGGCCAGATGGCCTCCATGAAGGTCGGCGCCATGCCCAAGCAGAAGATCCTGGAATGGCTCACCGAGGCCGGCGTCGCCACCGCGGCCTGACCCCGGCCCATCCCCGCGCAGGCGGGGACCCAGGCTGATTTCCTGAAGACTCACAGCCCGCTCGGAGCACCGCCTTCGCGGGGCCGGGCGGGCCTTTTCGCGTCATGTCGGCCAGGTCTCGCGGCTCATCGCCAGCACCTCTCCGGCGAAGTGGAGGCCGCCGCAGATCAATACGTGCGGCGCGGGGCCGTCGGCTTCGAGCGCGCGGGCCACGCCATCCTGCACGTTGGCGGCGGTCTCCGGCTCCAGGCCGGCCTTCAGCGCCGCGTCCACCAACTCGTCGGTCCCGGCCGCAATCGGGCTGTCAAATGTGGTGGTGATCAGCCGCGGGCGCATCTCGGCGAAGGCGCGGAAGAAGCCCTCGGCGTCCTTGCGGGCGAACATGCCGGTGATCAACACCAGCGGACGCCCGTCGCGGTCCACGAGGCGGCTGGCGGCCTCGGCCAGGGCCCGGCCGGCGTGCGGGTTGTGGCCGCCGTCCAGCCACAGGTCGGCGCCGCGCGCCCGCGCGAGGTCGGCCAGCGGGCCGGCGGTCAGGCGCTGCATGCGGGCCGGCCAGACAGCGGAGGCCACGCCGCGCCCCAGGTCCTCGTCGCCGAGGTTGTGGTCGAACGTGAGCGCCGCGGCCACGGCCAGACCGGCGTTGGCGAACTGGTAGCCGCCGAACAGGCTGGGGGCGGGTAGGTCGAGCAGACGCTCCGGCATCTGCACCAGCAGACGGCCGCGTTCCTCCCAGGCGTCGAAGTCGCGGCCCATGAGCAGCATGGGCGCCATCCGGTCGTCGGCCTCACGCTCGATCATCTCCAGCGCCTCGTCCGGCTGGCGGGCGACGACGACGGGGCGGCCGCGCTTGATTATCCCGGCCTTCTCCCACGCGATCTTCGGCAGGCCAGGTCCCAGCATCTCCAGGTGATCGTAGTCGACCGGCGTGATCACGCTGACCGCCGGAGCGGCGAACACATTGGTGGCGTCGAAGCGCCCGCCCAGGCCCACCTCGACGATGCAGAGGTCGGCCGGCGTCTCGGCGAAGGCGAGGAACGCCAGCACGGTGGTGATCTCGAAGAAGCTGATGTCCTGGCCGTCGTTGGCGACCTCGACCCGGTCGGTGAGCGCGGTGAGTTGTTCGTCGGTGATCAGCCGGCCGGCCAGGCGGATGCGCTCGGCGAAACGGACCAGGTGCGGCGAGGTCAGCGCGTGGACCCTGAGCCCGGCCGCCTCGCCGATGGCGCGCAGGTAGGCGACCGTGGACCCCTTGCCGTTGGTGCCCGCCACGTGGATCACCGGCGGCAGCTTCAGGTCTGGACGGCCGAGCGCCGCCAGCAGGCGCTCGACGCGCCCTGTGGTCAGGTCGATCAACGTCGGGTGGTTGGCGCGCAGGCGCTGAATCACCGCGTCGGAGGCGCGGATCGGGTCGTGGCCTGGATCAGCTGGCAAGCTAGGCGGCGGCGCGGCGTTCACGCCCCATCATAAGGGTCTTCAGGATGGAACTCAGCTTTTCCGGGATTTCACTGCGCGGAACAACCTGGTCGACCATCCCATGCTCCATCTGGAACTCCGAGCGCTGGAAGCCCGGGGGCAAGGTTTCGCGCAGGGTCTGCTCGATCACACGACGGCCGGAGAAGCCGATCGTGGCGTTGGGCTCGGCGAGATGGACGTCGCCCAGCATGGCGTATGACGCGGTCACGCCGCCGGTGGTGGGATCGGTCATCACCACGACGTAGGGCAGGCCTGCCGCCTTCACCTCGTTGAGCGCCAGCGTCGTGCGGGCCAGTTGCATGAGGCTGAGCGTGCCCTCCTGCATGCGCGCGCCGCCTGAGGCGGTGAAGATCACGAACGGGACCTGGCGCTTCACGGCCTCCTGGGCGGCGACCACGAAGGTCTCACCGGCGGCCATCCCCAGCGAACCGCCCATGAAGGCGAAATCCTGGACCACCACGATGGCGGGCTGGCCTCGGATGTGGCCGAAGGCGATCGCCATGGAGTCCTGCTCGCCGGTGGCCTTGCGGGCGGCCTTCAGGCGGTCCGGATAGGACTTATCGTCCGGAAAGCCCAAGGGGTCGTCGGCCACGATCGGGGTGGGGATTCGCTCGTACTTCGCCTCGTCCAGGGTGTAATCGAGGCGCAGCTTGGCGCCGATGCGCATGTGGTTGCCCGACGGCGTGACCCACAGGGCCGCCTCCAGGTCCGGGCGGTACAGCATCTCCCCGGTATCGGGGCACTTGACCCAGAGATTGTCCGGCGTGTCGCGCTTGGCGAGGTTGCGGACCCCAGGGGCGATCCGGGACAGCCAGCCGCGGCGTTCTCGCGGCGGATGGGCGGGGCGGGCGGGTTTATCGTCCATGCTTCTCAGACTGGCGCCAGGCCATGGCGTGCGACACGCACAGCCTTAGCAAGCGCCTCCACTTTGGAAAGAACCCTGGCGGTCACGTCTTCGTTCAGTTCGACGGCGGCGGCCACCTCGTCCACCAGGGCGGAGCCGACAACCACGGCATCGGCGACACGGGCGATCGCCGCGGCGCGCTCCGGCGTCTTGATCCCGAAGCCGACAGCCACCGGCAGTCCGGACGCCTTGCGCACCCGTTCGACGTGCGGCGCGACGGCGACGGCGTCGGCCTCCTTCACGCCGGTCACCCCGGCGACGGAGACGTAGTAGACGAACCCGGAGGTCCGCGAGACGACCACCTTCAGCCGCGCGTCGTCACTGGTGGGCGTGGCCAGCCGGATCAGCGAGATGTCGTTGGCGTCGCAGGCGTCGGCCAGCGGTCCCGCCTCCTCTGGAGGGGTGTCGACGATGATCAGGCCGTCGACCCCGGCCGCCCCGGCGTCGCGGGCGAAGGCGGCGAGGCCCCAGGTGACCAGGGGGTTGGTGTAGCCCATCAGCACGACCGGCGTGTCGGCGTCGCCGTCGCGAAAGGCCCGGATCGCCTCCAGGGTGGCCTTCAGCGTCATGCCGTTGGCCAGCGCACGTTGCGCGGCGCGCTGGATCGGCGGGCCCTCGGCCATCGGGTCGGAGAAGGGGAAGCCCACCTCGATCAGGTCGGCCCCGGCGGCGGGCAGGCCCTTCAGGATGGCGGCCGCGGTCGCCGCGTCCGGATCGCCGGCCATCACATAAGGTACGAAGGCCGCGCGGCCCTCGGCCTTCAGCGCGGCGAAGCGGGCCTCGATGCGCGACTTGCTCATCGTGGGCCCCGAAGCAGGTCGATCATCTCCCACCGATCGGCATCGACGATCGCATTCTCGAAGCGCGCGAAGACCTCGTCCCCGATGGGCCGCCCCAGCTCATCGATGCTGATACTCCGAAGGAATGCCACGACCTCCTCAGAGCCGCCCACTTCGTTGAAGTGAGTGGCGAGGAAGTGAACCATCGCCGCAAAGGCGATGTCCGACCCCACCTTTTCGGGAAGGAACTCTCGGAAATCGTAACTCAAATCACCCGCCCCAGATGGGCCGCCACGGTGTTCACGTCCTTGTCGCCGCGGCCCGACAGGTTCAGCACCACGATCCCGTCCTTGCCGACCTCGCGGGTGATCTCGGGCAGGCGGGCGAGCGCATGGGCGCTCTCGATGGCCGGCAGGATGCCCTCCAGCTTCGAGAGCAGCATGAAGGCGTCCAGCGCCTCCGCGTCGGTGGCGCTGAGGTAGGTGGCGCGGCCCACGTCGTGCAGCCAGGCGTGCTCGGGGCCGATGCCGGGGTAGTCGAGGCCGGCCGAGATGGAGTGCGCCTCTTCTATCTGCCCCTCCTGGTTCTGCAGCAGGTAGGTCATGTTGCCATGCAGCACGCCGGGGCGACCGCCGTTGATCGCCGCGGCGTGGCGGCCGCTCTCGAGGCCGGATCCAGCCGCCTCGACGCCGATGATCTTCACGCCGTCGTCGTTCAGGAACGGATGGAACAGGCCGATGGCGTTGGACCCGCCGCCCACGCAGGCCACCACCGCGTCCGGGAGCCGGCCCTCGGCTTCGAGGATCTGCTCGCGCGCCTCGCGCCCGATGATCGCCTGGAAGTCGCGGACCATGACCGGGTAGGGGTGCATGCCGGCGGCCGAGCCGATCAGGTAGTAGGTGTCGTGGACGTTGGTGACCCAGTCCCGCAGCGCCTCGTTCATGGCGTCCTTGAGGGTCGCCGAGCCGGAGGTCACCGGCCGCACTTCCGCGCCCAGCAGGTTCATCCGGAAGACGTTGGGCTTCTGCCGCTCCACGTCCACCGAGCCCATGTAGACCACGCAGGGCAGGCCGAAGCGGGCGCAGACCGTGGCGGTGGCCACGCCGTGCTGGCCCGCGCCGGTCTCGGCGATGATCCGGGTCTTGCCCATCCGCATGGCCAGCAGGATCTGGCCCATGCAGTTGTTGATCTTGTGCGAGCCGGTGTGGTTCAGCTCCTCGCGCTTCAGATAGACCTTGGCCCCGCCGAAGTGCTCGGTGAGGCGGGCGGCGAAGTAGAGCGGGCTGGGGCGGCCGACGTAGTGGGTCAGGTAGCCCGCCAGCTCGGCCTGGAAGCCCGCGTCGGCCTTGGCCGCCGCATAGGCCGCGTCCAGGTCGTGGACCAGCGGCATCAGGGTCTCGGGCACGTACTGGCCGCCATAGTCGCCGAAGCGCCCGCGCGCGTCGGGGTAGGCCGAGTAGTCGTTGGGGACAGCGGGCGCGTTCATGGATCTCAGGCGCGGCGAACAGCGTCGAGAAACGCCGTGATCAAGGCCGGGTCCTTTAGTCCGGGTCCGCGCTCCACGCCAGAGGAAACGTCCACGACGGGCGCGCCCGAGGCAGCCACCGCGGCGCCCACGTTCCAGGCGTCGAGGCCCCCGGCCAGGAACCACGGCCGCTGGAACCGGCGACCGGACATCATGGTCCAGTCGAATGGCACCCCCAGGCCGCCGGGCCGCTCGGCGTCCTTCGCAGGCTTGGTCTCGAACATCAGGTGCTCGACCAGGGGTTCATAGGCCGCGGCCGCGGCGATGTCGGCGGACTCGGCGACCGGCAGGACCTTCACCACGCCCAGACCGGTGCGGCTGACGATCTCGCGGACCCGGGCCGGGCTCTCCTTGCCGTGCAACTGCAGAAGGTCCGGCTTCAGGCCGGCCACGATCCGGTCCAGCTCGGCGTCGCCGGGGTCGACCACCACGGCCACCACCTTGGCGCGGCCGTTGACCGGGGCGGCCAGGCGCGCGGCCGCGTCGGGGGCGATGTTGCGCGGGCTCCGGTCGAAGAACATGAACCCGAGGTAGGCGGCGCTCCCGTCCAGGCCCGCGCGCACCGCCTCGGGCGTGGTGATGCCGCAAATCTTCGCCTGAACGCCCATGAGGCGGGATTAGGGGTGGATGGGCCCACTCTGCAAGGGCCGCGTCAGGCCGCGCGGCTCATCACCACCGAACCCTCCAGCATCAGCAACCGCTTCACTGCTGGCGGCAAGGCTTGGTCGAAGCTGTCCAGGATGTCGGTCGCCCAGGCCGGCAGCTCGTGGCTCTCCCCGGTCGCCAGTCGGAGCTGGCTGTGGGCGATGTCGCGATAGAGCGTCTCATGGTCGTGGTGGGGGACGAACCGTACGGCCTCGAACCCCCTCTTGCGGGCCTGCGCCTCCAGGATCTCGCGGGCGAACAGCCATTTGTCGTCCAGGTGTGCGAAGGCCGCGCTGGCCCGATCGGGCCGTGTCCGCATGGCGATGTCCTCGACCATCGCCGTCAGGTGGGCGGCGACCGCGGGCGCCAGCGGATCGCCGCGCAGGTCCGCCTCGGCCAGGATGCGCTCATAGGCCAGGCGGATCAGGCCATAGCCGTCGAACGGCTCCATGAAGATCGCGTGGCCGCCGGGCTTCAGGGCGTTGAAGGCGCCCTCGATCGCGTCCGCGGGATGTTCCAGGTGGTGCAGCACCGAGGCCCCGGTGACGAGGTCGAAGCGCCGGTTGCGCACGCGAAGCTGCATTGCGTCCATGACCACGCACACCACGCGCTCGCCCAGGCCCGCAGCCTCGGCCTGACGCGCCAGCACGGCCAACAGTTCGGCCGACAGGTCGGTGGCGACCTGCCGCGCGCCCGGGAACAGGTTGAAGCCGGGAAGGATCGAGTTCACCCCGGACCCGGACCCCATGTCCAGGACCAACGGCGCCTCGGCGATGATGACACCAGCCGCGGCGATCGCCTGTGCGATCAGCCCCTCGAAGTGCGCGCTGGCCGAATAGCGCGCATGGTAGGTCTCCGCCTCGGACGTGAACTGGCTGGAGATGCGCGCCGTCGAAGCCGCGCCCGACAGACCCCAGACCCCTGGGGGCCCGGCCGGCTCCAGGTCGAGCTGGAACAACGGCGGGGCCCAGGCCGGCGGGCTCGGATGGATCGCAGGACTCGGCATCGGTCGTCTGTACCAGACGCCGCCGCCGGTCGCGACGCGGCTACCTCGTCTTGAGCAGGTCGCGGATCTCCATGAGCAGCGCCTCCTGTGGCGGCGGCGCCGGCGGAGCTTCGTCGGCCGGCGGCGGAGCGCGACGCAGGGCGTTGACGGCCTTGACGATCATGAACACCACCCAGGCGACGATAAGGAACTTCAGCCCCGCGTTGATCAGCGCGCCGTACTGGATCGCGACGGCCTCGTTGGCCGCCGTCGCCGGATCGTCCGGCTTCAGCACCACTGCCAGGCTGGCGAAGTCGACGCCTGACATCAGCATGCCGATCGGGGGCATGATCACCTTGTCGACGAGGACCGTGACGATGTCGTTGAACGCCGCGCCGATGATCACACCGACCGCCAGGTCGACCACGTTGCCGCGCGCAATGAACTCGCGAAACTCCGAGACCATGCCCATGAGAGGTTCCCTCCACGGGCGCCGAGCCGGGGTCGGCGCGGCGCCCCACGCCAAGAGGGAGCGCGTTCGCCGCAGTCGTCAACAGCGGAGCTATGGCTTGCGGTCGGCCTTCAGCAGGTCGCGGATTTCGATCAGCAGGGCTTCCTGCGGCGGTGGCGGGGCCGGGCGTTCGAGCGGCCTGCCGGCCTGCTCGGCCTCGAAACGGCGCACCGCGTTCACGCCCTTGACCAGCATGAACACCACCCAGGCCACGATCAGGAACTTGAGCGAGGCGTTGATCAGGAGGCCGTACTTGATGGCCACCAGCTCGTCGGCCTTGGTCAGCGGATTGTCGGCCTTCAGCACCCACTGCAGGTTGGCGAAGTCGATGCCCGACAGCAGCAGGCCGATCGGCGGCATCACCACCTGGTCGACCAGGGTCTTGACGATGTCGTTGAAGGCGGCGCCGATGATCACGCCAACCGCGAGGTCGACCACGTTGCCGCGGGCGATGAACTCGCGGAACTCCGAGAGAATGCTCATACCCTACTCGTCGTCGGCGTTCAGCCGCTCCCGCAGCTCCTTGCCGCTCTTGAAGAACGGCACGTGCTTGGCCCGTACCTCCACCGGTTCGCCGGTGCGCGGGTTGCGCCCCGAGCGGGCCTCGCGCGAGCGCACGGAGAGCGCCCCGAACCCGCGGAGTTCGACCCTGCCGCCGTCTTCGAGAGCCTCGATCATCCGCTCAAGGATCACCCCGACCAAGCGCTCGATATCGCGCTGGGTAAGGTGAGGATTCTCCTCCGCGAGCTTCGCGATGAGTTCGGATTTGATCATTTGGCCCCTCGAACCGCCGCGACCATGGGCGAACGCCGGGCGCGGATCAAGGCGCAAAAGCGGGGTCCGGCGGGCCTAAAGCCAAGCTCGGGGCCCATTGTGGCGCTTCCACCTCAATCGTGCAGAACTTTGTTTTCCGGCAACAACTTGCAGCGGCCGGCTGATGGGTCGGTCAAGTCCCGGGCTCGTGGGGTCACGCCATGGGCCGCGAACCGCGCGCTCAAACGCGAAGGGGCCCCCGCCTTGCGAGCGGAAGCCCCTCGTTCGTGTCGCGGACGCTCCCCTGAGGGAGCTGCCAGCCCGCTATTCCTTGGAGGCCTTCTCGCGAAGCGCCGCGCCCAGGATGTCGCCCAGCGAGGCGCCCGAGTCCGAGGACCCGAACTTCTCGATGGCTTCCTTTTCCTCGACCATCTCCAGGGCCTTCACCGACAGTGAGATGCGGCGGGCCGCCTTGTCGACGTTGGTGACCTGGGCGTCCAGGCGATCGCCGACGGCGAAGCGCTCAGGGCGCTGGTCGGCGCGGTCGCGGCTCAGGTCCGACTTGCGGATGAAGGCCGTCATCGGCGCGTCATCCTCGCCGAACTTCACCTCGATGCCGCCCGAGGTGATCTCGGTGACGGTCGTGGTGACGGTCTGGCCCTTGCGGTAGGTGTCGCCCTGCAGCGGGTCGCCGCCGAGCTGCTTGATGCCGAGCGAGATGCGCTCCTTCTCGACGTCCACGTCCAGGACGCGAGCCTTCACGGTCTCGCCCTTCTGGTACTTGGAGATGGCCTCTTCGCCGGGGGTCGCCCAGTCCAGGTCGGACAGGTGGACCATGCCGTCGATGTCGTTCTCCAGGCCGATGAACAGGCCGAACTCGGTGGCGTTCTTGACCTCGCCCTCGACCGTCGTGCCGACCGGGTGAGCGGCCACGAAGGCTTCCCACGGGTTGGCCATGGCCTGCTTGAGGCCCAGAGACACTCGGCGCTTGGACGGATCGACGTCCAGCACGACCACGTCGACTTCCTGGGACGTCGACACGATCTTGCCCGGGTGGACGTTCTTCTTGGTCCAGGACATTTCGGAGACGTGCACCAGGCCCTCGACGCCGGCTTCCAGCTCCACGAAGGCGCCGTAGTCGGTGATGTTGGTGATGCGGCCGGTGAACTTCGCGCCCACCGGGTACTTGGCTTCGACGCCGTCCCAGGGGTCCGACTGCAGCTGCTTCATGCCGAGGCTGATGCGCTGGGTGTCCGGGTTGATCTTGACGATCTGCACCTTGACCGTGTCGCCCACCGCCAGCACCTGGCTCGGGTGGTTGACGCGCTTCCAGCTCATGTCGGTGACGTGCAGCAGGCCGTCGATGCCGCCCAGGTCCACGAACGCGCCGTAGTCGGTGATGTTCTTGACCACGCCTTCGCGGACTTCGCCTTCCTGCAGCTGGCTGACCAGCTCGGTGCGCTGTTCGGCGCGGGCTTCTTCCAGGATCGCGCGGCGCGACACCACGATGTTGCCGCGGGGCCGGTCCATCTTGAGGATCGCGAAGGGCTGTTCCTTGCCCATCAGCGGGCCGACGTCGCGCACGGGGCGGATGTCCACCTGGCTGCCCGGCAGGAACGCCGAGGCGCCGCCCAGGTCGACGGTGAAGCCGCCCTTCACGCGGCCGACGATGGCGCCCATCACCGGTTCGTTCTTCTCGTACACGCCTTCCAGACGCGTCCAGGCCTCCTCGCGGCGGGCCTTCTCGCGGCTGATGACCGCCTCGCCCATGGCGTTCTCGACGCGCTCGAGGAACACCTCGACGTTGTCGCCGACCTTGAGCGGCTCCTTGCTCTCGCCCTCGCCGAGGCCGAATTCCTTCAGCGACACGCGGCCCTCGGTCTTCAGACCGACGTCGATGATGGCGAAGTCCTTCTCGATGGCGACCACGAGGCCGTGGACCACCTGGCCTTCCATGAAGTCACGTCCGCCAAGGGACTCGTCGAGCAGCGCGGCGAAGTCGTCGCGCGAGGGATTGAGGCTCAGATCGTCAGCCATGAGTTCTTTCATCTTCAATGACCATCAGGACCGTCCCTCCCAATGGAGGTCGGACGGAGTCCCGCTGGCCGGGTTAAGGGTTGCGACCGAAGACGCGGACCATTCCATGCGGAAGGGTTGCCACGCCGTGAATTTGCCCGCGGTCGTACGAGGGAAAGGCGCGTTTGGATTGCCCTAGTGGGATCGCTCCCAACGGGCTCGCGCCGCCTCGACGATGCGACGGGCCGCATCGGCGGCCTGCTCTATAGTCATTTCAGTGGTGTCGAGCAAGGTTGCGTCCGGCGCGGCCACCATGGGCGCGGCGTCGCGGGCGCCGTCGCGGGCGTCTCGCCGGCGGATGTCGGCCAGTACGTCGGCATAGGCCACAGCCTCGCCCTGGCCCTCCAGCTGTTTCCACCGGCGCTCGGCGCGGATCTCCGGGGTGGCGGTGACGTAGAGCTTGGCCGGCGCGTCCGGGCAGATGACGGTGCCGATGTCACGCCCGTCCAGCACCGCGCCTCCTGGCTGCGCCGCGAAGGTGCGCTGGAAGCCCAGGAGCCGTTCGCGGACCTTGCGATGGACCGCCACCCGGCTGGCCAATTCCCCCGCCGTCCGCGTGCGCAGCGCCGGATCGGCGAGCAGGTCGGCTGTGAGCCGCGTGGCGGTGGCTCCTGCGGCGGCCTCATCGTCCGGATTCCCGCCCGCCTGCGCCGTCAACACCCCGACCGCCCGGTAGAGCAGGCCGGTGTCCAACACCGGCAGCCCCAACTCGCGGCCCAGGCGCGTCGCAATCGTCCCCTTGCCCGACGCCGCCGGCCCATCCACCGCGATGACGAAAGAGGCCATCAGGCGGCTGCCGGTCGCTCTTCGGCGATCTCGGCGCCCAGGCTGCGCATCAGGTCCACGAAGCCGGGGAAGCTGGTGGCGATCATGCCGGGCTCGTCGACGGTGACGGGCTCCTCGGCCGCCAGGCCCAGGATCAGGTGGCTCATGGCGATGCGGTGGTCGCCGTGGGTGGTGACGCCAGCGCCGCCGGCCACCAGGTGGTTGCCGCGCTTGGCGCCAATCACGGTGAGCGTTGCCGGTTCCTCCTCGACCCCGATGCCGCAAGCGGTCAGCCCGGCTGCCATCAGAGCGATCCGGTCGCTCTCCTTGACGCGCATTTCGCCGATGCCGCGCATCACGGTCTTGCCGGAGGCGAAGGCCGCCGCCACCGCCAGGATCGGATACTCGTCGATCATCGACGGCGCGCGGTCCGGGGGAACCTCGACGCCCTCCAGCTCGGAGTGGCGCGCGGTGACGTCGCCCACGGCCTCGCCACCCTCCTCGCGGACATTGGTCACCGATAGTTCCGCACCCATCTCCCCAAGCGTATCAAGAAGGCCGATCCGCGATGGATTCAGCAGCATCCCCTGTACCGTAACCTCGGAGCCGGGAACTATGAGCGCCGCCACCAGCAGGAAGGCCGCCGAGGAGGGGTCGCCCGGCACGCGGATGGAGGTTCCGGTCAACCGCTGGCCGCCCGGCAGGACAATGTGGCGTCCGGCGCCGGCCTCGCGCACCTGCACCTCGGCGCCGAAGCCGCGCAGCATGCGCTCGGTGTGGTCTCGCGTGGCCTCAGGCTCGATCACCTCGGCCCCGTCAGAGGCCGAAAGGCCCGCCAGCAACACCGCCGATTTCACCTGCGCGGAGGGCTCGGGCAGCGTGTAGGCGATGCGCCGCAGGTTGCCGCCTTTCAGGGTCAGCGGCAGCCGGCCGCCGGCCCGGCAGACCCAGGTCGCGCCCATTTCGCCGAGGGGCTTGAGCACTCGGTTCATCGGCCGGCCGCGCAGAGAGGCGTCGCCGGTGAAGGTGGCGGCCAGGTCGAAGCCCGCCGCCGCCCCCATGATCAGTCGCACGCCGGTGCCGGCATTGCCGCAGTCCACCACGTCGTCCGGCTCGGCGAAGCCGCCGCGGCCAGTGACGCGCCACCGGCCTTCCCCCAGCCGTTCCAGCCCGGCCCCGAATGCCGCCATGGCCGCGGCCGTACGCTTGACGTCGTCGCCTTCCAGCAACCCTTCGATCTCGGTCACGCCGCTGGCCAGCGCGCCCAGGATGAGCGCGCGGTGGCTGATGGACTTGTCTCCTGGCGTCCGCACCGTCCCCTTCAGGGGGCCTGCGCGCCTTGACGTCAGTCTCGGGGCGGTCAGTCGGGCGGCGGTCATGGGCCGAAAATGCGCCTTCGGAATCGGGCCAAACTTGAAGGCGGATGCTTTGACAGTCGCGCCCACGCGTGGCAAGGGACGCCGCTTTTCCGCCCCACATCATCATTCTTAGAGGTTGCCGCCTTTGGCCGATCCCCAACTGGGCACCAAGCAAATCTGCCCGAACTGCCAGGCTAAGTTCTACGACCTCGGCAAGCGCCCCGCGCACTGCCCGAAGTGTGAAAACGATTTCGACCCCGACGAGGCCGTCCGCAACCGCCGCGTCCGCGCCCGCACGATCATCCCCGAAGCCGACGAGGCCGAGGATCAGGTCGCGGCCAAGGGGACCGACGACGAGGAGGAAGAGGAAGAGGCCGTCACGCCCGAACTTGATGAGGTCGTCGACGAGCCGCCGCTCTCCACCGACGACGACGACGCCGACGCCGAACCGGGCCCCGCCGTCTCCGAGGACCTCGGCGAGTTCACCGACGAGGAAGAAGAAGCCGACGACGCCGACGTCCCGTTCCTGGAGGACGAGGAGGACGACGAGTTCGACGAGACCGAGATCGACGGCCTGCCCGGCGAGGGCGACGACGACCGCTAGGGTCGGCGCCTGCGACGAAAGAGGCCGTAAACTTCGGCTTGATCGTACGGAGGCGTTTGACTAGGTTCCGCGCCTTCCCGGGGCCCGCCCCTGGGGAGACCCGGACCTCGGGGCTATAGCTCAGTTGGTAGAGCGCTTGAATGGCATTCAAGAGGTCAGCGGTTCGACTCCGCTTAGCTCCACCATGGACCCCGCCAGCAACCGCTGGCGGGGTTCGCCTTTTCGGGCTGCTTGACCGCATCGGACGCCTGGAACAGAAGCGGGAGCCATGAAGAACCTCGCGCCGTCCTGCCTCATCGCCGCCGCCGCGGCCGCGGCTCTGGGGAGCTGCGACAAGCCCAAGGATCGCGCTCCGCTGCCTGCGGCCCCGACGGCCGCCGCGCCGGCCGCCGCCGCCCCCAGGGGCACGGGAACGATGCCAGCCCTTCCCGCGTGGGGCCAGGCCATGGTGGGGAAGGCGCAGGCCAGCCTGTTCCCCGGCGAGATGAAGCCGTGCGTGGGCAACACCGACAACGTCACCGAACGCTATGCCGATGGCGTGAAGGTCGTCGGCTGGGGCTGGGACACCGCGGCGAAGGTCCCGATCGCCCGGGTGATCCTGGTCGATGGCGCGGGCCTGGTGACCGGGGTCGGCGAGACGGGCCTGCCGCGCCCTGACGTCAACGCCGCCAAGCCGGAGATCACCTCGCCTACCACCGGCTGGGCCGGCTACGTCAGCCGCACTACCGGTCCGATCGACAGCTATGGGATCATCGACGGCGGCAAGTCGCTCTGCCGGCTGGGCCACCTGGAACTCTAGCGCCTCCGCGAGGCTCGGGACGATCTGTTCGCTGCGTTGCAAAACCTCGGCCGGGCGCCCACATATGCAGGGTCCGGGTGAGCCGAGCCGATACCGGGCGGTTCGCCCGGAGAGTCGCTTCTTCAAGGACTCTTCGAATGAACCGTGGACTGATCTTCGACAGCCCTTTCCTGCTGGGCTTCGAGCATACGCGAAGCCTTATCGAGCGGGCGGCCAAGGCCGCCGCCGAGAGCTATCCGCCCTACAATGTGGAAGATCTCGGGGAGGGTGCGCTGCGCATCACCCTGGCGGTGGCGGGCTTCTCGCCCGACCAGCTGCAGGTGACCGTCGAGGATCGCCAGCTGGTGGTCGCCGGTCGGCGTGACGTGGGCCAGCCGGCCAAGTCCGAAGAGGCCTACCTGCATCGCGGCATCGCTGCGCGTGGCTTCGTCCGAAGCTTCGTCCTGGCCGACGGCATGGTGGTGGACCGGGCGACCCTGGAGCATGGCCTGCTCCACATCGACCTGGCCCGCCCGGAGGCGGAAAAACGGGTTCAATCCATCCCGATCCAGACTGTCGGCTGAGCTGAAAAAAGTACTTCGAACGGGGCCGCCGGATCAGCCGGGGCCCGATCAAATGAAAGGCGCGCTGAACCTGCCGCCTTTCGGAGCGTTGAGCTTTCCTGGAGGTGGTCATGATGACGCCTGTTCTTACGACCGAAGCGTTCGCCGCACTTGGCGCGCCCAATCTTGTCTATGTGCGCCCGATCAAGGCCGCGGAGATCATCGCCAACACACCGGCGGCGCAGATGCAGAGCATCGAGCTTGACCCGGACCAGACCCTCTACGCTGTCCACCGTGCGGACGGCGAACGCCTGGCGGTCCTGACCGACAGGGATGCAGCCATGGCCGCCGCCCTGGCGCACGAGCTGGCGCCGGTGTCGGTGCACTGACGCCTTGAAATCGCGGACGAAGGAAGCCGGCCCGCGGGCCGGCTTTTTTCATGCGCACGCCGGATCGCGGTTCGGAATGACAGCGCCTGCAGCGCGTCGAGTGGAGAGCCTTACCTAAGCGGCGGAGGGCCTGGCGGCGGCTTCCTGGACGAGGAGAGCGTGGATGGCGTCGGCGGTTCGCGCCTTACGCAACTGTTCGCGCAGGCCGGCCTGGCGAAGGAGGCGTGACACCCGGGCCAGGGCGCGCAAGTGTTCGGCGCCGGCGTTCTTGGGCGCGAAGAG
The DNA here is from genome assembly GCF_902826855.1 of uncultured Phenylobacterium sp. Taxonomy (GTDB): domain Bacteria; phylum Pseudomonadota; class Alphaproteobacteria; order Caulobacterales; family Caulobacteraceae; genus Phenylobacterium. The sequence continues at coordinate 4,279 of NZ_CADEGK010000025.1, read as the reverse complement.
GGCGAAGAACAGGTCGACCGGCTGGTCGTCCACCGAGCCGAAATCGACCGGCTGTTCGACCCGCACGAAGACGCCGCGCATCCGCTCGAGCCCGGCCAGGCGCGCGTGCGGCACCGCTACACCGTAGCCAACGCCGGTAGAATCGGCGGCCTCGCGCTCGAGCAGGGCGTCAAGGATCTCCCCGGCGTCGAGCTGGAAATTGCGGGCGGCGATCTCGGCGATCCCCGCCAGCACCTTCTTCTTGTCGTCCGCTGCGCTCACGCGCAGGGAGATCGCCGAGCGATCAAGCAATTCGCCGATGTTCATGACGTCTAAGAACGAACCTCAAAACCGCAGGGTCCCACCGGGGCGGGACGCGCGAGCGTCTCAAGCAATTAGTGGGCCGGACCTGCCCGCTCCCCCTCAGTACCGTTACGTACTCTGGTCCGTTCCGGATCAATCCACCCGATGTTTCCGTCAGGCCGGCGATATACCACTGAAAGTCCGCCGTGCGCGGCGTTTCGGAACACGATTGTTTGAGCTTCGGTCAGGTCGAGCTCCATGACAGCCCTGGACACGGTCATCGACAGCACCGGCCGCTCGGTCTCGGCGATCACCATCGGCTCGGGGAAGCTGAGGTCCGGGCCCGCCTCGTCCTCTCCGTCATCCTCATCGGCGTCGGGCGCCGCCAGGACGAAGTAGGCCGCGCTCTCGGCCTGCTTGGCCAGTTGCTGGCCATGGTGGCTCTTCAGCCGGTTCTTGTACCGCCGGATGCGCTTGGACATCTTCTCCAGCGCCGCGTCGAACGCCAGGTGGGCGTCGGCGCCGATCCCGTGGGTGGTCAGTTGCTGGCCGGTGGCCAACGTGACGGCGCAGTCGACCTTGAAGGCCGGTCCCTCTCGACTGACGACCACGTCGGCGCCGCCGCCGCCACGGTCGAAATACTTCGCAATGCTGGCTGTAAGTTCGTCCGAGACTCGCGATCGCAGAGCCTCGCCGACATCGACATGCTTGCCGGTGACTTGCACTTGCATGGAGGATCAACGCGCCTGCCACAAGAAGGTGTCAAGCGCCCGAAATTAGGGCCCAGCCATGCACGAAGGTCCTGACGATAAAGTGAGCGGCGAACGCCAGGACGGACCCCGAGGTGATGGCGATGGCATAGCCCAAGAGCGCGATGAGGCCGTCGCGCTGGATCAGCGAGAACGCCAGCGCAGAGACGGCAAGCGCGGGTAGGATGTTGCCCAGCGGGATCGGCAGGATGAGCACCAGCGCCAGGACCGTACAGACGAAGCCGATGGTCCGTTCGCCGAGCGGGCTGAACAGCACGATCAGCCGCGGCTTCGACAACGCCTCCACCTTCTGCAGCCAGGGAATGAAACGCAGCAGACCCTTGCGCAGGTCGGCCGTGTTCATGGTGCGGCTGCGCACCTTCTCCGGCAGCCAGGGCGCGCCGCCGCCCGTCACTAGCTGCGGAGCCAGGAGCAGCAGCGGCAAGCCGAAGATGGTGGTCGCGCCCGGGGGCAGGGGCAGCATGCAGGCCAGGCCGAACACGAAGAGCAGCGCGCCCAGCGCCCGGCCCCCGAAGCGCAGCATCAGTTCGTCCATGGAGATGCGCGGCTCGCCGTGGTCGGCGATGTCGATCAGCACGGCGGAAAGCGGACGCTCATTCGCGGTTGATTCGGGCATCTACCGTCCATCTGGCGTGTCCCCGGGGTCCCGCCAAGTGGAGGTAAAGGAATATAGGGCTAGGCTGGTTCCTTGAGCCGCCGTCGGCGGTCTACCGAAGACGGAATCCGCATGGCTTCCCGGTACTTGGCGACGGTGCGTCGGGCGATGTCGACGCCATCGCGCTTGAGGATTTCCACGATCCTGTCGTCGGAGTGGACGTCAGCCTCGGCCGCCTCGGTGGCGATCAGGTGCTTGATCTTGTCGCGCACGCTTTCGGCGGAATGCGCTTCTCCGCCTTCGGAGGACTGGATCGCCGAGGTGAAGAAGAATTTCATCTCGAAGACCCCGCGCGGCGTGGCCATGTATTTGTTCGAGGTGACCCGGCTCACCGTCGACTCGTGCATCCCGATGGCCTCGGCCACGGTCTTGAGGTTCAGCGGCCGCAGGTGCTGTACGCCGAAGGCGAGGAAAGCGTCCTGCTGGCGGACAATCTCGGAGGAGACCTTCAGGATCGTGCGTGCCCGCTGGTCCAGGGACTTCATCAGCCAGTTGGCCTGCGCCAGGCAGTCGGTGACGAACGTCTTCTCCTGGTCGGTCTTGGACTGTCCGGAGACGCGGGCGTGGTAGCGGTGGTCCACCAACAGCCGCGGCAGGGTGTCGGAGTTCAGCTCCACGTGCCACAGGCCGCCCGGGCCCTCCTTGACGAACACGTCGGGCGCCACCGGGGTCGTAGGCTCGCCGCCGAAGGCCGCGCCGGGGCGCGGCGTCAGTCCGCGGATCTCGGCGATCATCTCGCGCAGATCCTCGTCGTCGACCCCACAGGCCTTCTTCAGCGAGGAAAGGTCGCGCCGCGCCAACAGCGGCAGGTTGTCCAGCAGCGCGGCGATCGCCGGGTCGTAGCGGTTCCTGTCCTTCAGCTGGATCATCAGGCATTCGCGCACGTCGCGCGCGGCGACGCCCACGGGGTCGAAGCCCTGGATGACCGTGAGCACCTTCTCCACCGCCTCGACGTCGCAGCCGAGCCGCAGGGCCACCTCGGGCGTCTCGGCGCGCAGGTAGCCTCCTTCGTCGACCGCATCGATCAGGACGTGTGCGATGGCCGTCTCGCCGGTCGTGAGGCCGGAGGCGCTGAGCTGTTCGGTAAGGTGTTCGGCCAGGGTCAGCTCGCGGGTGTACGCGCCTTCCATCCCCTCGCCGTCGCGCTCGAAGCTGCCGCCGCTCCCGGCCTTGGACCAGTCGATGGCGCCGCCGACGTCGGCCGCCCCCATCCCCTCGAGTTCCGGCGCGTCGCCGGTGGCCCGTTCGCCCGGCGAGGCTTCGTCGTGGGTGGCGTCCAGGTCGGCGCGGGCCTCGGAGTCCGCAACCTGCTCCAGGGCGGCGGGGCCCTCGGTGTCCGGCGTATCCTCCGGCTCGTTGTCGCGCTCGTCGCGCTGCAGCAGCGGGTTGCGCTCCAGCTCGACCTCCACGAAGGCCTCAAGCTCGATGTTCGACATCTGCAGCAGCTTGATCGCCTGCTGCAGCTGAGGGGTGATGACCAGCCCCTGTCCCTGCCGAACCTCCAAGCGTGCGCTGAGCGCCAACGAACTGTCCCCTGGCCTGCTTCTTGCTTTCCAGGCTAGGGGACGATCGCGACTGACAGGTTAACGCCACAGGATTAGGCGGCCATCGAGGCCCGCAAGGGGCTCTCCACGTCCCAGTCGAAGCCCGGGTAGAACTGCGCCATCAGCCGGTCGACATAGGCCACGAGGTTGCCGAAGCCCTCAGCACGGCGGCGCAGCTCGCACTCGAAGAACGGCGTCAGGATCGCCGCCAGCATGGCGAACACCGTGGCGTCGGCCCCGCACGGTCGCGCGCCGAACAGGTAGGGCTTGTCGCCCAGGATCGTCGAGATCGCGGCCAGCGAACGCACGCCCAGCGCCAGGGCCTCCAGCTCCGAGTGCCGGCCGACGCCGACCGCCACCACCGCCTGTCGAACACCCTCCAGCGCCGCCTCGCGCACGCCCTGCGGCGCCCCGTCGAAGAAGTGCGTGGGCCCCTTGGCGAAGTTCTCCGGGATCAGCCAGCGCGACTGCGCCATGATCCAGCCGAGCTGGTTCTCCACCATCCGCTCGATCGCCCAGGCCTCCGCCCGCTGACGCGGGCTCAGGCCCTCGTCGAAGTCGATGCCGTAGGTCCGTTCCAGATAGCCCCGGATGAAGGTGGAATCGCCGATCACGACGCCGTCGTTGTCGATGAACGGCAGCTGGCCCTTGGGCGCCTCGAACGGGGCGCCCCGCGCCTTCTCATAGGCCAGCCCCGCCATGCGCAGGTGGACCTCGGTCTTCGCCACGTAGGGGCTGATTTCCGGGAGGCCGAAACCCTCGCCGAAGCCGTACAGGGTGATCATGGTTCCGCTCCGTCGCCGAAGGATCGACACTGTCGATCCTTCTAACCTTTGAAAAAGAAAACCAAATTCCGCCAGGTTGGCGGAAGTTGGCGGGGTTGACAGGGTCATGATGACGGGGTCTTGCTGACACCATTCTGTCAGCAGCTTGGCATGAGAACAAAATGCGACGCGCCGATCGGCTGTTTCAGGGAGCATGCCCCACTGCACGGTCGACCTGCGGGTCGGCGGCCGCTACCGCTACGT
>NZ_CADEGK010000024.1 GCF_902826855.1 uncultured Phenylobacterium sp. | reverse complement strand
AGACCATGTGGTGCAGGCCCGAGCCGTCGTCGGTGTCGCCGATATACATGCCCGGGCGCTTGCGCACCGCGTCCAGGCCCTTCAGCACCTTGATCGATTCCGCGCCGTACTCGGCCTGACCGTTGCCCTCGGGGGCGCCGCCTTCGAGATCGTTTTCTTCGCTCATCTTGCGTCCAGCTGAGGCGCGTTTAGGGAGGGTCCGGACCATCGGATCCGGCAGCGCCTGGTGACGGTCCCGCGGCAGCGCGCGGAGCCGGGTAACGTGGCTGTTCTTATATAGGGTGGGACGCTGATTCTGCACACTTTTCGGCGCCGCACAAAAGGTCGCCCGGATCAGCCCCCGAGATGGCTCAGCAGCAGCCGGTTCACCGGCTCCGGGACCTCGTCCGTCAGGAAGTGCCCCGCGCCGGGGATCACCTCGAAGCGGTACGGTCCGGTGACGAAATCCGCCGTCGCCTCGGCGGCCATCCGGCCCACGGCCGCATCGGCGTCGCCCCAGACGTACAGCGTGCGCGCGGCCACCGGCGGCACGTCGCGGGCGCGCAGCGAAGCCGAGCCGCCGGCCCGGTACCAGGCGACGGCCGCCTCGATGGCGCCGGGTTCGGCGAGGGTATCGATGTAGGCGCTGGCGGTGGCGCTTGGCACGCCCTGGGCGATGAACATGCGCCGGAGGCCCGCGAAGTCGTCCGCCCGTAGCGCCGTCCCTGCGCCCTCGTCCTGGAACGCCTTGTGGTGGCTCGACCGCTGCGGCTGATCAGCGTCCTCCGCGAAGGCGCGGGCGAAGGCGGCCGGATGGGGGCGCGACAGCACCGCCAGGCTGAGCAGCCGCTCCGGCGCCTGGGCCGCGATCAGCCATGACAGCTGTCCCCCCCAATCGTGGCCGACCAGATGGAAGCGGCCGTGGCCGAGGGCGTCCATGATCCCCAGGGCGTCGGCGACCAGGTTGGCGGTGGCGTAGGTCTCGGTTCCCGCCGGGCGCGCGCCCGTGGAGTAGCCGCGCTGATCTGGCGCCACGCACCGGTAGCCGGCCCCACCCAGCACCTGCAGTTGGCCGCGCCAGGCCCGCCGCGTCTGCGGGAAGCCGTGCAGCATCAGTACGGGTTCGCCGTCGACAGGACCTGCCTGATCGATGGTGAAGGCGAGGTCGCCGAGCGCGATGGTGGTGGTGCTGAGCGCGGTCATGGGAGCCTCCCCGGGATGGATTCTACGACGCTGGTGGGCGATGCGGCGTCCAGCAGTAGGCTAGCGACCCGATCGGCGTGGCTGGCCATCGCTAAGTGGTGGAGCCGTTCGCGGCTCACGCGCCAGCCGCGTGCGGCGGCGCGCTCAGCGGTCCGGTCGTAGTTGCGGCTGAGCTGGATGTAGGCTGCCGGCAGGACTTCCCATGCCGAATCGTCCGGGGCGACCGCTTCCAGGAAGGCGAAGGGGGTACGCAGTAGGTCGCGGACGAACGCGGCGCGTGCTTCAGGATCCGGGATCATCTGTTCGGTCGGATCGACGTCGAACCATCGGTTCCAGGGCGCCAGCAAGCCGTCAGTGGTGACGCGACGCAGTTGGGCGATCATCTCGGCCGGCGCCGTGTCGAGGACGCTCCGGCCCGGATGCGGCAGGATCGCGTCCACGAAGATGAAGCCGGCGAGGCTGGCCGCCGCCCGCGCCAGTGCTGGCGCGAACCCGCCGGCCCCGGAGTGCAGGACGGCCGTCCAGGGCGCCTCGCCGGCCTGCGCGGCGACGGCCCGGCCCACGCGGCCGTACCAGTCAGGGCCGGTGACACAGCCGTAGTCGGCGACCACCGCGTCGGGCAGCAGCCTGGCCGTGGCCTGCCACGCCGCAGGCCCGACGAAAGGGCTGTGCACGAGGACGAAGCGGGTCACCGGCCGATCTCCACCAGCTCCGAACCTTCCACACGCAGGCCTTGGGCGCGACCGGCCAGGCCGTCAAAGAGCATTTCGTCTGTCCCGGTGAGGAAGGCCTGCAGGCTGAGCGCCTCGATCTCGTCGAAAAGGGCGGCGCGGCGGCGCGCATCGAGGTGGGCGGCGACCTCGTCCAGCAGCAGGATAGGCGAGGGGTGGCCTTCGGCGCGGGCCAGGCGGGCCGCCTGCGCGAGGATCAGGTTGAGCACCAGCGCCTTCTGCTCTCCGGTGGAGCACTCGGCGGCCGGGCGGTCCTTCTCGGCATGGACCACGGCGAGGTCGCCGCGGTGCGGCCCGGTGAGCGCGCGGCCGGCCGCGGCGTCGCGCTCGCGCACCGGGGCCAGCGCCTTGGCCAGCCGCGCCTCGATGTCGGCGAAGTCCGCGCCCTCCAGCGCCAGGCGCTCCCATTCGCCGGTCAGCGACAGCCGGGCCAGTGGAAAGGGCCGTTCGCCGCGGGTGGCGATCTCGGCGGTGAGGGCGGTGAGCGTGCGCGCGCGGGCCTCGGCCATCAAGGCGCCTGCCTCGGCCATCCGCGCCTCGAGGGCGTCCAGCCAAGCGGCGTCGGCGGGCCCGTCGGTGAGCAGGCGCATGCGTTCGCGCAAGGCCTTCTCGTAGGCCTGCACGTGCGCGGCGTGGATCGGCTCGGCGGCGAATACCAGCCGGTCGAAGAACCGCCGCCGCTCGGCAGCGCCCTCCAGGAAGAGGCGATCCTGCGCCGGGGTCAGCCAAACCTGGCGCAGGTGTTCGGCCAGCCGGCCAGGTGGCGCGGGCTCGCCCTCGACGCGGACTACCCGGCGAACGGCGCCGGCCGTTTCGACCCCGGTGCCCAGCCGGGTCTCGCCATCGTCGTCGCCGCCGACCCGCACTGTGACGGCGACGGCCCAGGCGCGGCCGGCCGCTTCGCCGGGCAACCGGCGGCCCACCTCGGCCAGGCCCGATCCGCGCAGCCCCCGGCCCGGGATGAGGAAGCTCACCGCTTCCAGAAGGTTGGTCTTGCCCGCCCCGTTTGGCCCGGCCAGCCACACCGGCCGCCCGTCCAGCGCGAGCTCCGCCCTGGCGTAGGAGCGGAAGTCGGTCAGGGCTAGGCGGGTCAGGACGGAGGCGGCCACGGGTAGGTCTTAGCCGGTTTCCGCGGTCGGACGCGAGCCGCCCGGCTGCTGGTGACCCGCACCGACTGGCCCGAACCCGGCCGGCTGGCTATGAGGGCTGCGAAGTGGAGCGCCGGCGGCCGTGCCCGAAGAAGCCTTGGACATCGGATCGACGCTGCGGGTCGCCATGGATCATCACGAGAACGGCCGCGCTGCCGAAGCCGAGGCGCTCTACCAGCGGATCATCCAGGCGGCGCCCCGCCACTTCACCGCGCACAACCTCCTCGGACTCCTCTCCCTGCAGATGGGCCGCCTGGAGCGCAGCGTCGAGATGCTGCGCAAGGCCCTGGAGATCGATCCGAACTTCGCCCGCAGCCACGCCAACCTGGGCGTCGCGCTACGACGCCTGGGCAAGCCCGAGGCGGCGATCGCCAGCTTCGACCGGGCGCTGGAACTCGGGCTGGCGGAGCCGGACCTGTTCAACAATCGCGGCGCGGCGCTGTTGGATGTGGAACGCTTCGAGGCCGCCGCGGAAGGCTTCGAGGCGGCTGTGCGCCTGAAGCCCGACTTTGCAACCGCGCATACCAACCTGGGCGTCGCGCTGAACGCGCTGGGACGCCATGACGAGGCGCTGGTGAGCCTGGCCACCGCCCTGGCGCTCGACCCGGACGCCGCCGCCGCACACTACAACCAAGGCAACGCCTTCATGGGCCTCGAGCAGCCAGCCGAGGCGCTCGCCAGCTTTGACGCAGCGATCGCCCGCGATCCCGGCTATGCGGCCGCCTATCACAACCGGAGCCTCGCCCTCGAGCAGTTGGATCGGCTGGAGGAGGCCATCCAGTGCGCCGAGACGGCGGTCGCCCTCGCCCCGGAGTCGGCCCTCCTGCACAAGGGCCACGCGGACCTGCTTGTGAAGCTTGGGCGGCTCCACTCCGCCCTGGAGGGCTTCGACCGCGCCGTCGCGCTGGACCCGACCTTCGCCGATGCGCGCTGGAACCGGGGGGTGGCGCGGCTCACGCTTCAGCAGTTCGAGGCCGGGTGGGCGGACTACGAGTGGCGCTGGCGGACGCCCTCGTTCCTCACCGGGGCGTCCGGGCAAGTGACGCCCGAGCTGCGCGGCCGGCTCGACCCGAACATTACAACGGGCCAGCTCGCTGGCCGCCGCGTGCTGCTGGTAGCGGAGCAGGGGGTGGGCGACGTCGTGATGTTTGCGAGCGCGCTTCCCGACCTTCTGGCCACGGCGGGATCGGTCACCCTGGTCTGTGAGACCCGGTTGCATCGGCTGTTCGCGAACGCCTTCCCGGACCTCGGGCTCCTGGGTCCGCTAGCCGAAGGCGCGCCGCTTCCTGACACCGACGCTGTGGTGGCGATCGGCAGCCTCGGCCGGCTGTATCGCAACCGCCTCGCCGACTTCCCCGGCGTTCCTTACCTCTCCGCCTCGGCGGCCGTCCGGGCGCAATGGGCGGAGCGGCTGGGGCCAAGGAAGGGGCGGCTTCGGATTGGCCTGTCCTGGCGGGGCGGCATCCGGCGGACCGGGCGCGACGCGCGTTCCATGCCGCTGGCCCAGCTTCGGCCGATCCTGGATCTGCCCGACTGCGAGTTCGTCAGCCTGCAGTACGGCGACGTCGAGGCCGAGGTGGCGGCGGCGAATGCGGGACATCAGCGCATTCGCCTGCCACCGCCCAGCGAGGTCGCGGACTTCGAGGACCTCGCCGGCCTGGTGCAGACGCTCGACGTGGTGGTCTCCGTGCAGACGACGATCATCCATCTCGCGGGCGCCCTGGGCACGCCTGCGCTGGTCATGGTGCCTGCCCGGCCCGAGTGGCGCTACGGCGTCGGCTCGCCGTCGTTGCCCTGGTACCGGTCGGTGACCCTGTTTCGCCAGGGGCAGGATGCGACGTGGCCGCCGGTGGTCCAGCGCGTCGCCGCCGAGCTGTCGGCGCGCCTCTGATCCATCGGTGTCCGGAATCCGCCAGCGCCGTGTCACAACGCACTCCATATCCCCGTCTGAGTAGCAAGACGTCGAGGGACCCATGAGCCAGACCGCCAAGGCCGAACTGTTTCGCCAGCTGCACCAGGGGCCGGACGTGCTGGTCCTGCCCAACGCCTGGGACGCCGCCAGCGCCGCGGTGGTCGCCGACGCCGGCGCGAAGGCCATCGCCACGTCCTCGGCCGCCGTGGCCTGGGTCCACGGCCAGCCCGACGGTGACATCCTGGCCGTGGAGACCACCTGCGCCGTGGTGGCCGCGATCGCGGCCGTGGTTGATGTGCCGGTCAGCTGCGACTTCGAAGGCGGCTTCACCGATGACCTGGACCAACTCCAGCGCAACGTCGGCCAGGTGATCCAGGCCGGTGCCGTCGGGATCAACTTCGAGGACGGCGGCCGCGATCCGCAGCTGCATGCCGCAAAGATCGCTGCGGTGCGCAAGGCGGCCGGGCAGGCAGGCGTCCCACTGTTCATCAACGCCCGCGCAGATGTGTATCTCCGCCGACTGGCCGAGGGCGAGGCCGCCGAGGCGGAAGCGATCGCGCGCGGCAAACTCTACGTCTCGGCGGGCGCGGACGGGGTGTTCGTGCCCGGCGCCGTCGACCCGGAGCTGATCCGCCGCCTCGCCGCGGCGATCCCCGCTCCGCTGAACATCCTGGCCCGCCCTGGCGCGCCCGACGCGGCGGCGCTGGCGGCGCTCGGCGCACGGCGCCTCAGCGCGGGAAGCGCGACCTTCAACGCCGCCTACGCGGCCCTCGCCCGCACCGCGGCCGCCTTCCTGGCGAGCGGGTCGTCGACCGAGCTGATGGCGGCTGCCGAGGGCGCGCCGGCGCTGCAGAAACGATTCTCGACCTGATCCCGCGGGTGACCTCGCGGGATCACCGGCCTATCTTGAAGCCATGACCGAGACCCTCGACGCCCCCCAAGACCTCGGCGCGCCTCCGCTGCCCGATACGGAGCGCACGCCCACCCAGGACGGGCCCGCCGTCCGGCTCTATCTGGTCGACGGGTCGGGCTTCATCTTCCGCGCCTTCCACGCGCTCCCGCCGCTCAGCCGGAAGAGCGACGGACTACCGGTGGGCGCGGTCGCCGGCTTCTGCAACATGCTCTGGAAGCTGCTGGTCGACATGCGCGCCCAGCCGGATGCGCCGACCCACCTGGCGGTGATCTTCGACCACTCCGAGGATACCTTCCGCAACAAGCTCTACGACAAGTACAAGGCCCACCGCCCTCCGCCGCCGGACGACCTGATCCCGCAGTTCCCGCTGGTGCGCGAGGCGACGAAGGCGTTCGGCGTGCCCTGCATCGAGCTGCCGGGCTACGAGGCCGACGACCTGATCGCCGCCTACGCCTGCAAGGTGCGCGACCTCTCGGGCGAAGTGGTCATCGTCTCGTCCGACAAGGACCTGATGCAGCTGGTGGACGAGCGGGTGACCATGCTCGACACCATGAAGAACCTGAAGATCGGCATCGACCAGGTGTTCGAGAAGTTCGGCGTCACGCCGGACAAGGTCGTCGACGTGCAGGCGCTGTGCGGCGACAGCGTCGACAATGTTCCCGGCGCCCCAGGGATCGGCATCAAGACCGCCTCGGCGCTGATCAACGAGTACGGAGACCTCGACACGCTGCTGGCGCGCGCAGCCGAGATCAAGCAGGACAAGCGCCGCCAGACCCTGATCGACTTCGCCGACCAGATCCGCCTGTCGCGCCAGCTGGTGCAGCTCGACTGCGACACGCCGCTGCCGGAGCCGGTTGACGACCTGAAGGTGCGTGAGCCGGAGCCGGCGGTGCTGCAGGCCTTCCTGGAGACGATGGAGTTCCGCACGCTGGCGCGGCGGGTCGGCGACGCCATGGCGCCCGGCCGCGATGCCGCCGTCCAGGCCGTGGTCGCCGAGATGAAGGCCTCGGGGCCCGCCTCGCCGACGCACGCGCCGATCGACGTCAGCGCCTATGAGTGCGTGCGCGATCTGGCGGCGCTGGAGACCTGGATCGCGCGTGCGCGATCTGGCGGCGTGGTCGCGTTCGACACCGAGACCGACGCGCTGTCGCAGACCACGGCCAACCTGTGCGGGATCTCGCTGGCGACCGCGCCGGGCCAGGCCTGCTACATCCCCGTCGGCCACGCCAACGAGCACGAGGGCGGCCTGGAGCTCGAAGCGCCGTCGGACCTGACTCAAGTCTCGCTGGAAACGGCGCTCGCGAAGCTGAAGCCGCTGCTGGAGGACCCCGGCGTCCTCAAGATAGGCCACAACGCCAAGTACGATCAGGCGGTCCTGCGGCGCTACGGCATCGACGTCTCGCCGATCGACGACACCATGCTGCTGGCCTTCGCGCTCGAGGGCGGCCTGCACAACAAGTACGGCCTGGACGAGATGTCCAAGCGGGTGCTCGAGCACGAGCCGATCGCCTACAAGGCTGTCGCAGGCGCGGGCAAGTCGCAAAAGAGCTTCAAGCACGTCGAGCTGGGCGCGGCGACCTGCTACGCCGCCGAGGACGCCGACATCACGCTGCGTCTATGGGAGCACATGAAGCCCCGGCTGGCGCACGACGGCATGGCCACGGTCTACGAGACCTTGGAGCGGCCAATGCCCGCGGTCCTGGTGGGCATGGAGCTGGCCGGCGTGAAGGTCGACCCCGACCAGCTGCGCGCGCTCTCCAACGACTTCTCGGTCCGCATGGCGGAGCTGGAGGCGCAGGCTTTCGAACTTGCGGGCCGGTCCTTCAACCTGGGCTCGCCCAAGCAGATCGGCGAGATCCTGTTCAAGGAGATGGGCCTCGACAGCCGCCGCACGACCGCCACCGGCGCTCAGTCCACCGACGCCTCGCTGCTGGAAGACCTGGCCGCCCAGGGTCACGCCCTGCCGCGCACCCTGCTGGACTGGCGTCAGCTCTCCAAGCTGAAGGGCACCTACACCGACAACCTGGTTGCGGCGATGGATCCCAGGACCCACCGCGTCCACACCTCGTATTCGCTGGCCGCGGCGACCACCGGCCGGCTCGCCTCCACCGACCCCAACCTGCAGAACATCCCGATCCGCACGGAAGAGGGCCGCAAGATCCGCAAGGCCTTCGTCGCCGAGGCGGGCCACGTGCTGATCAGCGCCGACTATTCCCAGATCGAACTGCGGCTGCTGGCCCATGTGGGCGACATCCCGCAGCTGAAGAAGGCCTTCGCCGAGGGCCTCGACATCCACGCCATGACCGCCTCGGAGATGTTCGGCGTGCCGGTCGAGGGCATGCCGGCCGAGACCCGCCGGCGCGCCAAGGCGATCAACTTCGGCATCATCTACGGCATCTCGGCCTTCGGCCTGGCCAACCAGCTGTCGATCCCCCGGGAGGAGGCGGGCGCCTACATCAAGACCTACTTCGAGCGCTTCCCCGGTATCCGCACCTACATGGACCGCATGCAGCGCCAGGTCCGGGCCGAGGCCTTCGTCAGCACCATCTTCGGCCGCAAGGTCCACATCCCCGCCGCACGCGGCAAGTCACAGGCCGAACGGTCCTTCGCCGACCGCGCCGCCATCAACGCCCCGCTGCAGGGCGCGGCGGCGGACATCATGCGGCGCGCGATGATCCGCATGCCGCAGGCCCTCATCGACGCCGGGCTGAAGGCCAGGATGCTGCTGCAGGTGCACGACGAACTGGTGTTCGAGGCGCCCGAAACCGAGGCCGACGCGGTGATCGCCGTGGCCAGGCGGATCATGGAGCGTGCGGCCGAGCCGGCGGCCTCGATCTCCGTGCCCCTGGTGGTCGACGCGCGCGCCGCCGCCAACTGGGACGACGCGCACTAGCGGTTGGCCGCCAGTGCGGCCTCGATCCTCGCACGCCCCGCGGGGGAAGGGGCCGGGCCCGCGCCCATGACGTGACGCAGGCTGTTCTCCTGGACCTCCAGGATCACCACGTCCGGCCGCCAGGCGGCGATCAGCTCCGGCCGCCAGGCTCCATCGTCGATGTGGGTGAGGATGAGCCGACTGAAGTGGCTGTAAAGGAATGGCGTGAGCGCGTTGGAGAACGAATCGCGGGTCATCAGCAGAACCGGCTTGCCGGCGTGGCCCGTGTCGATCACCTGCGGCGCCGTCCACCCGCGGCGCTCGGTCAACCAGTGGGTGCGGTTCCGCGCAGCGGCCCCGGGATCGATGTGGTCGCGATAGGCGATGTCCACATAGCCGGCCACCCCGAGCATCATGGCCAGATCGCGCGGGCGCTTGGGGTTGGGGTTGATCGTGAAGTCCGAGAGCGGCCGGGAGGGTTCGCCAAGGCCGCTGGCCTGGAGCCGGGCCATCAGGGCCGCGTAGCCGCCGTGCGCGCCCGCGCCGGTCCAGTGTGTGTCGTGGCGGCTGAAGGCCAGGACGCCCCGGTCCTTCACCGCCCGCACCGGTCCCTCGAGGTGCATCACATGGCCAGGCGCCGCCGCCTCCGCCAGACGCGCCAGGCGCAGGCCCGCCCGCCGTGGGCTGGCGCCGGCGTACCAGGCCGGACCAAACTCGCCATAGACCCCCTCCTTGGCCGGCGGAGCGATCACGAGGTACTCGGTCCCCTGGGCCTCAAGGGCCTGCGCGCGACCGGCCAGCACGCCCAGCCAGGCCCTCGCCTCGTCGTCGGTGAGCGGGGGGTCGGCGCGCGCGGCCCCGAGGTGCGAGCCGTCGTCGTAGAAGAGCCACCCCTTCCGGCCGACGATCACCCGGTCCGAGCCGCTGATTCCCAGGCGCATGCGGGCATAGTTCAGCGCGCCGATGAGGATGGCCCGCGGCGGAAAGCGGTCCGCCACATAGGCGTCAGCCTCCTGTCGAAACTGACTGAGGCCGGCCGGCGGCCAGGCCGGCGCGGCCGCGAGCACCCGGTTCTCCCGCAGCTGCGGGGTCGGCAGGAACCGTGGCAGCGCCACGATCCCGGCCATCAGGACCAGGACCGCCGCGATCAGGAGGCGCCAGTGGGAGGTCACCGGATCAGAACCTGAATCAGAGGAAGGGCCGAGGGACGCGGACCCCTCCTACAAGGGTTCGGCCGATGGGCGAAAGCCGATCGGCGGCGTGTCGGCCGTCGCCTGGATGATCCGCTGGTCAGTCCCTTCCAGGCGGACCGCGGTCAGCACGCCTGAATAGTAGACGCCGGTGTCGATGCCGATGCGGTTGGCGCGCAGCTCCGGCCGTCGGCATGGTGTGTGGCCGTGGACCACCACCTTGCCGAAGTCCGCGTCCGACTCCAGGAAGTCGTGGCGGATCCACATCAGGTCGCGCTCCGCCTGGCGGTCCAGAGGCACACCCGGCCGGACGCCCGCATGGACGAAGAGATAGTCGCCGACGCTCAGCGACATCGCGCAGCGGCCGAGCAAGTCCCTGTGGCGCGCAGGCAGTGCGGCGGTCAGCTCGGCCTGCACGCGGGCGGTCTCCTGCGCCTCCCGGCCATGGCGTGGGACCGCGACGCCGTACGACTGGAGTGTCGCTGCGCCCCAGTTGGCGATCCAGTGCGGTCCGAAGTCGGCGTCGCGCAACACGCGCTCCAGCGCGTCTTCATGGTTGCCCTTCAGGCACGCCACCTCGAACGGCCCGTCCGCCTCCAGCGCCAGGATCGTCTCTACGACGCCGCAGCTGTCGGGCCCGCGGTCCACATAGTCGCCCAGGAAGGCCAGCAGCGGCCGTTCGCGCGGCCGGCTGCGCGCAAGATCGTCCTTCAGCTGGCGGATGAGCGGCCGCAGGACATCGGCATGCCCGTGGATATCGCCGACGGCGTACACAAGCCGACCGCCTGTGGTGGGCGTCGTCCTCACGCAGGGCGACCTCCGGTGCGGAGCGGAAGGTTCCTGGTGGAGCCGACGGGAGGCGGATCCCTTCTCGATATCGCGCTGAAAATGCGGAGTTCCTCCGTCCACTCGGCCGGCAATCGCCCGATGGGGTGACCGACCTCCCCCAGCCCGCGCTCGTACATTTCTACCTCCGGCAGGGAAGCTCGACGGATTGACCCCGATCAAGGTCAACGCGCCGTTTATCTGCAATCTGCGTTCAATCTTGGGAGAACGGACGATGCGCAGGTTGATGATTGCCGCCGTGGCCCTGGCGCTCAGCGGATGCGAGACGATGGACGGATTCGGGTCCGGCTCGCGCTGGGACCGTTACGACCATGATCGGCCCGGAGCCTCGGGGCAGTACGACGCCAGCCGCTATTATCGCGAGAGCCCGCGCTACCGAGAGCGTGCCCTCACCCCAAACGACCGCATCTACCGCGGCTCGGATGGGCGCTACTATTGCCGCCGCCCTGATGGCACGACGGGACTTGTGGTCGGCGCGATCGCCGGCGGCGTCCTCGGCAACATCATTGCTCCCGGCGGCTCTGAACTGCTGGGAACCGTTATCGGCGCCGGGCTGGGTGCTGTAATTGGCCAGGAAATCGACCGGGGGCAGGTGCGCTGCCGCTGATGCGCGCGCGGGTCAACCGGTCCTTCGCCACCCCTAGTCTGTCCAGTGGATTGAGCTGAGCGCGCATTCGCACGCGTTCTCGAGGGTCGGTAGCGCCCGCCTTCGGAAGCCGTGCGCGCCAAGCAACTTCTAGCCGCGCCGACACGCTGGCAGGTTCCTGGTGGAGCCGAGGGGAATCGAACCCCTGACCTCCTCATTGCGAACGAGGCGCTCTACCATCTGAGCTACGGCCCCAGGAAGGCGCGGAATAAGGCGATCAGGGAGGGACCTGTCAAGCCGCCTCGGCGCCGCTGGCTCGCACGCCGCCTTGCCACCATCGCAAAGCCGGGTAGAAGCGAGCCATGGGCAGCTTCTTCCTCGTGATCATCCAGGGCATCCTGTTCCTGCTGATCTGGGCGATCATCATCAGCGCGGTCATGTCGTGGCTGGTCGCCTTCAACGTGATCAACCTGCGCAACCAGTTCGTCTACAACGTGGTGCGCACCCTCGAGGCCGTGACCAACCCGGTGCTGGCCCCATTCCGGCGCTTCATCCCGTCCCTGGGCGGCGTCGACATCAGTCCGATCATAGCCATCCTGGTGCTGTCGGCGGCGCGGACCTACCTCGTTCCATGGCTGTTCAGCCCGCTCCTCCCGCTCATCGGCTGACCGTGCGTGTCACGCCCCGCGGCGGGCGCGACGCCATCGAGGGCTGGACCGCCGACGCGCAGGGCCGGCCGCTCCTGAAACTCCGAGTCGCCACCGCGGCCGCCGACGGGTCCGCCAACTCCGCTGTCGTGGCCCTGGTCGCCAGGGCCCTGAGGATTCCCCGGTCCGCGGTTCGCATCGCCAGCGGCGCAACGGCGCGGGTGAAGCGGCTGGAGCTGGATGGCGTCGGCCCCGCCGACCTGGCGCGCGCCTTCGGTTCCGGTTGAAGAATCGCGTTACGCGGAACTCTGAGGCCAATTGCACGTTTGACGCGCGATCGCCCAACGACTTGCCTGTCGGAAACGGGCGATCCGATCGGCCCGGCCCACACCCCTGGCATCCCCGACCAAGGCCGGGCCGATCCCCAACTTCCTTGCCTTGCATCTTCCGCCGATCCCCGCCGCGCGTTTAAGCTGATGGCGATATGTCCAGACGCCTCGACGCCACTCGCCACGACCTGACCCACGCCATCGCCAACGCGCGCCGGATCGTGGTGTTCACGGGCGCGGGCATCTCCACCGAAAGCGGCATTCCCGACTTCCGCAGCCCCGGCGGCGTGTGGAGCAAGATGAAGCCGATCTACTTCCAGGACTTCGTGGGCAACGAGGCGCGGCGGCGCGAGGCCTGGGAGCGCGCCTTTGGCGGCCGGGCCGGCTGGGTGGGCCGCGAGCCCAACGCCGGTCACATGGGCGTCGCCCGCCTGATCGCCCGCGGCAAGGCCAGCGCCGTGATCACCCAGAATGTCGACAACCTGCACCAGGCCTCCGGCGTCCCGGCGCACCAGGTGATCGAGCTTCACGGCAACGCCAGCTACGCGACCTGTTTGGATTGCACGCTGCGCCACGACCTGAACGACCTGAAGTCGCTCTGGCAGGCGACCGGCGATCTGCCGGCGTGCCGCGACTGCGGGGGCATCGTCAAGACCGCGACGATTTCCTTCGGCCAGGCCATGCCGCTGGAGCCGATGGCCCGCGCGCAGGCCGAGACAATGGCCTGCGACCTGTTCCTCGTTCTGGGCTCCTCGCTGGTGGTCTATCCCGCCGCCGGCTTTCCGGTGATGGCCAAGCGCAACGGGGCGGTCCTGGCGATCGTCAACCGCGAGGAGACCGAACTCGACGGCTATGCCGACCTGGTGCTGCACGACGAGATCGGCCCCGTGATGACCGCAGTGGCGCCCGCCAACTAGGACGGCCGGAGGAATTTCGCGCCGCCCGCACTTTGGTCACACCCAAGCCTTGTTCTTTGGGCTAAGCGCTCCGCGCCATTCCTGCGGAGCCCTAAGTGATCAGACCTCTCGCGGCCGCCGGCCTCTGCGGCCTCCTCCTCGCCGCCTGCAGTCAGGGCGGGACCACGTCCGACCCGAGCGATCCCCACGCCGGTCTCGATCCGCAGATCCTCGCCTGGCGCAACGACCTGGA
Organism: uncultured Phenylobacterium sp.; assembly: GCF_902826855.1. Classification (GTDB taxonomy): domain Bacteria; phylum Pseudomonadota; class Alphaproteobacteria; order Caulobacterales; family Caulobacteraceae; genus Phenylobacterium. The sequence goes on along the minus strand of NZ_CADEGK010000024.1, from coordinate 19,109 downwards.
GGCGAACCACGTGGCCTGTAAGGCCAAGGTCGACGGCCACGGCTGCGACAGCTTCGAGGTCACGTGCAAGGCCATGCAGGAGATCACTCCGGAGGAAGCAGCCAAGGGCGTGACGGCTCAGGTGGTCGCCGCCATGAGCTTCAACGGGCGCAGCGGGGGTGGGCAGCCAGGCTCGGCGTTCGCGTTGTTCTCCAAGGCCGGCGGCCAGTGGAGCCGCGCCGAGGCGATGCCGGTCAACATGAACACCTGCGCGCCGGTCTAGGACCCCGGTCGGCCCGCAGAGAGGCTGGCCGCCGCGCGAGGACGCGTCGTAGAACGCGGGGCGATGCTGGGCGCCATGATCCTGAGCGGCGGGGCCGCCACCCGCATGGGCGCGGACAAGGCGCGGCTCGATTGGGCCGGCGTCCGCGCCATCGACCGCGTCGCCGCGGTGGCCACGGCCTGCGCAGCGCAATGGACGCTCAGCGTCGGACCGGATGACTACGGCCTGCCCTTTGTGGTCGACGAGCGACAGGGTCCCGCCGGCGGCGTGCTGGCGGGCGCCGCGGCGCTGAGCGCTCGGGGATGCACACGCGCCCTCGTCCTCGCCGTCGATGCGCCGACCTTGTCCGCCGCGGACCTGGCGCCCTTGCTGGCCGCCCCCGCGCCCGGCGCAGCCTATGAGGGCCTGCACGTGCCGCTGGTGCTGGATCTGGCGGCCCTCCCGTCGGGCGCAGAGCGCGGCATGTCGTTGAATCGGCTGGTGGGGCTGGCAGGCCTCGCCCGCCTGCCCGTTCCGTTCGGCGCCGCGGCCCGCCTGCGCGGCGCCAATACGCCGGACGAGCGAGCGGCGCTGCTGGCCGCCCTGCAAAACGCCCAAGAAGGCGGCGCCGGCTGATTAAACCCCGGGCGTAGCGCAATGCCCGGCCCCCGCCGGCGCGACCGCCCTGCCCGTACGCACCCGCCCCGCCTAGTCAACGCCATGCGCGTTCTCGTCGTCGATCCGGACCCGGCCCGCGCCGCCCTCGTCGCCGAAGGGCTGGCCGGCGTGGAGCCGCTCGAGGTGCGCCACGTGCGCGTCTTCGACCAGCGCGAGGCGGCGAAGTTCGAGCCGGACGTCATCGTGGTCGCTTCCAACAGCCCGGATCGGGACACCATCGAGAGCCTGCGCGAGGCCACCGTGGCCAATCCGCGACCCGTGGTGATGTTCGTCGACCGCTCGGAGGCGGGCCTGGCGGAGGAGGCGGTGCACGCCGGCGTGTCGGCCTATGTGGTCGACGGCTTCTCGAAAGCCCGCGTCCGCTCGGTGCTGGAAGTGGCCATGAGCCGCTTCCAGCTGATGAACCAGCTGCGCCTCGACCTCGACAAAGCCAAGGCGGACCTCGCGTCGCGCAAGACGGTCGAGCGGGCCAAGGCGCTACTGATGAAGGAGCGGGGCCTGGAGGAGGACGCGGCCTACCGCCTGCTGCGTAAGCTCTCGATGGATACTGGGCGGCCGCTCGGCGCGGTGGCGGCCGACCTGCTGGCGTTCGCCGGTGTTCTCAAGGGGAGAAGCGACGGATGAGCGGCGAGCGCCTGCGCCTGGGCTTCATTGCCCTCAACGACGCGGCGGCCCTGATCGTGGCCGATGCGTTGGGCTATTTCGGCCAGGAGGGCCTGGCCGTCGACCTGGTCCGCGAGGTCTCCTGGGCCACCATGCGCGACAAGCTCGCGGTGGGCGCCCTGGACGGCGCCCACCTGCTGGCGCCGCTGGCGCTGGCCGCGTCGCTCGGGGCTCCGGATGGCCGGCCGATCCCGCTGGTCGCGCCCCTGGCCCTCAACATCAACGGGCCGGCGATCACGCTTTCGTCGCACCTCGCGGCCGCGGTGGGCGAGGGGCCGCACGCCGACGGCCTCGCCCGCCTGATCGCGCGCCGCCGGGAGGAAGGGGCGAGCCCGCTCACCCTGGCGGTGGTCTTTCCCCTGTCGGTCCACGCCTACCTGCTTCGCGACTGGCTCGCGCGGGCGGGGGTGGATCCCGACAACGACGTGCGCCTCACGGTCGCGCCGCCCTCTCGGATGACCGAGCTACTGGTCGGCGGCGTGGTCGAGGGCTTCTGCGTTACCGAGCCCTGGGACACCGCTGCGGTGGTCGCGGGGGCCGGGATGATCGCCGCGCGGGGCAGCGAGTTGTGGCCGCGCACGCCGGACAAGGTCTTCGCGGTCACTGAAGCCTGGGCGGAGGCGGACCCGCCGCGCTTGCGGGCGGTGTTGCGCGCGCTGCTGCGGGCCGCGGCCTGGGCGGACGCGCAGGAGAACCGCGCCGAGTTGGCGGCCATCCTGGCCCGACCGCACTACGTCGGCGCCGACGCCGCCGTGATCGAAGCGTCTCTGGGCGACATCGTCTTCGACGCCGACGGCGCCAGCGCGCCGCAGCCGGTGCACGCCGCGTGGCTGCTCAGCCAGATGATGCGCTGGCGGCACATCCCCGCCGACGTCGACATCGGCCGCGTAGCCGGCCAGGTCTACCGCCCCGACCTCCATGCCGCCGCCGCCGTCGATCTCGGCCGACCTGCGATCGTCCCGTTGGACGGCCTCGTCGGCTTCAGTCCACTGGGGCCCTTCCGTCTTGCCGAGGCGCAGGCGCACGCCGTGCACGGCGCGCTCAGCCGGCTCCGCCCCGCCTGAACGCCCGCTTCTTGTGCGCCGCAACATGACGGATTGCGCAGAGCCTAGGCAGGCTGGCGTCTAAGCGACGTTTTCGTCCTTCCCACGACCCCGTGGTGTTGCGGTGCAGCGCCAGGCATGAGGTCCTGAGGTCGACACGCGGGGCAACGACGTTCCGCGCAACACCAGGACACCGGCGTCCGCACGGGGCTTCAGCCCCGGCGGGCGCTTTTTTTTGGCTGGGGGATAGAGCCATGAGCCGATTGAGGGGAGCGCTGGCGGCGGGAGCCGCCATCGTCTGGGCCGGGACAGCGTATGCTCAGGCGCCGCCGGACACACCATCGGTCACCGCGCCGACCGAGGATGGCCTGGATATGGAGGCCGCGGTCGGCCCGGTCCCAGCGCCCCACGAAGCGCCCGCGCCGGAGCCGGTAGGGGCAGCCACGACCATCAGCGACGCGATCATGGGCGGCAAGCTCCTGCTGGAGGTGCGCGGCCGCTACGAGTCGGTCGACCAGAAACGAACGGCCGTCCTCACCCGCAACGGCGAGTCCTTCACCATCCGCACCCGGCTGGGCTGGGAAACCGGCGACTGGAACGGGTTCAAGGGGCTGGTGGAATTCGAGGACGTCCGCCAGGCCGGCCCGGAGCACTTCCAGGTGCAGGTCCCGGGCGCGACCACGCCGCCCCTGAACGGCGCGGCGAAGGCTCGCTATCCGATCATCAATGACCCGGACGTCACCGAGCTGAATCGCCTGCAGCTCAGCTGGACCCCGAACGCCGCGTTCCAGGGCGTAGTGGGCCGCCAGCGGATCGTTCTCGACGACCAGCGCTTCATCGGCAACGTCGGCTGGCGCCAGGACGAGCAGACCTTCGACGCGCTCCGGCTGGATCTGGCTCACGGCCGCTTCAAGCTGTTCTACGCATACGTCCACCACGTGAACCGCGTCCTGGGCGAGCAGCGGGACTGGGACTCCGACAGCCACCTGGCGCAGCTGACCTGGTCGCCCGCGGAGCAACTGCGCGTCCAGCCGTTCGTCTACGCCCTCGACTTCAGCAACGCCGCCGCCAATTCCTCGCTGACCAAGGGCGTCAAGGCCTCCGGCAAGACCTGGCTGGGTCTGTTCCAGGTCGCCTACAGCGCCACCTGGGCCAACCAGCGCGACTACAACGGCAACACGCCTGGCTACAGCCTCGACTACTGGGGCGGCGACGTCGCCGGGACCTTCGACATATGGACCGCCAGGATCGCCTTCGAGTCCCTCGAGGGCAACGGCGTTCGCGGGTTCACGACACCCCTGGCTACGACCCACGCCTTCCAGGGATGGTCCGACGCGTTCGTCCAACCGGCGGGCGGCAACAAGGGCTTCGTCGACGGGATCGAGGATCTGAACTTCACCCTGAACGTCCGGCCACGCTTCCGGTGGGCCTACCTGTTCAACATCGATGTCCTGGTCCGCTACCACGACTTCAACAACCAGCGGACCGGCGCCGGCCTCGGCCGCGAGTGGAACGCCCAGGTCCAGGCCGCCCTCAATCCCAAGCTCAGCGCGGCGATCAAGTACGCGGACTTCGAACGCAACACCCGTGTGCCCGCCGGCTCCGCCGCGCCGCCGCCCAGCCGGACCAAGGTCTGGTTCACCCTCGAATACAAGCTTTGACGGAAGGCACGTCCATGACCGCCAAGACCTTCACCCCGAACCGCCGCCAGGCGCTCGTCGGTGCGGCAGCCACGCTGGCCGCCGCCAAGTCCCTGCTGCCGTCCGGCGCGTTCGCGGCCGGCCCAGGCCCGGAAGTCTCCAAGGCGCGGCTGGGTTTCATCGCCCTTACCGACGCCTCGCCGCTGATCATCGCCAAGGAGCGCGGCTTCTTCGCCAAGTACGGCATGCCCGACGTCGAGGTGCTGAAGCAGGCGTCTTGGGGCGGCACGCGGGACAACCTCGTGCTGGGTTCGGCGGGCGGCGGCATCGATGGCGCCCACATCCTGACGCCGATGCCGTACCAGTTCACGGCTGGCGTAAATATCGGCAAGGCCGTGCCGATGAACATCCTGGCCCGGCTCAACACCAACGGCCAGGCCATCAGTGTCGGCAACGACCTGAAGGCTGTGAAGGTCGGGCTGAACAGCGCCGGGGCCAAGGCCAAGTTCGCCCAGCTCAAGGCTGCCGGAAACGCCGCCAAGGTGGCCATGACCTTCCGGGGCGGGACCCACGACCTGTGGCTACGCTACTGGCTGGCGGCGGGCGGCATCAACCCGGATACGGACGTCTCCACCATCGTGATCCCGCCGCCGCAGATGGTGGCCAACATGAAGGCCGGCACCCAGGACGCCTTCTGCGTCGGAGAGCCGTGGAATGCCCAGCTGATCAACCAGAAGGTCGGATACACCGCCTGTCTCACCTCCGAGATCTGGATGAACCACCCGGAGAAGGCGCTGGGGGTCCGGGCCGATTGGGTCGCCCGATACCCTCGCGCCGCCCTGGCCCTGACCATGGCGGTCATGGAAGCTCAGATGTGGTGCGACAAGCAGGCCAACCGCCCGGCGATGTGCTCGGTGGTGTCCGGGCGCCAGTACATCAACGTGCCCATGGGCGACATCCTGCCGCGGCTCCAGGGCACGGTGAACTTCGGTGATGGGCGGATGCTGAAGGGCTCGCCGCACATCATGAAGTTCTGGGCCGACAACGCGTCCTTCCCCTTCAAGTCGCATGATCTCTGGTTCGTCACCGAGAACGTCCGGTGGGGCGTGCTGCCCCAGGCCACCAACAAGATGGCGCTGGTGAACCGCGTGAACCGCGCCGACATCTGGCGCGCGGCCGCCAAGTCGCTCGGCGTGGCGGCTCCGGCCTCCGACAGCCGCGGCGTCGAGCGGTTCTTCGACGGCAAGGTCTTCGACCCCGCCAACCCGAACGCCTACCTCGCCAGCCAGCCCATCAAGAAGCTTGCCTAAGGAGACGCGTCCATGAGCCTGCCCGCCTGGTCGCACGATCAAGACCCGCCGCCCTTAGTCACCCCCGCCCCCGCGCCGGCGGCCGTGCTTGCGCTACCGGTTCGCCGCCCTGGACTCGCCGCCGTCGCGGCGCGGGCGCGCGGGGTCGCGGGCGTGGTCCTGCCGCCCGTCATCGCGCTGGCCGCGGTGCTGGCCGTCTGGCAGGTGCTCTCCAGCGACGGGACGGGCCTGCCCGCGCCCACCACCATCTGGCAGGATTCCCGTGACCTGATCCTGGATCCGTTCTTCGACCGCGGCGGGGTGGACAAGGGCCTGTTCTGGCATGCGCTCACCAGCCTGCAGCGGGTGGCCATAGGTTTCAGCTTCTCGGCGGTGGTCGGCGTGGCGCTCGGCGTGCTGGTCGGCTCCAGCCGCTTCGCCCACCGCGCGCTGGACCCGATCTTCCAGGTCCTGCGCACCGTGCCGCCGTTGGCCTGGCTGCCGATCTCCCTGGCCGCCCTGCACGAGGCCAACCCCTCGGCATTGTTCGTGATCTTCATCACCGCGATCTGGCCGATCATCATCAACACCGCGGTCGGCGTGCGGAACATCCCGCAGGACTATGTCAACGTCGGCCGGGTGCTGCGGCTGTCGCCGCCGGAGTATTTCGTCACCATCCTCCTGCCGGCCGCCACGCCCTACATCTTCACCGGGCTGAGGATCGGCGTCGGCATGAGCTGGCTGGCGATCGTGGCCTCAGAGATGCTGCTGGGCGGGGTGGGCGTCGGCTTCTTCATCTGGGACCAGTACAACTCGTCCCGCATCTCCGACATCGTCGTGGCCCTGGTCTGGGTCGGCCTGGTGGGCTTTGCGCTCGACCGGCTGGTCGCGCTCGTGGGCCGTATCGTCTCCCGTGGCGCGGCCGCGGAATAGGAGCCCCTCATGCCCAGCAGAGCCTATCTCTCCATCGAGAACCTCGGCGTCACCTTCAGCCCCGGCGCGAAGGCGAGCGAGGTGCTGAGGGGGGTCGACCTCGCCGTCGGCCGGGGCGAATTCATCTCGATCATCGGCCATTCCGGCTGCGGTAAATCCACCCTGCTGAACGTGGTGGCGGGCCTGCTGCCCGTCTCCATGGGCGCAGTGATCCTCGACAATCAGGCCGTCGAGGCGCCGGGCCCCGACCGCGCCGTGGTGTTTCAGAACCACTCGTTGCTGCCCTGGCTCAGCGTCTACGAGAACGTGCGCCTGGCGGTGGACAAGGTGTTCGGGCGCTCCAGGTCCCGCGCCGATCGACACGACTGGACGCTGGAGAACCTGGCGCTCGTCCAGATGACCCACGCCAAGGACAAGAAACCGGCCGAGATCTCAGGCGGCATGAAGCAGCGCGTGGGTCTAGCCCGGGCGCTGGCCATGGAGCCCAAGGTGCTGCTGCTCGACGAGCCGTTCGGGGCCCTCGACGCGCTCACGCGCGCCAACCTTCAGGACAGCGTCATGGAGATCCACGGCAAGCTGAAGAACACCGTGATGATGATCACCCACGACGTGGACGAGGCCGTGCTTCTCTCCGACCGCATCGTGATGATGACCAACGGGCCGGCGGCGAGCGTCGGCGACATCGTCACCGTCGACCTGCCCCGGCCACGGCGCCGGATCGAGGTGGATGCCACGGAGGCCTACGTGTCGGCGCGCCACTCGGTGATCGAGTTCCTCTACGCTCGCCACGCCAGCTTCCGTCCCGCTGCCTGAAGCCTGTTTTCCGGGCAACCGCTTCGCACCAGGCGCCCATATTTTGCACTGCAGCACGGCCCGGCCGCCGGGCGGGTCGATTCGCCGTGCGACGCGGTGAGACCGCGGGCTACGGGTTTTGTCAGGCCCAGGACAACGGCGTTCGCGGCTACGGACCGGCTCAAGGTTGAGCCTTCCAGCAACCCGGCGAACCCCCCCGTTCCACATCCCGGGCCCTTCCCGTCATGATTTCCAAGAGTTTCCTCAAGTCGGGCCACACCCCCACACTGCTTTCGGCGTTCCTCTACTTCGACCTCTCCTTCATGACCTGGGTGCTGCTGGGCCCGCTAGGCGTGGCCATCGCCAAGGACTTCGGTCTGACGCCGGCGCAGAAGGGCTTCATGGTGGCCGTGCCGGTCCTCGCCGGCGCCCTCCTACGGCTGGTGGCCGGCGTGGCTGTGGACCATATAGGGCCCAAGAAAACCGGCGTCATCGGCCAGCTGATCGTGCTGGCGGGGCTTGCAACGGCCTGGGTGCTGGGCGTCCACAGCTACAATCAGGTGCTGGTGCTGGGCATCGTCCTGGGCGTGGCCGGTGCGTCCTTCGCCGTGGCCCTGCCGCTGGCCTCGCGCTGGTATCCGCCGGAACACCAGGGCCTCGCGCTCGGCATCGCCGGCGCCGGCAACTCGGGCACGGCGCTTGCCGCCCTGTTCGCGCCGGGCCTGGCGCAGGTGTTCGGCTGGCAGAACGTCATCGGCCTGGCCGCGGCGCCGCTGACTGTGGCCCTGGTCGTCTATCTGCTCTTCGCCAAGGACGCCCCGAACCGGCCGCCGCCCAAGAGGTTCGCCGAGTACCTCGACGTCCTGAAGATCCCCGACGCCTGGTGGCTGATGGCGCTCTACAGCGTCACGTTCGGCGGCTTTGTCGGCCTCTCGTCGTCACTCACCATCTACTTCAACGCCGAATATGGTCTCAGCGCAGTCACCGCCGGCTTCTTCACCGCGGCCTGCGTCTTTGCGGGCTCGTTCCTCCGCCCGGTCGGCGGCTATATGGCCGACCGCCTCGGCGGCGTGCGCACCCTCTCGGTGGTCTACGTCCTGGCGGCCCTCGGCCTGGTGCTCGCCAGCTTCCAGCAGCCCAGCCCCTGGGTGGCGCTCGCCTGCTTCCTCTTCGTGATGATGTCCCTGGGCGCAGGAAACGGAGCGGTCTTCCAGCTCGCTCCCCAGCGCTTCGGCAAGGAAATCGGTGTCGTCACCGGCCTGGTCGGCATGACCGGTGGCGTAGGAGGCTTCTACCTGGCCTCCAGCCTCGGCTGGGCCAAGCAGCTCACGGGCTCCTACCAGACCGGCCTGCTGGCCTTCGCCGCATTGGCGCTCTTCGCCCTCGTCGGCCTCACCGGCGTCAAGACCCGCTGGCGCAAGACCTGGCCTGAGCTGGCCGGCGCCGCCGGCGGCCTGCGTCTCTAGGAGTAAGCGTATGACCAGGGAAAAACTCGTCGTCATCGGCAACGGCATGGCCGGCTGCCGTGCGGTGCAAGAGGTGCTGAAGCGCGACCCCGATCGCTACGAGATCACCATCTTCGGAGCCGAGCCCCGGGTGAACTACGACCGGATCATGCTCTCCCCGGTTCTGGCCGGAGAGAAGGCCTTCGAAGACATCGTGATCAACGACGAGGCCTGGTACGCGCAGAACCGTATCACCTTGCACACCGGGTGCACCGTGGAGGGGATCGACCTCACGCAACGGGTGATTCAGGTCGCCGGCCAGCAAGCTTGGCCATACGATAAGCTCATCCTGGCCACCGGGTCGGAGCCTATTCGCCTGCCGCTTCCAGGGTCGGATCTGTCGGGCGTCGTCACCTTCCGCGATCTAGATGACGTGGGGGCCATGATCACCGCGTCGGCAAATCCCGACAGCCGCGCGGTGGTCATCGGTGGCGGGCTTCTCGGCATCGAGGCGGCCTATGGTCTCTCGAAGCGCGGCATGAAGGCGACGGTCGTCCACCTCATGGACGTGCTGATGGAGCGCCAGCTCGACGCCTCCGCCAGCTTCCTGCTCACCGAGGCGCTCGCCCAGAAGGGCGTCGAGACCGTGCTGGAGGCGCAGTCGGAGGCGATCGAGGGCAAGGACGGCAAGGTCACCGGCCTGCGCCTGAAGGACGGCCGGGTGCTGCCTTGCGACCTTCTGGTGATGGCCGTCGGCATCCGGCCCAGCGCAGGCCTCGCGAAGGCGGCCGGGCTGGAGGTGAACCGCGGGGTGGTGGTCGATGACGGCCTGCGCACCTCCGACCCGGCGGTCTTCGCCATCGGCGAGTGCGTGGAGCATCGCGGCCAGTGTTACGGCCTGGTGGCGCCCATCTGGGACATGTGCCGCACCCTGGGCGAGGCGCTCACCGCCGGGACCGGCGCCTACGAGGGCTCGGCGCTCTCCACCCGCCTGAAGGTCTCCGGGGTCGACGTGTTCTCGGCGGGCAAGCATCTGGGCGGCGAGGGCTGCGAGGACATCGTGTTCCGCGACGCCGGGCGCGGGGTCTACAAGCGGATCGTGCTGGAGGACGGCAAGGTGGCCGGCGCGGTGCTATTCGGCGACGCGGCCGATGGGGCCTGGTACTTCGACCTGATGCGCTCCGGCCAGCCGGTCGGCGACATCCGCGAGACCCTGGTGTTCGGCCAGGCCGCCACGGAGGGCCTTCGAGGCCTGGACCCTAGCGCCGCCGTTGCCGCCATGGCCGATACGGCCGAGGTCTGCGGCTGCAACGGCGTCTGCAAGGGCGAGATCGTCAACGCGATCACCGGCCAGGGCCTCACCACCCTGGAGACGGTGCGCGCGGTCACCAAGGCCTCGGCGTCCTGCGGGACCTGCACGCCGCTGGTCGAGAAGCTGCTGAAGCTGTCGCTGGGCGACGCCTTCCAGGCCCAGAGCGGGCCTAAGCCGGTCTGCGGCTGCACGGGCCACGGCCACGACGAGGTGCGCCGCCGCATCGTCGCCGAAGACCTGCGCTCGATCCCGGCGGCGATGCAGGCCCTGGAGTGGGCCACGCCCGACGGGTGTTCGACGTGCCGCCCGGCGCTGAACTACTACCTGCTCTGCGCCTGGCCCGAGGGCTATCGCGACGACCGTCAGAGCCGTTTCATCAACGAACGGGTCCACGCCAACATCCAGAAGGACGGCACCTATTCCGTCGTGCCGCGCATGTGGGGCGGGGTGACCTCGGCCGCCGAGCTGCGGGCCATCGCCGACGTAGTCGACAAGTTCGCCATCCCCACGGTGAAGTGCACCGGTGGCCAGCGCATAGACCTCCTGGGCGTGAAGAAGGACGATCTGCCCGCCGTCTGGTCCGACCTCAACGCGGCGGGCATGGTCTCCGGCCACGCCTACGGCAAGGCGTTGCGCACGGTGAAGACCTGCGTCGGCACCGACTGGTGCCGCTTCGGGACCCAGGATTCCACGGGCCTGGGCGTGCGGCTGGAGAAGTTCATGTGGGGGTCGTGGACCCCGGCCAAGGTGAAGCTGGGAATTTCCGGCTGCCCTCGCAACTGCTCCGAGGCCACGTGCAAGGACATCGGGGTGATCTGCGTCGACTCTGGCTACGAGATCCACGTGGGCGGCGCGGCCGGCCTGCACATCCGCGGCACCGAGATCCTCACCAAGGTGGCCACCGAGGAGGAAGCCATCTGGACGATCTGCGCCGTGGCCCAGAGCTACCGCGAGACCGCCTGGTACCTGGAGCGGATCTACAAGTGGATGGATCGCCTGGGCATCGAATGGATCCGCGCCCAGGTCGCCGACCCGGCCGACCGCAAGGCGCTCTACGACCGGTTCGCCTACTCGCAGCGCTTCTACCGCATCGACCCCTGGGCCGAGCGGGTCGCCGGTCGCGATTCCCACGAGTTCAACCCGCTCAGCCGCCGGATGGAGATGGCCCCCGCATGAACGCCCTCGTGCTCGATCCCATTGCCTGGACCGACGTCGGCGCGGTGACGGACGTCCCGGTGCGCGGCGCCCGCCGCGTCCCCACGCCCACCGGCGATGTGGCTATCTTCCGCACCGGCGACGGTCAGGTCTTCGCCCTCGTTGACCGCTGCCCGCACAAGGGCGGCCCCTTGAGCAACGGCATCGTCCACGGCCATGCGGTGGCCTGCCCGCTGCACAACTGGTCGATATCGCTCGCCACCGGCCACCCGCTGGGGGCCGACGCCGGCAAGGGCTGCGCACCCACCGTTCCGCTGCAGATCCGCGACGGCCGGATCTATCTCGGCCAGCCGTGACACAGGTCCGAACCGCCTGTCCCTACTGCGGGGTCGGCTGCGGCGTGGCTGGTCGGGCTGAGGGGCGCAGCCTCGAGGTCGAGGGCGACGCGGTCCACCCGGCCAACTTCGGCCGCCTCTGCTCCAAGGGCGCGGCGCTGGGCAAGACGGTCAGCCTGGAGGGCCGCCTGCTGCACCCGACGATCGGAGACCGGCGCGTCACCTGGCCGGAAGCCACGGGTCTGGTCGCCCGGCGGTTCGCCGAGACCATAGCCCGCCATGGGCCGGACGCTGTGGCGTTCTACGTCTCCGGCCAGTTGCTGACCGAGGACTACTACGCCGCCAACAAGCTGATGAAGGGCTTCATCGGCTCCGGCAACATCGACACCAATTCGCGGCTCTGCATGGCCTCGGCGGTGGTGGCCCACAAGCTGGCGTTCGGCGCCGACCTTGTGCCCGGCTGCTACGAGGACCTGGACCTCGCAGACCTGGTTGTCTTCTCCGGCCACAACGCCGCCTGGACCCACCCGGTGCTGTTCCGCCGCATGGAGAGCGCGCGGGCCCGCGGCCAGCGCCACGTGGTCATCGACCCGCGCCGCACCGACACGGCGCAGGGTTGCGACCTGCACCTGGCCATCGCGCCACAAACCGATGTGCGGCTGTGGAACGGCCTGCTGGCCGACCTCGTCCGTCGCGGCGCCATCGACCGGGCCTACATCGACGCCCACGTCTCCGGCTACGAGGCGGTCACCGCAGAGCTGGCGCAGGCGGACCAGTCGCCCGCCGCAGTCGCCGCCGACTGCGGGGTCCCGCTCGCCGAGCTGACGGCCTTCTACGACCTGTTCGCCGCCACGCCGAAGACGGTCAGCCTGTTCTCCATGGGCGCCAACCAGTCGGCTCAGGGGGTCGCCAAGGGCTCGGCGATCCTCAACGCGCACCTGGCCACCGGCCGCATCGGCAAGCCCGGGGCCTGTCCGTTCTCGATCACCGGCCAGCCCAACGCCATGGGCGGCCGCGAGACCGGCGGCATGGCCACGACGCTGGCCGCGCACATGGATTTCGACGAGCCGGCCCGCGCCCGCGTCGCCCGCTTCTGGGGGACCGACCGCCTGGCCGCCGGCCCGGGCTTGAAGGCCGTGGACATGTTCGACGCCGTCGCCGCCGGCCGGATCAAGGCGATCTGGATCATGGCCACCAACCCGGTGGTCAGCCTGCCGGACGCGAGCCGTGTCCGCGCCGCGCTGGCCGCGTGCCCGTTTGTCGTGGTCTCCGACTGCGTGGCCGAGACCGACACGCTCGGCTTCGCTCACGTGAAGCTCCCGGCCCTGGCCTGGGGCGAGAAGGATGGCACAGTCACCAACTCGGAACGCCGCATCACCCGCCAGCGGCAGTTGTTCCAACCGCCCGGCGAGGCCCGCGCCGACTGGCGGATCATCGCCGACGTGGCGACGGCCATGGGCCATGGCTCGGCCTTCGGCTGGCGCGCGCCGGTCCAGGTGTTCCGCGAGTGGGCCCGCCTTTCGGCCTACGAGAACACCGACCGCTTCCTCAACCTCGGCCCGATGGCCGGCATTTCGCCAGAGACCTATGAGGCCCTGCAGCCGACCCAGTGGCCGATCACGCCTGCGGGCGGCGGCACGCCCCGGCTGTTCACCGATGGCGTGTTTCAGACCCCCGATGGCCGGGCCCGGCTGCAGCCGGTCGCTGCGCGGGGGCCCGCCGAGGCCACCGATGCCGCCTATCCGCTGGCGCTCAACACCGGCCGGGTCCGCGACCACTGGCACACCATGACCCGCACGGCGCTGGCCCCGGAGCTCTGCCGCCATACGCCCGAGCCCTATGTGGAGATCCACCCCGCCGACGCCGAACCGCTGGGCATCACCGAGGGCCGCCTCACCCGCGTCACCACCCGCCAGGGCGAGGCCGTGGCGCTCGCCCGGCTGAGTGATCGGCAACGCCCCGGCGCGCTCTTCATGCCGATGCACTGGACGGACGCCTTTGCGCCGTCCGGGCGCGCGAACCCGCTGGTCGCGGCGAAGGTCGACGCCCGCTCCGGCCAGCCGGAGTTCAAGCACACCCCCGCGCGCGTGCGGCCCTATCGCGAGACCTGGCGCGGCTTCTTCCTGGCCCGCGCGCCGGCCCGGGCCCCGCCAGGCCTGGACCTGGTCTGGCGGCGCATTCCCCAGACGGCGTGCCAGTTGCACGAGTTCGCCGGCCGCGGCGACGCGGCCGAGCGCGCCGCCGTCAGCCGCGCCCTGGCCCGCGGCGCCGGGCGCGACGTGGCGCGCTACGAGGACCCGGCGACATCGGCGGTCCGCGAGGCCTGGTTCGACGGCGACCGGCTGGACCGGGTCCTGTTCCTGACCACCGGCCCGCAGCTGCCGCCCCGCGATTGGCTGGCCGAACTGTTCGCGCAAGGGCCGCTCAGCGCCGCCGACCGCGCGGCCATCCTGATCGGCCGCGCACCGGGCCGGCCGCTGGACTCCAGTCCGCTGGTCTGCGCCTGCCGAGGCGTCCGCGCCGCCGGCATCAGGGCCGCCATCACCGCGGGGGCGGTGACCGTCGAGGCCGTGGGCGAGGCGACCACCGCGGGCAGCGCCTGCGGCTCGTGCCGCCCCGAGCTCGCCCGCCTCATCGCCGACACGTTCTCCACCGCCTCGCCGCGGGCCGCATAGCGGCGCAGCTTCCGCTGCGGCGCCTAGCGGCCGGTCGAGCCGTGTGCATCATCCCGCCGCCATCAACCGGGACCTCATCATGCTGACCGTCCACCACCTCGGCGTCTCCCAGTCCGAGCGCATCGTCTGGCTCTGCGAGGAGCTGGGTATCGCCTACGACCTGAAGGTCTACGATCGGCGCGCCGACAATCGCCTCGCGCCGGATGACTACAAGGCCCTGCACCCGCTGGGCACCGCGCCGATCATCACCGACGGCGATGTGGTGCTGCCGGAGTCGGCGGCGATCGTCGAATATATCATCCACACCTACGGCGGTGGCCGCTTGGCGGTGCCCCCCGGCGCGCCCAACTACGCCGACTATCTGTTCTGGTTCCACTTCATCAACGGCGGGTTCATGCCCTCGCAGTTCACCGTGATGATCTCCCGGGCTCTGGGTGTCACCGAGGATGATCCGCGCGCCGCCTGGGTGGGCGGACGCGGCGAAGCCGCCTGGGCCCTGATCGAGAAGCGCCTCGGCGAGGTTCCTTACCTGGCCGGTCCCGAGCTCACCGCCGCCGACATCATGATCGGCTTCTCGCTCACCACCATGCGCGCCTTCGTGCCGCGCGACATCTCCGGCTCGCCCAACATCCTGGCCTACCTGCAACGCATCGCCGCGCGTCCCGCCTACCAGCGGGCCATGGCCAAGGGCGATCCGGGGATGGCGCTGATGCTGACCTGATGGCGACGCATCGCTGCGTCGGAGAGTCCGTCGCTGCCGGTGTGGGGATGGTGCCGCCTAGGTGACTCGACACTTCTTGCCATCTTTGCTGTGAAACCATAATGACTTAGGTAGTTTAGGTCAGAAATGGTCACACAGGAAATGCCCACGGATGGTTACACGGGACCCCGCTGGATCAAAGCTGCCGGCGATCCGCCCGGTCTCGTGAAGGACGGTCGGACGGGCATGTACTACGTCCGCCGGAACTTCTCCCCAGGGCCGGGGCAGATCCCAAAACAGGTCGTCCGCTCGCTGAGGACCAAGAGCAAGGCCGAGGCGCTGAAGCGGTTCGACATCGAGGCCGGCAGGGTCCGCGCGGGCATCGAGAAGGTGCGCCCGAAGACCCTCAAGGAGAACGTGGCGTACTGGCAGGCCCTCAGGGCCACCGGCACGACCGACGCGGACGTCGCCTACGACCGCGAGATAGAGCGGCGTCTTGGGCCCGTGCTGGGGGAGGTGACCGACGAACTTGGCGAAGTCGAGCCCGCCTACGATCCGAAGCGCGAAGCTGAGGCGCTGGAGTTTGCCGGGCTCGTGAACGGCACCCGCATTCCGGTGGAGTACCTCGTGGACGACTTCATCGGCGCAAGCCCCGTGAGTCTCCGCTACGTGTCGCGCATCAAGCTGGCCGTCCGGCAGCTTGGCGAGTTCCTGCGGGGCCGTCCTGCGGGGAACAACCTCCGCGCCGTGGACCGGCGCACCGCCTCAGACTTCATCGCCCACCTTGTGAAGACCGAGCGGTCCGTGACGACCGCCAAGTCCAAGCGGTCGGCGCTGTCGAGTTACTGGGATTGGCTGGTCACCCGACGCGACGCCCCAGAGAACGTCTGGTCGGGGCACAAGATGCCCCGCCAGGCTGGGCGGGCCGACGTCCGGGAGTACACCATGGACGAGATGGTCGCGCTGCTGAGAGGCACGGCGGAGCAGCCCATGGCCGACTTCATCCGCGTCGGCGCGTTGACCGGGGCGCGTGAGAGCGAGATCGGGGCCCTGCGTGTACGTGACAGGGTGGGCGGCTGGTTGACCATCCCGAAGGGCAAGACGGAAGCGGCCAAGCGGCGGCTGCCCATCCACTCCGACCTCACCGACCTCGTGAAGCGCCGGAGCGCGGGCAAGAGGCCTGACGACTACCTGTTCCACGACCTGCCGAAGTCCGCGGGCAAGGGCCGCGGGCGACATGAGAAGATGGGCGAGCGATACACCGCGTACCGCCGCAGCGTCGGCGTGGTCGACGTCCGCGAGGACGGGCGCAGCCGCGTGGACTTCCACTCTTTCCGGCGCTGGTTCGTCACCGAGGCCGTGCGGCACTCAGGGCACCCCGAATGGGTCGTCTCGCAGATCGTCGGGCACGCGACGGGCAAGCAGAGCATGACCATCGGGACCTACTTCGGCGGCTCCCTGGACGAGCAGCTGGTGGCCGTTGTGGAGTCCGTCAGACTACCACGCCCAGACTGAGACCGCAGCCGCTCGGCAAGGTGGCGAACGTCCGCGCGACTGCTGGCGCGAGCGGCGCAGGGCGCTCGTTCAGCCGACCCCAAGCAGGTCAACGACATCCGACGCGTTTTCGATGAGCTTGGTTCCAGTTTCGTAGGCCTCGTTGAGCACCCTCAGTTTCGCCGCCCACCCCCCGACCACATCCATGAAGCCCTTGCCCTTTTTCTGTTGAGCAGCAGGAGCGTCCCGCATCGCTGCCTGGAGCTTCACTATGAGCTCGGCGTACGCAATCATCGCGCCGTCCACTCCGAACGCATCGAGGTGGTTGAGCGTGATCGTTAGTAAGCGAAGGTGACGGCGCGCGAGCTGTGCCATCTGCGGGTCGAGGTCCGCGAATGCCTTGCTTCCCAACACCTGTTCGATCTCGGCAAGGAGGTCATTTGACAATTCAGGCTGCCCGGGCCGGTCAAGACCCGTGAGTTTCAGAAAGGACTTCAAGCTCCCGAGCGTCTGGGGTAGCGCCGGAAAAAAATTCACCATGTTGTTGCCGATGTTCGACGGCGTGAACGCTTCCCGTAATTTTCCGGTCACATGAAGGATGCCGTCCTTCATCTCCCCGTCCACGTCGAGGTTGCGGACTTCACTATCTGCAGCATCGGCGGCGTCCAAAACCCAAGCTATGAGCTTGGCAATCTGAGCAGGCGTGGCTCCTGAGCCAATCAACTGCTCCATGTGCGTGTAGGCACCCCATCCCTTCTGCACGTCGAGCATGCGCAGCAGCCCAAGAACGCGACCAACTGAGCTAGACATCTTCCCCCATCCACAATCTCAGCAGGCGGTGCGGCACCGTAAGCCAGGAACGCGATCTGTCCACCACGCCACGTAGCGCGTGCGGGGGACAGAGACCGACCGTGCCCCGACTGAGATGGTTTTGGGGTTACCCTTTCGAGGCGACTCCCGTCGAGGCAACTGATCCCTTTCCCCCCGTGCCCCCCACGGCAGCAGAACGCGAATACGGCGACCTCCGGGCCCGCCTGCACCCCGTGCCGTCCGACTGGTAGCGCGCTGGATGCAGCCCCGGGCAAGAGCCCGAGCTCCGTCCGCTTACCCAGTCGCAGTGAGGCCGTGGCAGGCCCGTCCTTCAAGCATGGCAGTCCCGTCCCTCGGGGCCCCTTGACGTCATGACCACCTACAACGTAACAAACCTCCTATCGCTCGTTTCAGGGTTTGTTATGTCTCATCGCTTCATCGCTTACTATCGCGTGTCGACGCAGGGCCAGGGCGCTTCCGGCCTGGGGCTGGAGGCGCAGCGGCGCGCCGTCGCGGACTACCTGCGGGCGACCGGAGGTGACCTCGTGGCCGCCTTTGAAGAGATCGAGAGCGGGAAGCGTAACGACCGTCCAGCTCTCGCCCAGGCCATAGAACGTTGCCGCCTTACCGGGGCTCGCCTCCTAATCGCCAAGCTGGACAGGCTGTCCCGCAACGCCGCCTTCCTGCTGACGCTCAAAGACAGCGGGACGAGCTTCGTCGCGGCTGACATGCCTGATGCCACGGACCTGACCATTGGGATCATGGCCGTGATCGCCCAGGGCGAGCGGGAGGCCATCTCGGTACGCACCAAGGCCGCCCTCGGGTCCATCAAGGCCCGCCTCGCGTCTGGTGAGGTTCACGTCTCGCGGCGCTCGGGGGCAACCATCAAGCGCCTGGGCAACCCCCAGGGGCTCAGCGTCTCCAGGCCCGACCTGGGAGCCGCTGCAGTCGTCCTGAAGGCCGACACCTTTGCCGAGCGGGTACGTCCCATCGCTGCTGACCTCCGGGGCCAAGGGCTGTCACTGGCTGCCGTGGCCCGGCGGTTGGACGACATGCGCGTCCAGCCGCCCAGGGGCAAGGCATGGTCCGCCATCGCCGTGAAGCGAGTGCTGGAGCGGGGCGCAGGGCCACCACCCTGAGCAGCCCCGACCTGGGCGACCCAAGGAGGTCGTATACCCGCCATGGGCGGCAGGCATGTAGCTCGTCGGTCCTGAGGTGCCGCTTCGGGCCGATTTCCAGGCCTGCATGCGGGAGCGACCAATTACCCCTCACCCTCGGGGAGGAGGTCACCTGCGGGCATGGCTAATTAGTGCCCACCCTAGGACCCACGCGGCCCCAGAGGCCACCCTCGCGGGGCCTTAAAGCCGCCGTCCGCACGGGCGCAACCAATTACAGCCCACCCTAGGAAAGGAGGCGTCCAGACCGCCCTCCAGACGACCCCGACCAATTAGTCAGCAGCCTGGGAGACCCGCCGCCCCTGAGGCCACCGCATGGCAGCCCGGCCCGCGCCCCTCCAGACGACCCCGACCAATTAGGTTGCAGCCTTGGAGACCCCACCCCCCCTGAGGTCGCCCGCTGGGCCAAGTGAGACCACCCCTCCAGTGGGGCGAGGAGGCGGAGACGACCGAGGTGTACCGAGAGTCCGGGGGTTTGGGGGTACTAAGGTAAGACCTAAGAAGAAACCATAGGTCTACCTCTTCAAGGTCTACTTCGTAGTCCTCCTCTTCAAGGTAAACCTAGAGGTCACCCTAAGGGACAACCTGAAGCTCACCTATCGCCAACCTCAAGCCAATCTGCCGGGTCCTCGCCGGTCACCTGAAGCCCGCCCGACGCTCCACCCTGTGGACCAGGGCCGCAGCCCTCCAGCCCCGGCCCCCTCGCGCCACCGCATCGCCCGCCCTCTC
>NZ_CADEGK010000023.1 GCF_902826855.1 uncultured Phenylobacterium sp. | reverse complement strand
GTCGCTGCTGGGCATCCTCAACGACCTCCTCGACCTGTCGAAGATCGAGGCCGGGCGGATGGAGGTCGACGTCCACGACTTCGACCTGGAGCGCGAGGTGCAGGCCGCCACGCGCAGCTTCGCCACTCTGGCCGACCAGAAGGACGTGGCCTTCCTGGTAGACGTCGAGCCCGCCGCCCGGGGCATCTGGCGCGGCGACGGCGGCAAATTCCGCCAGGTTTTGGCCAACCTGGCCTCGAACGCAGTGAAGTTCACCTCCTCCGGCGAAATCCGTGTGGCGGTGCGCCGCACGCAGGACGGAATCGTCTGCACGGTGGCCGACTCCGGCGCCGGCATCGCCCGCGACCGGCTGGAGCAACTGTTCCAGCGGTTTTCGCAGGTAGACCCCAGCACGACCCGCAAGTTCGGCGGCACGGGCCTGGGGCTGGCCATCTCCCGCGAGCTGATCGAGTTCCTGGGCGGGACGGTCTCGGTGACCAGCGTCGAGGGCCGGGGCTCGGCCTTCACCTTCGAGTTGCCGCTGGCGTGGGTCGCTTCCGCGGCCGCCCAGCAGGAAGATGCCGAGGCGGCCCTGGAACTGCCCCCACTGCGCATCCTGGCCGCCGAGGACAACAAGACCAACCGCCTGTTGCTGGCGGCGCTGCTGGAGCCGCTGGACGTGCAGCTGCGTCTCACCGCCGACGGGGCGGAGGCGCTGGAGGCCTTCCGCACCGGCCTCTACGATATCGTGCTGATGGACATCCAGATGCCGGTGATGAACGGCATCGACGCGACGCGCGCCATGCGCCGCTTGGAGGCCGAGCGCGGCGGGGCGGCGACCCCGATCCTGGCGCTGTCGGCCAACGTCATGCGCCACCAGATCGACGAGTACCTGGCCGCCGGCATGGATGGCTTCGTGGCCAAGCCCATCGAGACGGCCGCCCTGATCGGCGCCATAGAGGCGGTCCTCCCGCGGCCGGGCGCCGAGAGCGTCGCGGCCTGAGCGGCGCTACTTCAGCCTGCGGTCGAAGAAGTCGATCGTCTGCACGGTGCGATGCATGCGGTTCTTCGGCGTCCAGCCGCCCCGGTGGCGCAGGCCGGGATAGACCATGGTCTCGAATGGCGTCCCAGCCGCCTGCAGGGCGAACAGGATGCGCGTGGAGTTGTCGAAGGTGACGTTGTCGTCGGCCATGCCGTGCATGAGCAGGAGCGAGCCGGCCGGCAGCCTCGGCATGCGCGCGACCAGCTCGGTGGCGGCGTAGCCCTTGGCGTTGTCCGCCGGCGTGCCCATGAACCGCTCGGTGTAGTGGGTGTCGTAGAGCGCCCAGTCGGTGACCGGCGCCCCGGCGACGCCGGCGCGGAACGGGGTGTCCGGCGCGGTCAGCAGCAGGAGCGTCATGTAGCCCCCGTAGGACCAGCCGGTGACACCCAGGCGGGCCTTGTCCACGTAGGGCAGCGTCTGCAGGTAGCGCGCGCCGGCGATCTGGTCGTCGACCTCCAGTTGGCCCATGCGGCGGTCGATGGCGGTCTTGAACGCGACGGCGCGGTGCGGCGTGCCGCGGTTGTCGAGGCGAAACAGGATGTAGCCGGCGTCGAGCAGGAGCTGGTCTTCCGGCGCCATCCAGGCCTTCTGGACCATGGAACTACCGGGGCCGCCGTAGACCTGGACGATGGCGGGGTAGGTCTTCGCAGCGTCGAAGCCAGGCGGCGTGCGCATTGACCAGTGCAGGATCTGGCCGTCAGCGGCCCTGATGGTCCCAAAGGTCGGCTCGCGCAGGTGGTCGACATACGGCCAGAACGGGTGGCCCGCCTCGAGCGCATTCTCCTCGATCCAGCGCACGCGGGTCCCGTCGGCGCGGTAGAGGGCCGTCTTCGGCGGCGTCCTGGGGTCGTTGTAGGTCCCGACGAAGGCTCCGCCCTTCTCCGCCACGGTCACCGTCCAGTTCCCGCCCGCGCCGGTCAGGGCTTTGGGCGGGCCGGGCTTGGCGTAGGACACCGAATAGATCCGCCGCTCCAGGGGCGTGTCCTTGTGGGCGGCGAAGATCACCGTGGCGGCGGCCTCGTCCACGCCCTCGATCTGTTCCACCGGCCAGTCGCCGGAGGTGACCTGGCGGATCCGCCTGCCGTCGCGGCCGTGCAGGTACAGGTGGCGATAGCCGGACGCCTCCGACGACCACAGGAAATCGCCGGACGCCAGGGGCCGGAAGTCGTCGGTCAGCTCGACCCAATGCGGGCTGGTCTCCGACAGGATCACCTTGCCCTCGCCGGTGGCCGGGTCGATGGCCAGCAGGTCCAGGCGGCGCTGGTCCCGGCTCTGGCGCTGGACGTAGAGCGTCCTGCCATCCTTCGCCCAGTTGACCCGGCTCAAGTAGATGTCCGGATCGTCCCCCAGGTCGACCTTCACGCGCCCGCCGGCCAGAACCTGGACATAGAGGTCGACCCTGGCGTTCGGCCGGCCGGGGCGGGGGTAGCGCTGCGGGACGACGCGGGCGCCGGTGGCGTTCACCTCGGGGCGCTCGACGATGTCGACGCCGGTCTGGTCGACGAAGGCGATGGCGATGGCCGTGTCGTCGGGGCTCCACCAATAGCCGGTGTGGCGGTCCATCTCCTCCTGGGCGATAAACTCTGCCGTGCCCCAGCTCTTCAGCTCAGTCCCACCCTCGGTGATCGCGCGTTCGGGGCCGCCGGCGGCGGGGACGACATAGAGGTTGTCGTCGCGCACGAAGGAGACGAAACCGCCCCTTGGCGAGACCTTGGCGTCGATCTCGTCGGCGGACGAGCGGGTGAGCTGGCGGGCGGCCTTGGCGGCCACGTCATAGACCCATAGGTCGCCCTCGACGGGGGCCAGGATCAGCTTGCCCTGGCTGTCCCAGCTGTAGTCGACGACGCCGCGGGTGGCGACGCCAGCCCGTTCACGCCGCGCCTTCTCCGCCTCGGACAGTTCGCGGTTCTCCGGCGCCAGTGCCTTGCCATCCAGCAGCATGCGTGGCTCGCCGCCGGCCACCTCGGCGATCCACAGGTCGGTGACCAGGAGGTCGTCGGCGCGGGTCTTGATGTAGGTCACCGCCCGCCCGTCGGGCGAAAGTTTCACCCCGCGCGCGCGGGGTCCGGAAAGGTCGGGGCTATCGAAGACCCGTTGCGGAGGAAGCTGTTCGGCCATGGCGGGGAGGGCGACCACAAAGGCCGCTAGCACGGCGGCGGCGACGTTCATGACGCTCTTGAACAGACTTGGAATGCAGTTGGCAATCCGGCCGCGGTTGAACCGGCCGCCACTTCGTGCGACCTCCCGCGCCATGAGCGAAGAGACCCCCGCACTCCCGGACCGGCTGAGTGTCGACCCCAACAGCCCGTTCTATGACGAGGCGGTGCTGCAGCGGAATGTCGGCGTCCGCTTCAAGGGCCAGGACAAGACCAACGTCGAGGAATACTGCGTCAGCGAGGGCTGGGTGCGGCTCTCGGTCGGGGCCTCCAAGGACCGCCACGGCAACCCGCTGACCGTGAAGCTGCAAGGCCCCGTCGAGCCCTACTTCCGCGAGGGGTAGCGGCCGCTGCGCTCAGTCCTCGGCCGGCAGCGGCGGCAGGGGCTCGATGCGCAGGGAGGTCAAGCGGGCGCCCTTGCGGGCCTCGACCCGCCAGCGGTGGCGATGGAAGGTGTAGGTCTGGCCGACCTCGGGGATCGCCTCGGCCTCGTGGATCAGCAGCCCGGCGACCGTTACCGCCTCGTCGTCCGGCAGGTCCCAGTCCATGGCCCGGTTGAGGTCGCGGATTGTCACCGAGCCCTTCACCACCACAGAGCCGTCACCGACGGGTTTGACCCCGGCCGCCACGACATCGTGCTCGTCGTCGATTTCGCCGACGATCTCCTCGAGGATGTCCTCGAGCGTGACCATGCCCTGCAGGCCGCCGTACTCGTCGACCACCAGGGCGAAATGGCTCTGCTTCTTCAGGAACGCCGCCAGTTGGTTCTTGAGCGTTGTGGTCTCCGGGATGAACCAGGGCTCGCGCAGCAACGCGTCGACATCCACCGCGTCGAGATTGCCGTCGGCGGCGACAATGGCCTTGGCCAGGTCCTTCACGTGCAGCACGCCGACAACGTTCTCCGGCTCCTCGCGATAGACGGGGATACGGCTGTGCTGGCTGGCAAGGATCTCTGAGATGACCTCGCGGGGACTGAGCGCGCCATCGACGGTCTCCATGGTCCGCCGGTGCACCATGATTTCCGAGACGTCCATCTCGCCCAGGTCCAGCACTCCGCCCAGCATGTAGCGGTCGCGGCTCTCCACCAGGCCCTCGGAGTGGTGGTACTCCACCGCGCCGCGGATCTCCTCGCGGGCGGCCAGCACGTCGGTCCCCATGTCGAGCTTGATGCCGAAGGGCCTGAGTGTCTGGCGCACGATCCATTGGGCGCCGTCCGCGAGCGGTCCGAAGACGCGCACCAGCCAGTAGGTCGGAACCGACAGGGTCCGGGCGACATCGTCAGCCCGTGCGATGGCGATGGTCTTGGGCAGGATCTCGCCGAAGATGACGACGAGCACGGTCATCACCACGGTCGCGATCAGGGGGCCCATGGCCGAGCCGGGGGCGAACAGCGAGGTCAGGACCGCTGTCGTCAGCGCCGAGGCGCCGATGTTCAGCACGTTGTTGGAGAGCAGGATCGCCCCGATCATGGTCTCCTGGTTGCCGATCAGGCGGTTGACCCGGCGCGCGGCCGGATCCCCTTCGCGTTCCAGCTGATGCATCCGCCCGCGGCTGGCGGCCGTCATCGACGTCTCGGCGGCTGAGACGAGCGCGGCCAGGCCGAGCAGGAAGATGAGCGACGGGCCGAGGGCAGCGAGGATCGCCCAGATCACGGCAGAGCTCCTTCGGCGACCAGGAATTCGTGGACCGCGACGGGGTCCACGTCCTTCGCCACGAACGCCGCGCCCAGCGCGCGGGCCAGAATGAACGTGAGGCGCCCGCCCTCGGCCTTCTTGTCCTGGGCCATGTGGACGACAAGCCGGGCCGCCTCGGCAGGATGGCCAGGGACTTCTGCGAGGGTCGTCGGCAGGCCGGCGGCGGCGATCGCGCGCGTGGCCCGGGTGGCGTCCTGGCCCCCGATCAGCCCCCGGGCCGCCGAGAACCGGAAGGCCAGCGCCATGCCGCAGCCTACCGCCTCGCCGTGCAGCAGGCTCCCGCCATAGCCGGCCTCGGCCTCCAGCGCGTGGGCGAAGGTGTGGCCCAGGTTCAGGAGCGCGCGGCGGCCCTGCTCGCGTTCATCCTCGGCGACGATCTCGGCCTTCATCTCGATGGAACGCGCAACGGCGGCAGAGAGCGCATCGGGTTCTCGCGCCAGGACAGCCGCGCCGTTGGCTTCCAGCCATTCGAAGAAGCGGAGGTCGCCCAGGAGACCGTACTTGATCACCTCGGCGTAGCCGCACCGCACCTCGCGCGCCGGTAGGGTGGAGAGCACCGAGAGGTCGGCCAGCACCAGCCGCGGCTGATGGAAGGCGCCCACCAGGTTCTTGCCCCTGGGGGTGTCGATGGCGGTCTTGCCGCCGACAGACGAGTCCACCTGGGCGAGCAGGGTGGTCGGAATCTGCACGAAGTCGATGCCGCGCTTGTAGATCGCCGCCGCAAAGCCCGCGAGGTCGCCCACGACCCCGCCACCGAAGGCGGTGATCAGGTCGCCGCGGTCGAGCTCGAGCGCCAGCAGGCGGTCGGAGACATCGGCCAGGCCATCGAAGCTCTTGGTCTGCTCGCCGGGCGGTACGATCACCGGCAGGGCGGCGATGCCCGCGGCGGCGAGGGCGGCGGTCAGCCGCTCGCCGTGCAGGGCCCAGACCGTCTCGTCGCTGACCACGGCGGTGCGCCCGCGGGTCTGGAACGGTGCGATCAGCCGCCCCGCCGCGTCCAGCAGGCCCTCGCCGACGACGACATCGTAGGCGCGGCTTCCGAGGCCTACAGGCAGGGTGCGGCTCATTTCGCGCACTCGCCGACATATGCGGTCAGGGCCTCGAGGACCTGGGTCACGGCGACCTGATGCGCCGAGTCGCCGGTCTCCACGGTGATATCCGCCTCGGCGTAGGCGGGGTAGCGGACCTCGGCAAGCTCGCGCAGGACGACCAGCGGGTCCTTGCCGGCGAGCAGCGGGCGAGTGTCCTTGCGGCCTACGCGGCGCGCCAGGACCTCGATATCGGCCTTCAGCCAAACCGTAATCGCGCGCGCCTTCAGCAGCGCGCGGGTCTCCGGGCTCATGAACGCTCCGCCGCCTGTGGCCAGCACATGGACCGGGCCCTCCAGCAGGCGCGCGATCACCCGCCGCTCCCCATCGCGGAAGGCCGGCTCGCCAAGGTCGGCGAAAATCTCCGGGATCGTCCGGCCGGCGGCGGACTCCACCTCGGTGTCGGCGTCGCGGAACGGCAGGCCAAGGGTGGTGGCCAGCCTGCGGCCCACGCTGGACTTGCCGACGCCCATGAGGCCCACGAGTGCGATGGTGCGTTGGCGAAGCGGTTCGTAGGGGTCCATGGGCGAGGGAGGCTTTAGCATGACGCGACGCCCTCGCGCCAACCACACGACGCAGGGTAGGATGACGCCATGTTGCGTATCGCCCCCATCGCAGCCGCCGTGCTGCTGACCGCGGCGCCGGCCTGGACGCAGGTCCTGGTCACCACCCTGCCATCGCCGGACGCCTTCTCCACCGCGGGGCGCGACACCGGACTGCCGGCCGAACTCTGGCGCGGGACGCCGATCGAGACGGCGCGCATGGTGCTGCCGGTGCTGGCCGCGAAGCCGTTGTCGCCGGCGGCAACGGCGCTGGCGCTGCGGGTCCTGGCTACCGGCGCCACCGGGCCGGAGGGCGCGGTCGGCGACGAGGCGCTGGTGGGCGCGCGGGCCGGCGCGCTGCTTGCGCTGGGCGACGTGGCGGCGGCGTCTCGGATCCTGGAGCGCGAGCCGGGCGTGGAGCGAAACGCCGAGCTGGCGCGCGCCGCCGCCGAAAGCGCATTGCTGGCCGGCGACAACACCCGCGCCTGCGCCTTGGCCGAGGGCCGGACGGACACCTACTGGCTGCGCCTGCGCGCCTTCTGCCAGGCCGAGGCAGGGCGAATGGCCGAGGCCCAGCTCACCTTCGACCTCGCCCAGTCGCAGGGCCGCGACGCGACCTTTGCGCGGCTGCTGTCGGCGCGGCTCGCCAAGACCCCGCCCGGCGCCGCCTCGCTGCGCGGCGGCCTCGACTTCGCGCTCTCCAAGGCCCTGAATCTCGACCTGGCGGTCGCAAAGCCCGCGCCGGCTGTGGCCGCCGCCATCAGCGGCGCGCCGCCGCCGTCGCCCACGTTCGACGTCAGCGCTATCGACGGCGCGATCGGAGGCCTGGCGCCCGCGCTGGCCGCCGGCCCGCCCCCGGTCGAGGCCGTCTCGGCCCTGATCGCCGCGGCCGCCGAGGCCGACGCGAAGACCCGGGCGCGGCTGCAGGGGGCGGCCTTGCTCGTCGCCGCCCTCGTCCCGGAGCTCTCCGGCGCCGATCGGACGCGGTTGGCGGGTTTCGCGGTCCCCGAGGGCAAGGGGCCGGTGGGGCGCAGCCTGTCCCTTGATGCGGCCGCGGACGGTGGTCGGATGGGCGAGCTGGCGCTCCTGGCGCTGTGGACCTGCGCCGATGCCGGGACGGCGGGCCCGGCGCTGGGAGACCGGGTGCGGATCGTCCGGGCCCTGGCGCGCGTCGGGCTGATGGACGAGGCGCGGGCCTTCGCGCTCGAGGGCCTGGCGGGCCTGAAATGAGCAAGGGCGCGGACTGGACCGAAGCCTTCCTGGAGATGATGGCGGTGGAGCGGGCGGCCGCCCACAATACGCTCGCGGCCTATTCCCGCGACCTTAACGACGCCTCGGCCTTCCTCGCGACCCGCGGCTCCGGCCTGGCGGAGGCCAGCGCGGAGGACATCGAGGCCTATTTCGCCGCCCTCGGCGCGCGCGGCCTATCCCCCGCGACCGCGGCGCGACGGCGCGCCGCCGTGCGGCAGTTCTACCGCTTTGTCCTCGGCGAAGGCTGGCGGAGCGACGACCCCTCGCGCCGGGTAGAGGCGCCGAAGAAGGGCCGCCCGCTGCCGAAAGTGCTGTCGCGCGCGGAGATGAACCGGTTGATCGCCGCGGCCGCGGCCCGTGACGGCGCGCAGGGCCTGCGGTTCGGCTGCATGGTGGAGTTGGCCTACGCCTCGGGCCTGCGGATATCGGAGCTCACGGCCCTGCCGCTCGCGGCGTTGGCTCGGGACCCGGCCTACCTGATCGTCAAGGGCAAGGGGGGCAAGGAGCGGTTGGCGCCCCTCAACGACACGGCGCGCGCGGCGGTGCGGGACTACCTCACCATCCGCGCGCGCTTCCTGCCCAAGGGCGACAAGACCAACCCGTGGCTGTTCCCCTCGCGCGGCAAGGCGGGACGGCTCACCCCGAGGCGGTTCGCCCAGGTGCTGGACGAGGCGGCGGCGGGCGCGGGCATCGATCCGTCGCGGGTCAGCCCCCACGTCCTGCGCCACGCCTTCGCCACCCACCTGCTGGAGGGCGGCGCCGACCTGAGGGTCGTGCAGAAGCTGCTGGGCCACGCCGATATCGCCACCACGCAGATCTACACCCACGTCGCCTCTGACCGGCTGCGCGAGGTGATGCAAACGAAGCACCCCCTCGCGCGCAAACCCAGGGCCGGTTAGCCGGTAATGCGGTAGCGGCCCTCCTCGTCCGGGCAGACGCGGACGTAGCGATAGTCGCGGCCGTACGAGTCGACGGGGGCGGGAGCCAGGCGACAGCGGTTGCGGGTGTAGTAGCTGTAGTCATAGCTCGAGGCGTAGCGGTTGCGGCCCTCGCGATAGGCGATGGTGTCGTCGTAGGCGAAATAGGGTCCGCGGTTGTCGCAGCGATACTTGGCGTTGGCGTTGCCGACGCCGGCGCCGACCGCCGCGCCTACGACGCCGCCGAGGACCGCGCCTTCGGTGCGGTCGCCGCGCCCGGCGATCTGCGAGCCCAGCACAGCACCGGCCAGGGCGCCGATGATGCCGCCGGCGGCGGTGGAGTTGTCGGTGCTGCAGTTGATGCCGGTCGCTGCGGAATTGCGACCGTAGTACCCGGCGTAGGGCGGAGGGTTGTAGCTGGACCAGTAGGTCTGGTTCCAGACCGGGCGCGAGTACATCCGCGCGTACGATCCGTAGCCGTAGCGAGTGTCATAGATGCGGCGCGCGCGCTCCCACTCGGCGAGGCGGCGGTCATAATCCCGGCGGGCTTCGCGGTAGTTGCGACGCTGGCCCTCATACCTGCGGCTGTCCTCGCGGTACTGGTCCTGCTGCGCTTCGTACCGGTCGCGCTGGCGATCATAGTCCTGGCGCGCGGCGGACGATTCCGGGGTCTCGCGGTATTGCTGGGCGTAGACGGGTGCGGCGCTCGCCAGCGCAAGCACCGAAACCATGCCGATCCTGAGGCTCTTCATCTTGTCAGCTCCTTGTCCCCTCGTTGCGGCCAAACGGCTGTGAGGCTTGAGCGTTCCGGCGCTGCGAAACGCCGGTACCTGTTCGCGGCTTGTGAGCTTGGCGGTTCGCGCCTAATTTCCGCGGCTTCCAACTGGCCCCCCTCGGGCGGCAGCCTCTCTGGACCAGGACCTGATGGCCGCGCATTACCTCGAGTTCGAGCGCCCGATCGCCGATCTCGAAGCCAAGATCGAGGAGCTGTCCAAGCTCTCGGAGACGGCGGGCCCAGGCGCCCTCGACGACGAACTGGAAGCGCTCCGCGCGCGGGCGCAGGCCCTGCGGGTCGAGGCCTATTCCAACCTGGACGCCTGGCAGAAGACCCTGGTCTCGCGCCATCCCGAACGGCCGCATTTCGTCGACTACGTCGCAGCCCTGATCGATGAGTTCCAGGAGCTGCGCGGCGACCGCAAGTTCGCCGACGATCAGGCGATCATGGGCGGCATCGGCCGCTTCCGCGGCCAGGCGGTGGTCGTCATGGGCCACGAGAAGGGACGCGACACCGCGAGCCGCGTGCGGCACAATTTCGGCTACGCGCGGCCCGAAGGCTACCGAAAGGCCGTGCGCCTGTTCGAGTTGGCCGAGCGGTTCCACCTGCCGGTGCTGAGCTTCGTCGACACGACCGCCGCCTATCCCGGGGTCTCGTCGGAGGAGCGCGGCGTGGCCGAGGCGATCGCGCGGTCCACGGAGAAGGCCCTGATGCTGGAGTCGCCCATGGTGGCGGTGGTCACCGGCGAGGGTGGCTCGGGCGGGGCCCTGGGCATCGCCTGCGGCTCACGGGTGCTGATCCTGGAGCACGCAGTCTATTCGGTGATCCCACCGGAGGGCGCGAACTCGATCCTTTGGCGCGGTTCGCGCACCCCGGCCGAGGCGGCCAGGGCGTTGAAGATCAGCGCCCAAGAGCTGCTGGCGATGAAGATCGTCGATCGCATCATCCCCGAGCCCGCAGGCGGCGCCCACGCCGACCCGCAAGGCGCCATGAAGGCGGTCGGAGACGCGCTGGAGGAGGAGCTGCGGGGGCTGCAGGGTTTCTCGGCGCAGGAGCTGAAGGCCCGGCGAGCCGAGCGCTTCTACGCCATCGGGCGCAGCGGGCTGCAGTAGGTCACGCGATCCGGCGCAGCGCCTCGCCGAGCTCGTCGACCGCCTCCGCGGTGGTCGCCCAGGAGCACATGAACCGCACCGACCCATCGAGGAAGCGGTAGACGAACCAACCGGAGGCATGGAGCGCCCGCAGGCGCGCCTCATCCATCTCAACGAAGACGCCGTTCGCCTGAACCGGATGGGCCACCTTGAAGGGCATGGCCGCCGCCAGCCGCGTGGCCATGGCGTTGGCGTGGGCGGCGTGGCGGTCGAGCGCCCCGTCCTGCAGCATGCCGATGAATGGCGCGGCGTAGAACCGGCCCTTGGAGGGCAACTGGCCGGCCTGCTTCAGCCTTGCGTCGAAGCGCCGGGCCAACGCGCGGTCGAAGATCACCACCGCCTCGGTCGGCGGCATGCCGGCCTTAGTTCCGCCGACCACCAGGATGTCCACGCCGAGCCCCGCGATGGCCTTGACGTCGAAGCCCGCGGCCGCGGCGTTGGCCAGCCGCGCGCCGTCCAGGTGCACACCGTAGCCCTTCGCCTTCACCGGGGCGGTCAGGGCGGCGAGTTCGGCGGTCGAGTACACCGTGCCGTACTCCGTGGCGTTGGTGAGCGACAGAGCCGCCACCGGCTGGCGGTAGGAGACGTCCGGCGCGCCCAGCGGTTCGGCCAGGGCCGCGGGGGCGATCTTGCCGGACGCGCCGGCCAGGGGCGTCAGCCCCAGTCCGTGGCCGAACAGGCCCGGTGCGCCGGTCTCGTCGGTGCAGACGTGGGCGTGGTGGTGCGCCAGAACGCTCTCGAACGGCCGGCAGGGCGCTGCGAGCGAGATGGTGTGGGCAGCCGTTCCGGATGCCACGAAGCGGACCTCGGCGTCGGCGTCGAGCATCGCGCGGACCAGGTCGGCGGCGCGCGCGCTGCCCGGGTCGGAGCCGTACCCGGACGCGAAGCCGGTATTGGCCTCGGCCAGAGCGGCCATCGCCTCCGGCGTGGCAGGCGCGGTGTTGTCGGACGCGAAGTCGTAGCGGGCCATGGCTGCGATGCTTTAGGGGCTGGCCGCCGCCCGACAACCCCCAAAGCCGTCGTCCGGCATTGGGTGACGGGGCGTGTGCGGGCCTCAGACCTCCCGCGCCCAGGCGCGCACGTCTTCGACGAATAGGTCCGGCTCCTCCATAGCCGCGAAGTGGCCGCCGCGGGGCATGTCCGTCCAGCGGACGATGTTGTAGGCCCGCTCCGCGAAGGAGCGCGGCGGGCCCTCGTACAGCGGCTCGCCGGGGAAATTGGCGAAGGCCGTAGGGACCTCCAGGCGGTGGCCAGGCTCGAACCCCAGGCCGCCTTCCTCCACCAGCCCGCGGTAGTACCAGGCGCCGGTCGTGAAGCTGCCGGTCATCACGTAGATCATGATGTTGGTGAGCAGGCGGTCCTGTGGAAAGGCCTCGTCGATGGACTTGGCCGACAGGTCCGACCAGTCGTGGAACTGCTCGGCGATCCAGGCGGCCTGGCCCACCGGGTTGCCGGCGCCCATCCAGGCGATCGACTGCGGCCTGGAGACCTGCAGTCGCATGTAGGCCCCCATCTGGGCGCCGGCCGCCTCCTGCCGCGCCGCCCAGGCGATCTCCGCCTCGCCCTGTGGCGGGCCGGGCGGCCGGAAGACCAGCATGTTGAGGTGGATGGCGCGCGCGTGGACGGGAAAGTCGCGCGCCAGCCAGGAGGTGACCACCGCGCCCCAATCGCCCCCCTGCGCCAAGTATGTCGGATAGCCGAGGACTTCGGTCATCAGGGTGTTGAACAGGCGCGCCGTGGCGCGCTGACCGATAGGGCTTGTCGGCTTGGACGAGAATCCGAAGCCGGGGAGGGAGGGGACGACGACGTCGAACGCGTCGGCCGGATCGCCGCCGAACCGCGAGGGGAAGGCCAGCTTCTCGATCGCCTGCCAGAACTCATAGTGCGAGCCCGGCCAGCCGTGGGTCACGATCAGCGGCCGCTTGCCGCCTGCCTCGCCCACCACGTGCAGGAAATGGATGTCGAAGTCCTCGATCCGCGCGGTAAACTGCGGGAAGCGGTTGAGGTCGGCTACGGCGGCGCGCCAATCGTAGCGACCGGTCCAGTACGCGCAGAGGCTCTTCAGCCAGGTGGCGTCGCAGCCGTAGGCCCAGCCGTCCGGGACCTCCGGCGTCACGGGCCACGGGTAGGCCCGCACGCGGTCCAGCACCGCGTCGACCTCCGCTGGCGTCCAGCGGACCTCGAAGGGTTTGATCTTGGCCATGGCAGCGCCTCCGAAAGGGTGCGTCAGCACATGCCCTTGCCGCCGGGTGCGTCAAGCGGTCAGACGGGTGGGGAGAGGCCGCGCGCGAGGGTGGCGTTCATCGCGTGATAGAGGTCGCGCGCCACCCCATGCGGCAACAGGCCGGCAAGTTGCAGCACGACGATCCCGTGCACGGCGGCCCACATCATCAGCCCGATCTGTTGCGGTTCGCCTGCGTAGCGGCCGCAGGCGATCGACTCGTTCACGTGATCGGTCATGGTCGCCTGCGCGCGCGCTCCGGCGGCGATCAGTTCGGGGTACTTCTCGACGTTCGGCTGGTTGAGGTCGAACATCAGCTTGTAGGAGTGCGGATTCTCCAGGGCGAAGGCGACGTAGGCCTCGCCCACCGCCTCGCCGCGGGCCTGGGAGTCGGCAGCGCCCGCGCGCGCGGCTTCCAGCCGCTCGGCGAAGCGGGTGAAGCCGCTGGTCCGGACGGCGGCCAGGATGTCGTCCTTGTCCTCGAAGTAGCGGTAGGGCGTCATCGGCGAAACGCCCAGTTCGGCGGCCAACTGGCGCATGGTCACGGCGTCCGGACCCCGCTCCGCGAACAGCCGCTCGGCGGCCTGGCAGAGGCGGTCCCGGAAGTCCGCGACATCGGTCTCGGTCAGCACACGCGGCATACGACTCGCTCGATCCACACAAGCCCTGCCAAGGCCTATCCTCCCTCGGTAAAATTTACAACGTAAGACAAATACTCCATCTGCCCCTGACCCTTGGGGCGAGGGCGCCGCCGGCACAAGGCGGCAGCATCGCTCCGGCTCACCCCGGCACGCTGATCTGCAGGCGACCGGGTACGCTGCGCCACCACCTGTCCGACGGCCGTCGGCGCCTAGACCAGCGCCCCGTGACAGTGCTTGAACTTCTTGCCGGAGCGGCAGGGGCAGGGCTGGTTGCGGCCAGTGTTCTGCCAGCCATCGGGCAGGGCGGTGAGCGGCAGGGCGGCGCGCTGTTCGGCTGAAACGCCGTCGGGGATGTAGCCTTGTTCCAGCTCGTTCTCGCCGGTCAGCGGGTCGAGGTGCACCTCGAAGGTCTGACCCTGCTGCGGCTGCGGTGGCTCCTCGAACTGGAATTCGATGGTCATCAGCCAGCGGGTGACGTTCTGGCGCAGGTCGACCAGCAGCTTTTCGAACAGCGAAAAGGCCTCGGTCTTGAACTCGTTCAGCGGGTCGCGTTGGCCATAGCCGCGGAGGCCGATCACCGTTCGCAGGTGGTCGACGTGCATCAGATGCTCGCGCCACTGCATGTCGATGTTCTGCAGCAGGAAGCTCTTCTCGAGGTTCCGCAGATAGTCAGGACCGGTCTGAGCCGTGACCATCTGATCGCGCTCGGCGGCGCTGGCCTCAGCGGCCTTGAGGATGCGCTCCTCGATCTCGTCGTTGGCGATGCCTTCCTCGGCGGCCCACTCTGCGATCGGCAGTTGCAGGCCCAGGAAGTGCTGCACCTGGGTGTCCAGCCCCTCGACATCCCACTGCTCGGCGTAGGCCTTGGGCGGCAGGTGGCGGGCGACGAGGTCGTTGATGGTGTCGATCCGAAACTCGGTGAGGATCTCCCGTAGGTCGGTGGCCTCCATGAATTCCTGGCGCTGCTCGAACACGGCCTTGCGCTGGTCGTTGATGACGTCGTCGTACTTCAGCAGGTTCTTGCGGATCTCGTAGTTGCGCTGCTCGACGCGCTTCTGGGCGGTGGCGATGGCCGAGTTCAGCCACTTGTGGGTGATCGCCTCGCCTTCCTGGACGCCGAAGGTGCGCATGATCGAGTCCAGGCGCTCGCCGGCGAAGATGCGCAGCAGGTCGTCCTCGCAGGACAGGAAGAACTTCGAGTGGCCGGGGTCCCCCTGGCGGCCCGTGCGGCCGCGCAGCTGGTTGTCGATGCGGCGGCTCTCGTGGCGCTCGGTGCCGAGGACGAACAGGCCGCCGGCGGCGAGCGCCTGCTTCTTCAGGTCGGCGATCTCGGCTTCGATCACGGCCTTCTTGGCGAGCAGTTCGGCGGGCGTCACGTCGACGCCGGCGTCGAGCTGCTCCTCGCGCCACTTCATCACCTTCATGTCGACGTTGCCGCCGAGCTGGATGTCGGTGCCGCGGCCGGCCATGTTGGTGGCGATGGTCACCGCCCCGGGGACGCCCGCATCGGCGACGATGGCGGCTTCCTGCTCGTGGAAGCGCGCGTTCAGGACGTTGTGGGGGATGCCCCTGATGGTCTTGCCGTCGAGTTCAAAGGTGTGGGCCTTCAGAATCTCCGACAGCTGCTCGGACTTCTCGATCGTGACCGTGCCCACCAGGATCGGCTGGCCGCGCCGGTAGCAGTCCTCGATCAGGAGGGTGACGGCGCGGTTCTTCTCGGCGGCGGTCCGGTAGACCTCGTCGTCGTCGTCGATGCGGATCACGGGCCGGTTGGTCGGAATCTCGGCCACGTCCATCTTGTAGATGTCGATGAATTCCTGGGCCTCGGTGGCGGCCGTGCCGGTCATGCCCGAGAGCTTGGAATAGAGGCGGAAGTAGTTCTGGATGGTCACCGATGCCAGTGTCTGGTTCTCGGGCTGGACGACGGCGCCTTCCTTGGCCTCGATGGCCTGGTGCAGGCCTTCCGACAGGCGGCGGCCCTGCATCATGCGGCCGGTGAACTCGTCGATCAGGATCACCTCGCCGGCGCGGACGATGTAGTCCTTGTCGCGCACGTAGAGGACGTTGGCGCGCAGCGCCTGATTCACGTGGTGGACCACCGAGACGTTGGCGGCGTCGTAGAGTCCGGTGGTGTCCGGATCCAGATGGCCGGCCTTCTGAAGCATCTCCTCGACGATCTCGGAGCCCTCCTCGGTCAGGATCACCTGACGCTGCTTCTCGTCGAAGTCGTAGGTGGACTTGTCCTGGACCAGCTCCTTCACCACGAGATCGATGGTCCGGTAGAAATCGGACCGGTCCTCGGTCGGGCCCGAGATGATCAGGGGCGTGCGCGCCTCGTCGATCAGGATCGAGTCGACCTCGTCGACGATCGCGAAGTGGTGGCCGCGCTGGACCATTTCCGAGACGTCGTAGACCAGGTTATCGCGCAGGTAGTCGAAGCCGAACTCGTTGTTGGTGCCGTAGGTGATGTCACTGCCGTAAGCGGCCTGCCGCTGGGCCTGCGACAGGCCGTGGACGATCACGCCGACGCTCATGCCGAGAAATTGGTAGACCTGCCCCATCCACTCGCTGTCGCGCTGGGCCAGGTAGTCGTTGACCGTGATGACGTGCACGCCCTTGCCGGCCAGCGCGTTCAGGTAAACCGGAGCGGTGGCGACCAGGGTCTTGCCTTCGCCCGTCCGCATCTCCGCGATGCCGCCGTAGTGCAGGATCATCCCGCCGACCAGCTGGACGTCGTAGTGCCGCTGGCCCAGCACGCGGCGGGCGGCCTCGCGGACCACGGCGAACGCCTCGTCGAGCAGCTGGTCGAGGGTCTCGCCCTTGGCGAAGCGCTCGCGGAATTCGGCGGTCTTGGCGCGCAGCTCGTCGTCGCTCAGCGCCTGGAATTTCGGCTCCAGCGCCGTGATCTTGAGGGCGCGGGCCTGCATGCCCTTGACCTTGCGGTCGTTGGAGGAACCGAAGACGCGTTGGAATATGCTCAAAGGGAGTATCCGTTAGGCGGCGATCGGGCCCTTCGCCCGCCTGGAAAAGCGCTCTTTTGGGGCGTGGCTGACTTAAGGACTGCACCCCCTCAAGTCAACGCGCCGCCCCCGTCGCGCGAGGTCGGGACTGGCGCCGCGGTGGCGCTGCAGCTAAGCTCGGCGCACTATGAAGGCCTAGTCGCCATAACCGCCGCGGGACACCGCCGGCCACGCGACGCGCCGGGGCGATGAGCCCAGGCGCGGCTCTTCCCTCCGTTTCAGAGACCACAGGAATGC
The DNA here is from genome assembly GCF_902826855.1 of uncultured Phenylobacterium sp. Taxonomy (GTDB): domain Bacteria; phylum Pseudomonadota; class Alphaproteobacteria; order Caulobacterales; family Caulobacteraceae; genus Phenylobacterium. The sequence continues at coordinate 17,692 of NZ_CADEGK010000023.1, read as the reverse complement.
TTTCCAACGCCACGACGGCGACCAATCGCTATGGCGAGCTGGCCGCCGAGATCTACGACGTCGACAAACCGTTCGGAGCCTTGCCGGACACCCGGTTCCACCTGGAGCGCTTTGCGGGCTTCGATCGCCCGATCCTGGAGCCGGCCTGCGGGACCGGCCGCACCCTGGTCCCGTTCCTGGAGGCCGGGCTGGACGTGACCGGCTTCGACCAGAGCCCCGACATGCTGGCCCGCTGCCGGGCGCGCTGCGAGGCGGCGGGCTACGCACCAGACCTCAGCCAGCAGCGGTTCGAGGATTTCCGCTATCCTCGGAAGTTCGGCGCGATCGTCGTTCCTGTCGGGACCTTCACCCTGATCGACGACTTCGCGGCAGCCCACGCGGTGTTGCGGCGCTTTCGCGACCATCTGGAGCCCGGAGGTGTGCTGGTGCTGGATATCCAGGGCCTGGCCTTCCTGGGCTCCCAGACACAGGATCGCCGCCGCTGGACCGCGCCGGGCGGCGACCTGCTCACCTGCGAGGGCGTCCGCACGCTGACGGACTGGTTCGCCCAGCGGGCGGAGACCACCTACCGCTACGAACGCTGGCGCGGCCACCAGCTTGTCGAAGCCCAGATCGACGTGATGGCTCAGCGCTACTGGGGCCTGGACGAGTTCCGCCTCCTGCTGGAGGCGGCCGGCTTCACCGGCGTCAGCGTCACCGGCGGCTATGACCGCTCTCGCGCGCCCCGCCAGGCCGACCGGGGCTGGACGTTCGAGGCGGTACGGGCGGCTTGACGACCTGGGGGCCCTGGTCTCGCATGGGCCATGGCCTCCAAGACGAGCATCACGGAGCGAGTGAAGGCGTTCGACGTGGCGGGCGTCGCCGCGGGCCTGGACGCGCGGCCGGACCTGCTGGACGTGCGCGACGAGCGCGGCCGCACCTGGCTGCATCTGGTTGCCGCCCAGCCGGCGGAAGGCGATCCAGGAAAGAAGGCGGCTAGTGTCGCGATCGCCCGCGACCTCCTGTCCCGCGGCCTGGACATGAACGATGCGGCCTTCACCGAGGGGGAGAACGACGAGTGGCGGGCGACGCCGCTGTGGTTCGCGGTCTCGCGCGGGCGGAACCTGGCCCTCGCGCGCTTCCTGCTGGAACAGGGCTGTGACCCCGACCACAGCCTGTTCGCCGCCGCGTGGAACAATGACGTGGAAGCGATCCGACTGCTCTGCGCGCACAAGGCGCCCGTGCGCGACGAGATGTTCCTGGAAGCGGTTGGCTGGAGCCGCTTCGACGGCGCCGAGGAGATGCTGCGGCAAGGCTGCGACCCCAACGCCCTGGGCAAGGACGGTCGCACGGCGCTGCACATGATGCTGGGGAAGGACAGCCCGCCCGAGCGCCTGGCCGCGATGATCGCATTGGGCGCCCGCGGCGACATCCCCGACGCGAACGGCAAGACGGCCGCCGCCATCCTCAGCCGCAAGCGGGATCCCGCATACCGCGCGCTGGCGGCTCTGTTCCCGGCCTCGCCCGGCTAGGAACAGGTCACTGCCGCCTGTCTTGCGGCGCCTCAGGAACGCAGGTCGCGCATCGGAGTTGTGGGGCCAGCAGGATGGAGGGCGACATGGCCAGAGCCGAAACCAAGACCAAGGGACGCGAGGGGCAGCTCGACGCGATCGAGCTTCTTGAAGCCGACCACCGCGACGTGGATGCCGATTTCTCGGCCTTCGAGCAGGCGACGACGCCGGCCGAGAAGCAGCAACTGGCCGACCGGATCTGCCTGGCCCTGAGGGTGCATGCGCAGATCGAGGAGGAGATATTCTATCCGGCCGCCCGCGACGCCACCGGCGAGACGGACCTGCTGGACGAGGCGCTGGTCGAGCACATGGGCGCCAAGTCGCTGGTCGCCCAGATCGAGGCGATGGCGCCGGGCCAGCCGCTCTACGACGCCAAGGTCAAGGTGCTGGGCGAACAGGTTCGCCATCACGTGGGCGAGGAGGAGGGCGAGCTCTTCCCAAAGGTCCGCGAGGCCGGCCTCGACCTCAAGGCGCTGGGCGGCCGGATGGCGGCTCGAAAGGCGGAGCTGATGGCGCTGCTCACGGCCATGAACCCCGCAGCCTGACCCCTACACACACCATTCATTCCCGGCTCAGCGCCGGCAAAGGACGCCCCATGGCCAAGACCAAGACCTCCCAGCCCTCCCAGCCCAAGGCCGCGCGTCAGAAGACCGCCGGTGAACCGCCGGCGACCGAGATCCCGACCACGCTCGGCATGGGCGGCGAGCTGCACCAGGAGGCGGGCGGCGTCGAGACGACCCTCACCACCAACCAGGGCGTGGCGATCAGCGACAACCAGAACTCGCTGAAGGTCGGCCCGCGCGGCCCGGTGCTGCTGCAGGACTTCGTCCTGCGCGAAAAGATCATGCACTTCGACCACGAGCGCATCCCCGAGCGAGTGGTCCACGCCCGCGGCTCGGCCGCCCACGGGTTCTTCGAGTGCCTGGAGAGCTGCGCCGACGTGACCGCCGCGGACTTCCTCCAGCGGCCGGGCGAACGCATCCCGGTGTTCACCCGCTTCTCGACGGTCGCCGGCAACAAGGGCTCGTTCGACGTGGCCCGCGACGTGCGCGGCTTCGCGGTGAAGTTCTACACGGCTGAAGGCAATTTCGACCTGGTGGGGAACAACATCCCGGTGTTCTTCATCCAGGACGCCATCAAGTTCCCTGACCTCATCCACGCGGCCAAGCAGGACCCGGACCGCGAGTTCCCGCAGGCCCAGACCGCCCACGACACCTTCTGGGACTTCATCTCGCTGACACCCGAGAGCATGCACATGATCATGTGGGCCATGTCCGACCGGGCCATTCCCCGCAGCTACCGCATGATGGAAGGCTTCGGGGTGCACACCTTCCGGCTGGTCGACGCCCAGGGCGCCTCCACCTTCGTGAAATTCCACTGGCGCCCGCGGCTGGGGATGCAGTCGGTGGTCTGGGACGAGGCGGTGAAGATCAACGGCGCCGACCCCGACTTCCACCGCCGCGATCTGTGGGAGGCCATCGAGGGCGGCGACTTCCCCGAGTGGGAATTCTGCCTGCAGACCTTCACCGCCGAGCAGGCGGCGAGCTTCGACTTCGACGTCCTGGACCCGACCAAGGTGATCCCCGAGGAGGTCATCCCGCTGCGCGTCGTGGGCCGCATGGTGCTGGACCGCAACCCCACCAACTTCTTCGCCGAGACCGAGCAGGTGGCCTATTGCGCGGGCAACGTCGTGCCGGGCATCGACTTCACGAATGACCCGCTGCTGCAGGGCCGGCTGTTCTCCTACCTCGACACCCAGCTGAGCCGGCTGGGCGGACCCAACTTCCACCAGATCCCCATCAACCAGCCCAAGTGCCCGTTCCACAACCTGCAGCGCGACGGCCACATGCGGATGGACGCGCCCGCCGGCCAGGTGAACTACGAGCCCTCCAGCCTAGGCCCCGACATCAAGCGAGAGTCGGCAACGCGCGGCTTCCGCACCTTCCCCAACCCCGAGGCCGGGGACCAACTGAGGGTGCGGCCCGAGACCTTCGCCGACCACTACACCCAGGCGCGCATGTTCTTCGCCAGCCAGACCGAGCCGGAGCAGAACCACATCATATCCGCGCTGGTGTTCGAGCTCAGCAAGTGCGTCGTGCCGCGGGTGCGGGCCGCCGTTCTGGCGCGGCTAATCCACATCGACCAGACCCTGGCAGGGCGGGTCGCCGCGGGCCTCGGCTTGCGTGAGCCGATCGTACCCGCCGAGGCCCCCGTTCCGGCGAAGGCCATGGACCCGTCGCCCGCGCTCAGCATCCTGCAGAAGGCGATCGCCACGCTGGAGGGCCGCAAGGTCGGCTGCATGGTCACCGACGGGTCTGACGCCAAGCTGGTGGCGGAACTCAAGGCCGCGGTCCTGGCCGCCGGCGCGGTGTTCCAGGTCGTCGCGCCGACGATCGGCGGGGTGGTGACCGACGACGGCGTGCTGCTTCCCGCCGACCACAAGATCGAGGGCGGCCCGTCGGTGCTGTTCGACGCCGTGGCGGTCGTGCCATCCGTGGATGGCGGCGCCGAGCTGGCGCTCTCGGCCGAGGCCGTGAACTTCGTGCGCGACGCCTACGGGCACCTGAAGGTCATCGCCTACACGCCGGCCGCCGCGCCAATGCTGGTCAAGGCCGGGATCGACGCCAAGCCGGACAACGATCCGGGCCTGGTCTCCTTCGCGCAGACCTCCGTGGACGACTTCCTCGCGCGCGCCGCCGGTGGCCGCATATGGGACCGCGAGCCCTGGGTGCGGCGCGTGCCCTGAGACGGTCGTCCGTGTTGACGGGCCCTAGGTAAAGCCGCTCAGTTGACGGCTGAGCTCCGGCAAGGAGCCGCGCCAACAAGAGGGAACGCCATGGCCGTCAAAGACTTCCCGGTGGAAGCGAGCCACATCCTGATGTTCGCCCGCTCGATCGGCGACGAGAACGTGGTCTACACGGACGCGGAGGCCGCCAAGCAGACCGAGGCCGGCGGCATCATCGCCCCGCCCACCTTCGTGCAGGCCTCGGCCCAGTTCGATCCGGACTATGTCCTGCGGCCGAAGCCCGGCCAGCCCTGGTTCGGCTCGGGCGGGAAGGCCACCGGCATCACCCGCGCGACCAGCGGCGGCGGTGGCGGCGGCAACGGCGGCGGTCTGCATGCCGAGCAGCACTACGAATACCACCGGCCGGTGAGGCCCGGCGACGTGCTCACCGCCAAGACCTTCCCCGGCAAGACCTGGGAGAAGGAAGGCAAGCGCTCGGGCAAGCTGGTGTTCTCCGAGAGCGTCACCGAGTACCGCGACCAGAAGGGCGAACTGGTGGTCACCGCCCGCGGCGTCGGCGTGCGCACCGAGCGCCCCGTCGAACAACCCGCTCCGGCGAAGGCGTAAGGAGGTCCCGATGCCCTTGAAAGCCAGCCAATTGAAGATTGGCGACACCCACTCCGCGCGCCTGGTCGAGGACCTGAAGCGCACCCAGATCGTCCAATACGCCGGCTCCTCCGGCGACTATAACCCGCTGCACACCGACGAGATCTTCACCACCCAGGTGGCTGGATATCCATCCGTTTTCGCGCACGGAATGCTGACCATGGGCATGACCGGCAAGATGCTCACCGACTACGTGGGCGACGCGCGGCTGACCAAGTACGGCGTCCGCTTCACCAGCCAGGTCTGGCCGGGCGACACCCTGGACGCCACCGCCACGGTGACCGAAGTCGGCGGCGGCATCGCCAAGTTCGACGTCAAGACGGTGAACCAGAACGGCGTCGAGGTGCTGTCGGGATACGCCGAAGCCCGCGTCGACTAGCTTCCTCCGGCCCTGCTGACAGGGCTGGCAGCAGGGATGTGGCAGTCTCCGTCTCGTAGCCGAGACGGGAGGCCCGGATGATCCGCGGAAGCTGTGCATGCGGGGCTGTGAGCTTTGAACTGGCTCAGCCGCCGTCGATGATGGCCGCCTGCCACTGCTCGCGTTGCCGCAAGCTGGGCGCCTCGACCTTCGTGTTCGTCAAGCGTGACGACGTCCGCTGGTTGTCCGGCCAGGAGGCCGTAGCCCGGTGCGAGCCGCAGCCACCCTTCACCTTTGTCCGCACCTTCTGCCGCCAGTGCGGCTCGGCCCTGGGTGAGCTTGGGGCGGAAGCCGATAGCTTCCCGATCTCCGCGCACCTTCTCGACGACGATCCCGGGGTCCGCATCCCGCTTCCACGAGTTCGTGGCGGACAAGCCGGCCTGGTGCGCGATCGGCGACGAGGCCCCGCAGTTCGCCGGCCATCCGGTCCGCCCTGCGCCGTGAACCGTCCGGCTTCCCTCGCACCACGCCGGCGCCGTAGAAGGCGCCCACCTGAAGCGGGGACTGCAGATGTCGGTGATCTTGAAGGTGCTAGGCGTGGCCGCGATCCTGGCGGCCCCGGCGATGGCTCGCGCCGCTGGCGTCGAGGACCGGGCGCCGATCACGCCCTACAAGCCCGCCTTCGCCGGCCAGACCCGGGCGCCGGAACAGAAGCTGGGCGTCCAGTTCCAGACGACCACTGTGGCCAAGGGCCTGAAATCCCCCTGGGGCATGACCTTCCTGCCGGACGGCCGCATGCTGGTGACCGAGAAGGCCGGCGCCCTGCGCATCGTGGCCAAGGACGGCGCGGTCTCCGAACCCGTGGCGGGGACGCCGGCGGTGATGAGCGGCGGCCAGGGCGGCCTTTTGGACGTGGCCATCGACCCGGCCTTCGCTGCCAACCGCCTCGTCTACCTGAGCTTCTCGGAGCCCCAGGCGGGCGGCAAGAACAACACCGCCGTCGCGCGCGGAAAGCTCGTGGACGGCCCGCAGCCGCGCCTCGACGACCTCACCGTGATCTACCACCAGGTTCCGGCGATCGCCTCGCCGCTCCACTTCGGCTCGCGCCTGGCCTTCGCCAGGGACGGCAAGCTGTTCATCACCCAGGGCGACCGCTACGTCGGCGAAGGCCAGAAGCAGGCGCAGGACCTGGGCAGCCTGGTCGGCAAGATCGTGCGGCTCAACGCCGATGGCTCGGTCCCGAAGGACAACCCGTTCGTCGGCCAGGCCGGCGCCCGGCCGGAGATCTGGTCCTACGGCCACCGCAACATCCAGGCCGCCGCCATCCACCCGCAGACCGGCGAGCTGTGGACGGTCGAATATGGCCCGCAGGGCGGCGACGAGATCAACATCGCGCGCAAGGGCAAGAACTACGGCTGGGCGACCATCAGCTACGGCGTGAACTACGGCCCGGCCAAGGCGCCGATCACCGGCGGCGAGACCCAGCGGCCGGGCATGGAACAGCCGCTCTACTACTGGGATCCGGTCATCGCCCCGTCCGGCGCCATCCTCTACACCGGCGCCCTGTTCCCGGCGTGGAAGGGCAGCCTGCTGATCAGCGGCATGCTGCCTCAGGGCCTCCCCGGCGGCCATATCACCCGCGTGACGGTGAAGAACGAGCGCGTCGTGGGCGAAGAGCGCCTGCCCGTGGAGCCCAACTACTGGCGTGACATCCGCCAGGGCCCCGACGGCGCCGTCTACCTCCTGAAGGGCGGCCCGATTGGCGCGATCGTGAAGCTGACCCCGAAGTAGGGTCGCGCCCGCCCAGGGCGCCGCGGGTCGCCGCCACAAGCCGCTGGAATTGACACGGGTCCGGGACGAGCGGAACGTCGGCGGCGCCAACCGGAGCCCTGTGATGTCGCCAACCGCCCGCATGTTCGGTCTCGCCGCGGCCACCGCCGTGGCGGCGTTGGCCTGGGCATCCACAGCCGGCGCCGCCGTCACGGTGATCGGCGGCGGCAAGGCCAAGGAATGCTCGCTGGCCGCCTTCAATGGCCAGAAGGGACCCTACTTCGAGAACATCTGCACCGAGGCGCTGGAGTCGGAGCTGATGAACCCGCGCGACCGGGCCGGGACCTACGTCAACCGCGGCATCCTGAAGCTGCGGCGTCGCGAGTACGCTTCGGCCCAAACCGACTTCAACCGCGCCATCGAGGAGAATCCAGCGTTCGGGGAGGCCTATGTGAACCGCGGCGCCGCATCGGTCGGTCAGAAGCGCTTCGCCGAGGGTCTGGCCGACATCAACAAGGCGATCGAACTGGGTGTCGACGAGCCGGAGAAGGCCTACTTCAACCGCGCGCTCGCCTTCGAGGGCCTGGACGACATGAAGGCCGCCTACCTCGACTACCAGAAGGCGCTCGAGCTCAAGCCCGGCTGGGAAATGCCCCTGAAGGAGCTCTCCCGCTTCACCGTGGAACAGCGCTAGCCTCCAGCCGTTGCGCGCTTATATGGCCAGCATGCGCACAGTCGCCGTCGCCTTCCTTCTCGCCGCCGCGGCGCCTGCCGCCGCGCAGTCGACCCTCGCCGACGTCGAGAACCTGCGCGCCCAGCAGGAGGCGGCCGCCCGGCGCGCCGTGGCGCTGTCCAATGAACTGGGCGCCCTGGAATCGCGCCTCCGGACCGAGCAAGCAATCACCGACCTGCGCATCCAGCGCGAGGGCGTGCGCGTCCCCGAGCTGCCTTACACGGACGTGACCACCCCATCGTCGACCTCCGCAGCGGTCCCGAGGAACCTTCCCTCCATCCCCGACGCCGCGCTCGCCGACTCCAATCGGCGGGTCCGCGACGCGTCACAACCGAGGCGCTAGACACTCATGCGATGGCAAGGCGGCCGCGGCGGCGGCGGGATCGAAGACCGGCGCGGCATGGGCGCCGTGGGCACGGGCGGGCTCGGAGTCGGCGGCGTGATCCTGGCGCTGATCGGCTATTTCGTGTTCGGGGCTGACCCCTCGGCGACCCTGAGCGCGGTGGGCAGCGGCCCTGTGGCGACGCAGGAAGGCGTGCGCGGCACGCCGGCCGACGAGGCCGGCCGCTTCGTCGATGTGGTCGCCACCAACGTCAATGATGTCTGGACCGAGGTCTTCCGCGCCTCCGGCGAGAGCTACACGCCCCCAGGCGTGGTGCTCTACGACCGCGCGACGGGCACCGGCTGCGGCACGGGGCAGTCGGCGATGGGCCCGTTCTATTGTCCGAGCGACCGCAAGGTCTACCTGGACCTCACCTTCTGGGATGATCTGGAGACCAAGCTGGGCGCCGGCGGCGAGGCGGCGCGGGCCTACGTCATCGCCCACGAGATCGGCCATCACGTCCAGACCCTGACCGGGGCCAGCGACCAGGCCCGACGGATGGGCATGCAGGGGGCCGAGAGCGGGGCGGTGCGCCTGGAGCTGCAGGCCGACTGCTACGCCGGCGTCTGGGCGGCGCGCGCGGCCGCGGTTTCGAACGGCCAGGTCTCCCTGGACCCGAACGACATAGAAGACGGCCTCAACGCCGCCTCCGCCGTCGGCGACGACACCCTGCAGAGGAAGTCCCAGGGCCGCGTCATGCCCGACGCCTTCACGCACGGCACCTCCGCGCAGCGGGTCCGCTGGTTCCGGAAGGGCGCGGAGACCGGCGACCCCGCCCAGTGTGACACGTTCCGGAGCGCCCAGCTCTAGAGGGAGCTCAGCCCGGCATGTGGGGCAGCGGTTCCCACCCCAGGCACACGCCCACCGCGCGACGCGCCAGCAGGTCGCCCGGGTCGACCAGGTCCAGCCGCACGTCATGCGGCTGCAGCACCAGCGGCAGTTCGGTGCAGCCGGCGATCAGCACCTCGGCGCCGGCGGCGCGCAGCGCCTCGGCGTGGGCCGCCATCTCGCGCTTCACATCGCTCCCCAGGTCGCCGGCCTTGATCCGGTAGAGGGTCACCATGAACGCCTCCTGCCGCTCGGGCGGCAGCGCCACCATTCCCATGGCCCTGGCGGCCAGATACTCGCGGTAGAGCTTCAGCGCCCCCTTGGTCCCCAGCACACCCGCGCGCATGGCCCCATTGCGCTGCGCCGCCTGGGCGCCGAGGTCGATCATGTCCACCAGGGGCAGGCCGCTGGCGCGTTGGATGAGGTCCGCATGGGCGTGGGCGGTGTTGCAGGGCATGGCCAATACCTGGGCCCCCGCGCCCGCCAGAGCCCCCGCCATCTCCGCCAGCACGGCCCCGGCGTTGGAGCCGGGAACGTTGCGGTCCGGCGCCTTGGGGTTGATGTCGGCGATGATGCGGATGTGGTCCTGGTCCTGCTGGGCCGGCGTGTAGGCCTGCACGCGCCCCAGGAACTCCACGGTCGCGGCCGGGCCCATGCCACCGATGACGCCCAGGGTGAGCGAGGTGTTCGACATCAGAGTTTTCCTTCCAGCTCGGACTGGTAGCCGAACAATCCCTGCGCCCCGCCCGTGTGCAGGAAGACCACGGTCTCACCGTCGAAGGCGCCGGCGTTCGAAAGCGCGATCAGCCCCTTCATCGCCTTTCCGGAATAGACCGGGTCCAGCAGGATGCCGTCGGTGCGCGCCGCCAGCTTCAGCGCCTCGACGACGCCGTCGTCGATCAGGCCATAGCCGGCCCCCACATAATCGCAGTCGGCGACCACCATCTCGCGTGTCACCCGATCGCGGTGGCCCAGCAGGGTCGCGGTCTCCTGCGCCAGGCGGAAGACGCTGGCCTCTTGCGCCTCCTGCGGCGCGCGCACCCCGATGCCCAGCACCGGAATGTCGGCGCCCATGATCGCAAGGCCGGCAACCAGCCCCGCCTGCGTGCCCGCGCTGCCCGTGGCGGTGACGATGCGGTCGATCTCCACCCCGGCGGCATTGGCCTGAGCCACCAGCTCCAGCGCGCATTCGGCGTAGCCCAGCGCCCCGATGGCGTTGGAGCCGCCGCCAGGGATCACATAGGGGCGCCCGCCGGCGTCGGCGACCTCGGCGGCGACCTCCGCCAGCTTGAGGGTCATGTCCGTCCCGCCCGGCACGGTGCGCAGCTTCGCCCCCAGCAGCTCGTCCAGCAGCACGTTGCCGGAGCGGTTGTAGTCCACCGCCTGCGATCCGGTCCGCGCTTCCAGTATGACCTCGCAGCCCATCCCGAACCGCGCCGCCGCCGCCGCTGTCTGGCGCACGTGGTTCGACTGGATCGCCCCTTGCGTGACCAGGGTGTCGCAGTCGTTGGCCAGCGCATCGCCGACCAGGTACTCGAGTTTGCGGGTCTTGTTGCCGCCGCCCGCCAGGCCGGTGCAGTCGTCGCGTTTGATCCACAAAGCCGGTCCGCCGCCACCCGGTCGGGCCAGATGCTCGGTCAGGCCCGGCAGCGGCTCGAACGGCGTGGGCAGGTGGGCGAAGCGGACCGGACCGAAGCGGGCGAAATGCATGGCCCGGCCTAGCCCGCGCGGGCTGGCGCCGCAACCGCTGGAGAGCCGGCGTCCGGCCGCGCCACCTTCACCGTCCGGGGGTCGTCGCGACGCTCGCCGCGGTCGGGGCCGCGGCGAGCGCGATCCTCAAGGCTTCAGCTTCCGCGGCAGGGCCGCGACCTCCGCCGGGGTCATCAGCACGATGGAACGCACGATGCACTGGCTGGGGAAGCCGCCCTTGGAGACCGCCAGGTCCAGGTCGATAGGCTTGCAGATGATGCGGCTGCCTGGCGGCTGGCGGGTTATGATCGGGTCCGAGCTGGTCGCGCCCCCGAGGCATGCGCTGTCCACCGTGACCCGGTAGGTCTTGTTGCGCTCCACGGCGAGCAGCATCGTGCTGCGATCGGCGATGGTGTGGTTGCGGATATCGTCGCTGCGGATGCACTGGCCGCTGGGCAACCCCGTCCCTGCCGGTGGCGGCGGGCCCAGTGGCGACGGCTTCGGCTCCTTGGCGGCGATGGCCGCGGCGCCGCCGACGATCGCGAGGGTCGTGGCGGCGAGGGTGATGATGGCCAGTCTCATGGCGTTCAGCTCCTAAACGTCCCCTCGTTAATGCAGAATACGTGAGCGCGGGTTCAGCGTCTTCACATTTGCCGAAATCCGCTTTCCCGGCCTGGCCTTCGGGCCTAATCTCCAAGCCTCCTCGGGGGGCCGCGCTTGAGCGGCTGAGAGGTGGGTGAGCCCACGACCCGTCGAACCTGATCCGGGTCATGCCGGCGAAGGGAAGGGCGCTTACTCACCCGATCCTCGCCCGTGATCCGTTTTGCGAGACGGAGCCCACGATGAACAAGCCGATCGGTCAGCTGCAGCCCGGAAGCATCCCCACCGGCGAACGCCCGGGGTCGAAGAAGGTCTACCAGCCCGGCGTGATCTGGCCCGACATCCGGGTGCCATTCCGCGAGGTGGCCGTGCACCCCTCGGCCAACGAACCGGCGCTGACGCTCTACGACCCGTCGGGCCCCTACACCGACCCTAACCCGGACATCGACATCGAGCGGGGCCTGTCCAAGACCCGCGAGCCCTGGGTCGTCTCCCGCGGCGACGTCGATCTCGTGGCCAACCCGCGAGAGGTGAAGCCCGAGGACAACGGCTTCGCCAAGGGCGCCCACCTGGCGCCGCAGTTCACCGCGCCCCGCCGCGTCTACCGCGCCAAGCCCGGCGCCAACGTGACCCAGCTCGAATACGCCCGCCGCGGAATCATCACGCCGGAAATGGAATACGTGGCGATCCGCGAGAACCTGCGCCGCCAGGCCAACGACCCCTTCATCCGCGACGGCGAAGACTTCGGCGCCTCGATCCCCGACTTCTGCACCCCCGAGTTCGTGCGCGACGAGATCGCCCGCGGCCGCGCCATCATCCCGGCCAACATCAACCACACCGAGCTCGAGCCGATGATCATCGGCCGCAACTTCCTGGTGAAGATCAACGCCAACATCGGCAACTCGGCGGTGTCGTCGTCGATCGAGGAAGAAGTCGAGAAGCTGCGCTGGGCCACGCTGTGGGGCGCCGACACGGTGATGGACCTGTCGACCGGCAAGAACATCCACGAGACGCGCGAGTGGATCATGCGCAACTCGCCGGTGCCGATCGGCACCGTGCCGATCTACCAGGCGCTCGAGAAGGTGGGCGGACGTCCCGAGGAGCTGACCTGGGAGGTCTACCGCGACACCCTCATCGAGCAGGCCGAGCAGGGCGTGGACTACTTCACGGTGCACGCCGGCGTGCTGCTGCGCTACATCCCGATGACGGCAGGCCGGATGACCGGCATCGTCTCGCGCGGCGGCTCGATCATGGCCAAGTGGTGCCTGGCGCACCACCAGGAGAGCTTCCTCTACACGCGCTTCCGCGAGATCTGCGAGATCATGCGCGCCTACGACGTCAGCTTCTCGCTCGGCGACGGCCTGCGCCCCGGCTCGATCGCCGACGCCAACGACGAGGCGCAGTTCGCCGAGCTGAAGACCCAGGGCGAGCTGACGAAGATCGCCTGGGAGTACGACGTCCAGGTGATGAACGAAGGCCCGGGCCACGTCCCCATGCATCTCATCCGCGAGAACATGGAGAAGCAGCTCGAGTGGTGCGCCGAAGCGCCGTTCTACACGCTGGGTCCGCTCACCACCGACGTCGCCCCCGGCTACGACCACATCACCTCGGCGATCGGCGCGGCCATGATCGGCTGGTTCGGCACGGCGATGCTCTGCTACGTCACGCCCAAGGAGCACCTAGGTCTGCCGAACCGCGAGGACGTGAAGGTCGGCGTGATGACCTACAAGCTGGCGGCCCATGCGGCGGACCTCGCCAAGGGCCACCCCACCGCGCGCGCCTGGGACGACGCCATCAGTCGCGCCCGGTTCGAATTCCGCTGGGAGGACCAGTTCAACCTGGGCATCGACCCGGAGACCGCGCGCGAATACCACGACGAGAGCCTGCCGAAGGAGGCGTTCAAGACCGCCCACTTCTGCTCCATGTGCGGCCCGAAGTTCTGCTCGATGAAGATCAGCCAGGACATCCGCGACGCCGCCCGCGGCCAGAACGACATGGGCCAGAACGACATCGAGGCGGGCATGGCGCAGATGAGCCAGAAGTTCCGCGACACCGGCGGCGAGATCCTGGTGCCGGTGGCGCCGGCGGAATAGTCAGACCTCGCCTGCGATCCCCTTTCGGGGCGGGTCGCAGGCGGCGGCCATCCAGTCGTCGATGCCCCTGAGCGTGTTGGTCCGGTCGTGGCCGGTCAACTTTCCCGCACGATCGAGGTCGCGGTAGACCCCGCGCGCCTGGGCCCAGGTCACGCAGGCCTGCGCGTATCGGCCGCCGTTGTAGTAGACGCCGCCGATGCTCTTGAGGGTTGCCGCCATGCTGCGGCGCGGGCCGGCGGCGTTATCCGACGACGCCACGATCTGCCGGTGGGCGGCCAGGACCTCGTCGGCCATGGCGTAGCTCTCCGCGAACCGCCGCAGGTCGGCCAGAACCATGGCCCGCACCTCGCCGACGATGGCGAACAGGCCTAGCACCCCGCTGTCGGCCGGGTCCTTGGCGCGCATCCGCCGGGTGATCGCCACCCCACGGTCGACGGAGGCGTAGGCTTCGACGTCGCGTCCCAGCGCGCTGAGGAGGACGGCGCGATACCACAGCGAGATCGCCAGCTTGCGATTCGCCTCCGGTGACCCGGCCTCACGCCTCACCAGCTCTTCGTTGAGCGCCACCGCGCGGTCCATGGCGGGCAGGGCCGTGGTGTCATCGCCGAGCTCATGGTGCGCCTCCGCCCGCAGCCGCAGGATCGCCGACTGCGCCTTCATCACCCCGGTATTGTCACGCAAGGCCGGGGGCAGGGCGGCGATGAAGGCCTCGGCGCGGTGGAAGGGCTCGAGGCTCTTGGCGTAGGCGCCGTCCCAGCCGTGGGAATCGCCCTCGGCCTGCACCGCGACCGCATAGAGCCGCGCCGCAGTCGCATCCCGCGCCGCGAACGGCTCCAGGAGACCCTGCGCCTCGACGGCCTGCCTGCGGGCCAGCGCGATCTCACTGTTGTTGTAGAGGTTCACGCCGGACTGCTCGATCAGCGCATCGGCGAGGCCGAGGCGGACTTTGGGGTCATCCGGCGCCTCGGCGTAGGCCTCGCGGAGAACCGTCTCCGCCTTCTTCAGCAGGGTGTTGGCGTCGGCCGCGCGGCCGAGCTGGCTCTGCTGGCCGCTGCCGGTGACCTGCGCCAATCGGACGTAGCCGCGGCCGGCTTCCACACGCACGTCGCGCGGCGCGTCCGGATCGGCGGTCAAGGCGTCAAGATAGGCAAGGCCCGTCCGCGCCAGCACTTCGCGGGCCCTGGTCGATCCCTGGACCTTGCTGACCTCGTTGTAGACGTCGAACAGCATTGTGGTGGCGATCTGCCGGGTCTGCTGGAACCGGGATTCGGCCTCGGCGCGCGCGGCCTCGGCGCGCGAATTGGCCACCAGCGTCGCGCCCAGGGCGGCGACCAGCAGCGCACTCGCAGTGGCGGCGGCGCCGACCCCGAGGCGATGGCGGCGCACGAACTTGCCGAACACATAGCCCCGCCCGCCGTCCATGGCGGCGACCGGATGGCCTCCGCGATGCGCCGCCACATCGTCGCGCAGCGCCTCGACGGTCGAGTAGCGGTCCGCCGGGTCTTCCGCCGTGGCCCTGGCGATGATCGCGGCAAGCTCGGGGTCGGCCTGAGGGTCGCCCTTGGTCAGCCAGGCCAGGACCTGGCCCAGCGAGTAGATGTCCGACAAGGTCGTCGAGGGTGCGCCGGCAATGCGCTCCGGCGCGGCGAAGCCGGGGGTGTGGATGCCCGCCTTGCCCGTGGGCGCCCGTGGCGCGGCGGCGCTCTCTGCGGCGGCGGGCGAGGAGATCCCGAAGTCGATCAGCTTGGGCTGTCCGGCCGCGTCGACCAGGATATTTCCGGGCGTCAGGTCACCGTGGACGATCAGGTTCTGGTGGGCGAACGCCGCCGCAGAAGCCGTGGCGTGGAAAAGGTCCAGCCGCGCGGCGAGTCCCGGGGCCGCCTCGTCGAGCCAGGCGTCCAGCGGGCGACCCTCGACATACTCCATGACGATGTAGGGCTCGCCCGCCGTGGTCTCGCCGCCGTCGAACAGCCGCGCGATATGCGGGTGCGCCAGCCGCGCCAGGGTCTGCCGCTCCCGCCGGAAGCGCTCGATCAGGGCGCTGGAGAGCGCGCCTGGCCGGATCACCTTGATCGCCACGGTGTGGTCGAAGTCCGCCGTCCGTTCGCCGCGATAGACGGCCCCCATGCCGCCCTGGCCGATCAGGCCGGTGACCCGGTAGGCCCCGATCTGCTCGGGCAGCGGCGCTTCCCCGGCGGCCCCCGGCGCGCCGCCCGTTGGGAGCAGGGCCGCAGCGCCCGCGCTGCCCGCGAGCAGCGCCAGGGCGCGATCGCGCACCGCCGCCGGCGCCTGTTGCCGGCCAATCCAGGCGGCCCGCGCGTCGGACGGCTGGTCCATGGCGCGCTCGACCAGATCCAAGGCCAGGGCCTCGACCGAGCGGGGTGGTCGCCGCTCAGCCATCCTGCGGCTGGAGCGCTTCGTAGAGCCACAGCCGCGCGGCCTGCCACCGCCGCTTCACGGTTGATTCCGACAGCTTCAACACCACCGCTATGTCGGCGACCTCCATGCCGCCGAAGTAGCGCATCTCGACGATCTCGGCCCGCTCGGGGTCGATCCGACCCAGCCGGTTCAGCGCCTCGTTGATCTCGTCCAGGTCGGCGTTGCCGACATCGGGCAAGTTGGTGTGCAGCTCCACCTTTACGTGCTGGCGTTTGGCCGTGCGCTTGGCGCGCACATGCTCGATCAGGGCGCGGCGCATCATCACCGAAGTCAGCGCCATGAAGTGCGCCCGGTCCTGCCAGTCGATTTGGTCCAAGGCGATCAGCTTGATGATGGTCTCGTGGACAAGGTCGCCGATGGAGAGCGAGACGTCCCGCTCGCCCCGCAGCATCGCCGAGGCGGTCAAGCCGAGCTCGGCGTAGAGCATCGCGAACAGGCGGTCACGTGCGCCTCGGTCTCCGGCCCGCCAGGCGGCGAGCAGCACGCGGACCTCGTCGTTCGGCGCACGCTTCAACATGGCCGCGATTGTGCGGAGCGGCTCCGGCCCTGGCAAGCGCGCGCCCCTCAGAAGAGAAAAAGCCTGCGGCCTGACCCGTGGCCGCCGGTTTCGGCGCCTTCACCTCATGAGCGGTATCTCGAGGCGGGGTCCGCTCTCATCCGGTGCGTCCGGGCGGGTGCGGCGGTTCCGTGTCACCCCGCCCGTGCAGGCCTGTCTGGGCGCACCGGTCCCGCCTCGAACCAACTTCCGGCCGGCGGGAGGAGCCTAGTCCTCGGCCTTCACCGTCGCGCCGGTCTTGGCCGGCCAGACGCGGACGGCGACGGCGACGGCGACCGAGCCGAGCACGGCCGCAGCGGCGCCCATCCACTGGATGGCGTTCATGCCGGTGGCGGCGTAGTGGCCGGTGGTGGCGCCG
This sequence comes from uncultured Phenylobacterium sp., assembly GCF_902826855.1. Lineage (GTDB taxonomy): Bacteria > Pseudomonadota > Alphaproteobacteria > Caulobacterales > Caulobacteraceae > Phenylobacterium. Next base: position 945 of record NZ_CADEGK010000023.1, on the reverse strand, counting down.
GAGACGAACACGAGCAGCGCAGAGCCCCACTCGGTGAGGTCTTTCTGGGTGAACGTGAAGGACATGAGAAACTCCCCGGCTGGCGTCGCGATGTCGCCGAACCTATCGAGCCCTGGAATGCCAAATGCTTACCGCCGGCGCGATGCGACACTGTTGCGCAGGGCCGGTTGGTCGTCAGTCGCGGCGCCCCGACAACAGCCGGGCGACCGCCTGGGCGCGGTTCACGGCTCCCAGTTTTCGGCGCGCGTTGTCGACGTGGAAGCGCACCGTCGTCTCCGACAGGCCGAGGATCACCGCGATCTCCCAGTCCGACTTGCCTTCGGCCACCCAGGACAGCGCATCGCGCTCACGCGCGGTCAGGCGCACGCCGTCGTCGGAGCCCGATTCCGCGACGCAGACGATCACCGCCGGCCTGTGGCGAAACACCGCGAGCCGGTCGGACCGGGCCGGCGCCACGGTGATCGACAACGGCGGCCGCGCCTCGCTGGCGCGCAGGCTCATCGAGCCGGCGGCGCGATCCGCTGAAGACCGGTCGCCGGCCGCCGCGATGAGCGCCTCTAGTCGACCCGATGGATCGTTGGGCGCTGCCAGCCGCCCGCCGGCGGCGCTAAGCTCGTCCCGCCGCGTCAGCAGCCGTTCGGCGGCGGCGTTCATGCGGCGCAGGGTCCCGTCGTCGTCCAGCAGGAACACGGCGTCCCCGGCGGGAGCCTGGCTGTTCTCGAGGGTGTCGTCGGCGACGCCGCTGCCCGTGAGCGCCTCGGTCAGTCGGAAGGCCCGGCGAAGGTCTCCATGATACCGCTTGGCGCGAGTCACCTCGCGCGGTCCGAATGGCTCGCCGGACCGCGGCCGGTTCACCGTGAGCGAACTGACGTCCAGCCCATGGGCGGCTAGGCGGATCATCATCACCGACTCGATGTCCTGAGGCCGCATGAAGTCGTTGTAGTA
>NZ_CADEGK010000022.1 GCF_902826855.1 uncultured Phenylobacterium sp. | reverse complement strand
GGCGTGGAGGGTCTCACGCTCAAGGAGAAGTGGGCGCAAGGCGTGAGCACCCACCTGGGTATGGCCAGCGCCGGCTTCCCCAACCTGCTGTTCCTCTACGGGCCGCAGAGCCCCTCGGGGTTCTGCAACGGCCCAACCTGCGCGGAGCTGCAGGGCGACTGGGTGGTCGACTGCCTGAGGCACATGCGCGACGCGGGCGTCAGCCGGTTCGAGGCGACCACCGCCGCCGAAAAGACCTGGAAGGACCACGTGGAGGCGATCGGCGCCATGACGCTCTTTCCGCTCGCGGATTCCTGGTACATGGGCGCCAACATACCTGGTAAACCACGGGAATTACTTAACTATCCTGGCGGCGTGCCGCTATATTTACAGATGTGCCAGGCCAGCGCCGCAAGCGGCTATGCGGGGTTCGCCCTCAGCTGCGCGGGAACGCTGGCGCCGGCCTAAATCACGGATGACTAAGCCAAGGAGACTTCGATGAGCGACGGTTCGATCGACCTCAAGGCCGAAGCCCGCGCAAAGGCCTACGCCATGCCGCTGGACGACATCAATCTCGCCGACACCGAGCTGTGGCGAACCGATACGGTTTGGCCGTACCTGGAGCGTCTGCGCAAGGAGGATCCGGTTCATCTCCATCCGGCCCATCACCATCCGGACGGCGCGTTCTGGTCGATCACCCGATACGCCGACATCATGGCGGTCGACATCAACCACGAGGTGTTCTCGTCCGAGCCTTCGATCACCATCTTCGACCCCAAGGAAGACTTCACGCTTCCGATGTTCATCGCCATGGATCCGCCTAAGCATGACATCCAGCGCAAGACCGTCAGCCCGATCGTATCGCCGGCAAACCTCCACCTGATGGAGCCGTTGATCCGCAGCCGCATCCAGAACACGCTGGATAGCCTGCCGATCGGCGAGCCGTTCGATTGGGTGGACAAGGTCTCCATTGAATTGACGACCCAGATGCTGGCCACACTGTTCGATTTCCCGTGGGACGACCGGCGCAAGCTGACCCGCTGGTCGGACATCGCCACTTCGGGTCCTGAGTCCGGGCTACTTGTCACGGACGATCCCGAGACCGAACGAAGGATGGAACTGTTCGCCTGCGTCGACTATTTCACGCGGCTCTGGAACGAGCGCGTGAACGCCCCGCCAAAGGGCGATCTGATCTCCATGCTCGCCCACGGCGAAGCCACCCGCAACATGGACCGGATGGAGTACCTCGGGAACCTGCTGCTGCTGATCGTCGGCGGCAATGACACCACACGCAACACCATGACGGGGTCGATCCTGGCGATGAACCAGAACCCCGACCAGCTCCGCAAGCTGCAGGCGAACCCGGACCTGATCCCCTCCATGGTCTCCGAGACGATCCGCTGGCAAACGCCACTCTCCAACATGCGGCGCACCGCCACGCGGGATTTCGAACTGGGCGGAAAGCTCATCAGGAAGGGCGACAAGGTGCTGATCTGGTACGCCTCCGGCAACCGCGATGAAGAGGCGATCGACAATCCTGAGGCCTACATCATCGACCGGGAGCGGCCTCGTAATCACCTGTCGTTCGGCTTCGGCATCCATCGCTGCGTGGGCAATCGCCTGGCCGAGTTGCAGCTTCGGATTCTTTGGGAGGAAATCCTGCCGCGGTTCCCGGAAATCCGGGTCGTCGAGGAGCCCCGCCGTGTGCCGTCTGTGCTGATCCGCGGATACGCCTCGATGCCTGTGATGATTCCGCGCCGTCATTGAGCATGCCCTGGCGGCCGAAGGTGGGGGTCAGAGAATTGAGACGCAGGCCGAGGGAGAACCACTCGAGCCGGCGCATTTCCCAACGGGTCCTCAGCCTCTCCTGAAGGCTCCATCGTTTGGCCGTTTCGCTCGATCTTCAGGGCGTCGCTCATCGAAATATACAACACATATGTATTAGTTCTCGCCATAAACCTGCTAAGGTGGCTGGCGCCGCAACGGGAGTCGATCGTTGGGCCTTCTGCCCGTTCGGCCGGCTGGTGTGGTGGGGCCGGCGCCGTGACTGCGTCGTTAGGGTGGGAGATATCGGTGACCGAGCCACGCAGGGTCGCGTTCATGACAGCCGATGGCCTTGACCTCGTCGCCGACCGCTTTGGGCGGCCCGCGCGCGGTTCCGGACTTCCTCGAACACCTCGCCCTGGAGACGCAGACACATGACCGCTGACCGGCTGCCCAACATCTTCGAACTCACGCCGATGGACGCGAAGTTTCGGGACGATCCACATCAGGTGCTCGACAACCTGAGATCGGAATGCCCGGTCTACCGCGAGGAGACGGCGGGGACCTACTTTCTGACGCGTTACGCCGATGTCCGTGCGACCGTCTCAGACCTTGAAATGTGGCGAGACCCGCTTCGCGCCGAAGAGGCGGCCGTCTTCCAGCGCCGGATGCTGGAGAACGCGGTCCCTGGCGAGACGCGCGGCGAGACCACCAGCATCCTCAGTCTCGACAACCCCGACCATGCCCGCATCCGCCAGCCCTTGGCTCGCGCGCTCTATGCCCGGGTGGCGAAGGGGCGGCCGAACGTGGAGCGCATCGTCGATGTCGCCCTGGACCGCCTGGCTCATGAGCCGACTTTCGACCTGATGCCGGAATTCTGCGTGCCGATCCCGATCGATGTTATCGCCGCGATTCTCGGCGTGGATCATGAACGACTGAGCGAGTTTCGGGACTGGTCAGAGGGGGTCATTCAGGGCCTCAATCCCTTCCGGACGGCCGCTCAGACCGAGCATCTGGAACGGGCCCGACCGGCGCTCACCGACTACTTCACCGAGATGCTCGCCCAGCGTCGGAAGCACCCGCAGGATGACCTGTTCAGCGACATGACCCGGCTTCAGGCCGAAGGTCTGCCGGTCAGCGACGCCGAACTTCGCATAAACCTTTCGGCGCTGCTGGTGGGCGGCAACCTCACGACAACGGATCTGATCGGCAACGCAGTACGCCTGCTGCTGACCCACCCGGAAGAGTTGGCCAAGCTTCGGGCCGATCCCGGGATCATCAATGCGGTCGTTGAGGAGGCGCTTCGGTACGACCCCCCTGTCGACATAACCAGCCGGATCGCCTCGAGGGACATCGAAGTCGGCGGCTGTCCGATCAAAGCCAGCCAATCGATGCTCGTGTCATTGCGCGGGGCCAACCGTGATCCGGAGATGTTCTTGGATCCGCACCGCTTCGACGTGAGCCGAAAGCACCATCCCCACCTCGCCTTCGGCGGCGGCGCCCACATCTGCATCGGCGCGCCGCTGGCCCGCATGGAGGCGCAGGTCGCCATCCTGCGCCTGTTCAATCGGTTCCCGGACCTTCGCCTCAGCGATCCCGAAGAGGCCCCGGCGTGGCGCACGCTGCCGTTCTTCCGCGGCCTGCAGCATCTCAGGGTGAGTGCGCGTTAGGGACCCACGGTCATTGCCGGGCGGCGTTCAACGGTTCGATCCGCGCCGAACGGTCATGGCGATAATCCTACAACGCCCAAATCCGGGACTGTGCGCCTAGAGCGCACCGCCCGAAACGGCGTCGGAGCAGGTTGCCGTAGATTGGTAGAACCCATATCGCAGCCTCGAGCGTCCGACCCCGGGACAAGGCGTCGTTGACCTGGGAGCACCTTCTCCGGACCTGGCGGGTTCGGCCCGCCGAAGGGTAACATCGAAGCTTTTCCCTCGACGGTCGTCCGCTCAAGAGAAGATCTAGATCACGCCCTCGCGCTGGAGCACCTCCACCTCCTCGGCCCCCAGCCCGAGGAGTTCCCCATAGACCTGGACGTTGTCCTGGCCGAGGGCGGCGCTGGGCGTGGCCGGCGCCTGGAGGGTGCCGTGGTAGCGCATGGGGCTGCCGGGGACGGCGATATGGCCCAGACTCGGATGGTCGATCTGCTCGATCATGCCGCGGCCGCGCATGTGGGCGTTGTCCAGCACCTCGGTCAGCTCGCGGACCGGCGCGGAGGGAACGCGGTGAGCGCCCGTCGCCTCGAAGATCTCCCGCCGGGTCAAGCCGCCGGCCCAGGCCTCGACCGCCGCGTCAGTGGCGGCCATGTTCTGCACCCGGTCGCTGTTGCGGGCAAAACGCGGATCGGCCGTGAGTTCAGGCCGGCCCATGGCCGCGCAGAGATTGGCCCAGTGCTCGCCACTGTTGCAGATGATGGCGAACCAGCCGTCCTGACAGGCATAGACGTTGTAGGGCGAGACGGCGAGGCCGCTGTGGCGGTTCCCTGTCCGGCCGAGGGGATTGTCCCGGTTGCTGTGCAGCATGCCCAGGCTTGAGGCCAGGGTCGGGAACATGGCCTCGATCATCGCCACCTCCACCAGCCGACCTAGGCCCGTCCGCTCCCGGTCATATAGCGCGGTGAGGATGGCGCCGTAGAGGTGGGTTCCGGAAAGGAAGTCGGCGATCGCCGGCCCCGCTTTGACGGGCGGCCCGTCGGCGAAACCGGTGACCGCGATGGCGCCGGACGCGGCCTGAATGGTGATGTCCATGGCGAGATTGTCGCGCTCGGGGCCGGACAGGCCGTAGCCGGTGGCCGAGCGTAGATCAGGCGGGGGTTGTCGGCCATCAGCACCGCGGGCCCGACGCCCAGCTTGTCCATCACCCCGGGCGCGAAGTTCTCCAGCAGTACATCGGTCTTGCGCGCCAAACCCCGCATCAGCTCGACCCCGCGGGGGTCCTTCAGATTAAGGGTGATGCCGCGCTTGTTGGAGTTGAGCATCGCCAACGGCAGCGACGCGCCGCCGCCCAGCGCCTCGCGGGCGCGCAACGGCTCGCCGCGCGGCGGCTCCACCTTGATGACATTGGCGCCGGCCTTGGCCAGCAACAGGCCCGCATAGGGGCCCTGATAGACTTGTCCCAGGTCGATGACCGTGACACCCGCCAGGGGAGGAGGACGGCCCGCCATGCCTAGTAGAGCGCCTGGTTGAACAGCTCGCGCGCCATGACGATGCGCTGCACCTCGCTGGGCCCCTCGCCGATGCGGCGGATGCGCATCTCGCGGTACCAGCGCTCCAGCGGGAAATCCTTTGTCACGCCATAGCCGCCATGGATCTGGATCGCCCGGTCGACGACGCGGCTGGCGCCTTCCGAGGCCAGCAGCTTGGCCATGGCCGCCTCGGCGCGGAACGGCTCGCTCCGCTGCGCCTTGCAGGCGGCCGCCAGCGTCGCCCAGCGCGCGGTGCGGATGTCGATGTCGTTGTCCACCACCATCCACTGGATCGCCTGGCGTGTGGAGAGGGTCGCGCCAAAGGTCTCGCGTTGCTTGGCGTATTCGATGCTCATCTCCTGGGCGCGGATGGCCACGCCGATGCAACCGGCCGCATAGGGGATTCGCTGGCGCGTCAGCCGGTCGTTGGCGATGGCGAAGCCGCGGTTCACCTCGCCCAGCACATTGGCATGCGGCACACGCGCGCCCTCGAACTGCAGCTCGGTGCCGTAGTGGCCGGATCTGAGCGTATGGACCACCCGGCGAACGTGGAATCCCGGAGTGTCGGCGTCGATGATGAAACAGGTGACGCCGCCACGGCCCTTGTCGGCGTCGGTGCGGGCGAAGACGATGCCAAAATCAGCTACGTCGGCGCCGGAGATGAAGATCTTCGACCCCGTGATCACCCAGTCGTCGCCGTCGCGGACCGCCTTGGTTCGGATCGCCCGCGCCGGGTCCGAGCCGCCAGACGGCTCGGTGAGGCCGAAGAACCCGCGCTTCTCGCCGCGCAGCACCGGATAGAGATAGCGGTCCTTCTGGTCGTCATTGGCCTCGTAGAGCTGGGCGAGGCCCGCGCCGCCGAACGCCCCGAAGCAGGGCGAATAGAGCCCGGCGCGATGCTGCGAGGTCTCCATGGCGATCAGGGTCTGGGTGACGATGTCGATGTCCGGACCGCCGAACTCGGGCGGGATGCCCAGGCCGTAGAGCCCCATCGCCCGGGTCATGGACACGAGACGGGCCTGGTCCTCCGGCTCGAGGCGCGAGGCGTCGGGATCGAGCTTGGCCTCCAGGGGCACGATCTCCTCGCGCACGAAGCGTCGCACCTGCTCGACGATCAGGGACTGCTCGTGGGTCATGTCGAAGTCCATGGCGGTCTCCTTCAACCCGGGCTCAGCCGGCCGAGCCGACGGCGCCCGTCGGCGGCGTTGCCGGGCGGAAGGCGCCCGTGATCGGCGACATGGACCATCAGCAGCTCCTCATAGCGGCTGAGATACTGCGCGGTGACTTCGGTGCGGAACCGCGCGGCTTCCCCCCTCGCCAGCGCGGCCGCCAGTTCACTCCGCAGACCGAACAAGGTGCGCCCGCCCGCGTAGCCGATCCGCAACATGCGGCCCTCTGTGTCGCCCAGATGGTAGACACCCAGTTCGCCGGCCAGCCGTCCGACGGCCTCGGCAGTGAGATCCTGCCAGGGCTTGTCCAGCCGCACCCCGGCCATCTAGCGACCCTCGAAGCGCGGCGGGCGCCGTTCGAGCATGGCGGCTATGCCTTCGCGCGCATCGGCGCTGGCCGACGCCGCGGCCACCAGGGCGTCGATGTCGGTGTGGCTGATGGCGTCGCGGTAGGTCATGGCCCGCACCATCAGCGCCTTCATCGCCCGCAGCGAAAGTGGCGCGTTGCCGGCCAGGCGATCGATCGCGGCGCGCGCAGCGCTTTCAAGCCCCGCCGGCGCCACCGCGCGGTGGATCAAGCCCATCTCCGCCATCCGTCGCGCAGGAATCGGATCGCCCAGGAGCAGCATCTCGCGCGCGCCGACGGGACCGGCGACCTCTAGCAGCTTCTTCGCCAGGAACCAGGATGGCGCGAGCCCGATCTTGGCGAGCGACATGCCGAACCGCGCGGTCTCGCTGGCCACCACGAAGTCACAGTGCAGCGCCAGTTCGTTGCCGCCGGCGATAGCGTCGCCCTGCACCACCGCCACAACCGGCAAGGGATAGAGCTCGATGGCATGCAGCATGGTCTCGATGGCCGACGAGCCGATCGTCCCGCCGCCGCGCTCGCGTAAATCCAGACCCGAGCAAAAGACCGGCCCCTCGGCGCGGACCACCGTCACCCGCTCGGCCGGGTCCGGCGTGCCGGAAAACGCCTCGGTCAGGGCCGCCAACATCTCGGCGTCCAGGGCATTGCGCTTCTCGCTCCGCGCCAGCGTCACTTCACGAACCCCGCCCTGGCCGGCCACCTTGATCTTCGCCATCACGTCCTGCCGATCACCAGAGGCCACACGGGCTGCCATTTCACGAATTCGCACATAGCTGCTTCGCAATAACATATATCTGCTACAAGGTGGCCGGACTGGGTAGTCCCATTCGTGACGCGCTTTTGTAGCGACGGGGGGTGGAAGATGATCAAGAAGCCCATATCGGCGGACTCGCACATCACCGAGCCTCCGCACTGCTACGTGGACTACATCGACCCGAAGTTCCGCGACCGCGCGCCGCGGATGGAGCGGGTGGACAAGATCGGCGATGTCTTCGTCATCGAAGGATTGGCCTCGCCGATTCCGATGGGCCTGGTTGCCGCCGCGGGCAAGGACCCGTCGCAGATCACGACGCATGGCGTGGCCTTCGAAGATCTGTGGAGAAGCGGCTGGGACGCCAAGTTCCGCGTGGCGGATCAGGAACGGGACGGTGTCGCCGCCGAGTTTATCTATCCCACCGTCGGGATGATGCTCTGCAATCATCCCGACTTCGATTTCAAGAAGGCCTGCTTCGAGGCCTACAATCGATGGCTGCAGGAGTACTGCGGTGAGGCTCCCGACCGGCTCTACGGTCTGGCGCAGGTTTCCATGCGCACGCCGGAGGACGGCGTCGCGGAAATCCTTCGCGCAAAGGAGATGGGCTTCAGAGGCGTGATGATGCCCGGCAACCCCGCCGTCGAGGACTACGACTCCGGTGTCTACGACAAGGTCTGGGCCGCCGCTGTCGAATGCGACATGCCGTTGTCGTTCCATATCCTGACCGGCAAGTCGGACAGCATCGGCGGCCAGACGCGCGGCCCGCGGATCAACAGTTTCCTGTCCATCATCCGCGGCTGCCAGGACGTGATGGGGACGTTCATATTCGGCGGGGTCTTTGACCGCTTCCCCGGTCTCAGGGTCGTGTGCGTCGAGGCGGATGCCGGCTGGGTTCCGCACTACATGTATCGCATGGACCACGCCTACAAACGCCATCGCTATTGGATGAAGGCCCCACCGCTCGCACGCCTGCCGAGCGAGTATTTCAGGGAAAACATCTACGTAACCTTCCAGGACGACTGGGTGGCCTTCAGGATGAAGGACATGTGCAATGTCCGTCGATTGATGTGGGCGAACGACTTCCCACACTCGGATTCGACCTGGCCCTTGTCGCAGAGCATGCTCGAAGAGCACACCAAGGACCTGAGCGAGCAGGAGCGGAACTGGATCTGCCACGACAACGTGGCGGAACTGTACGGGATCGCCGTCTGATGATGGCTTGGCCGGCTTCCGAACGTCGGATCGAATAGTCGCAACTGGTTTTGGCCTGAACCCCATGCAGCGAGGTCAGTCGCAGCTATTTCGCAATCCGACATTAATTCATCGTACTAGGTATCATATTTTCGCATAACATACATTAGGCGAGTCCATTCGGCCTCACGCCGAGGCGTCTGGCGCAGCTGCACGCTGAGCGACGTCGAGCGGTTCTTGTCCCCCGGCTACCCTCGGCGGCCGGAGTGCGTTAGAGTCTGGTCATGGGCAAGCTGCAGCCAATCTTTGAGGATGACTCGGCCGCTGATCAGGCGGCCGACGCCGAAGGAATTGCCGAGCTGGACGCGGGGAAGGTCATCGACCACGCGTCTATGAAGGCCTGGCTCGAAACCTGGGGTAAGCGCCCGGGTCCCGGCGAACCCGCTGAATAGCTATCCAAACGGTCTCCCGCCCGCCAGGTCGTGACGGAAAGATGTGGGCATGACAAAGCCCCCTGTCCTGCACATCGAATGGTCCCCCCGCTCGCGCCGAGACTTGGAAGCGATCCGGGCTTACGTGAGCCAGCACGCGCCAATGGCCGCCGTTCGGCTCGCATCGACGCTCGTCGCAACGGCGGAAAGCCTGGCAACCGAGCCGCGGCGCGGGCGGTCAGCTGGCGGCCAAGTCCGAGAGCTAGTTATCGTCCGCCCCTATTTGATCCGCTACCGCGTCACGGCTGACGCGGTACAAATCATCCGGATCAAGCACGGGGCCCAGCTCTAGGTTCGCGTGAACATGGCGCCGGAAGTATCCTCACGAACGTCTCGCTATTTGGGCCTCGCTGCGGCCTACGAGCGTGCAGCAACACTTCTCTTCGAAAACGGCGGCGCGGCGCAAAGCCCAGCCCCCTACTTCCACATCGTCGCGCACGCTTTCGAACTCTGTCTCAAAGGGGTCATCGCCCGGGGTCACTGCGACGACGAACACCTGATGGCCCTCGGGCACGACCTGTCATTCTGCCTTCGACTTGCACTCGACAAGGGGCTTTCGCTGGGAGACTCCGCGCCAACTGTCGAAGGCGTCGTAAACGCGCTCTCACACGGTCATCACGGACAGAGCTACCGCTACCCGACCTTGTTTCGCTTGGCCCCGCCAAGCGCTGAGTCGGCGCTCTTAGCTTTGCAGGTTACCCTGCGGGCCGCCGCCGAACTGTCCGAGGCCAGGCCGAAATGACCATCGGTGTTGCCCACGATCCCGTCACTCGCGAAGTCGTGCTCGTAGACCGAAGCTGCGAGGCCATCTACGCGTTCTCCCCACCCTCAGCTCGCGTCCTCGCCTCCGAACTCAGAAGTGCAGCCGCCGGCGGCTGCGCAGTTCTCATCAAGGCCGTAGACGACGCGGGCCTTTGTTTCCAACTCGGAGGCCAAGCCGAGACCGCTCTCCGAATGGCGGCCGACATCGACAGCAATGCAGCGATAATCGAACGACTCTAGGGTCCTTCCCTACGGCTTCAGTCGGCCGCATAGATCAAGGCTGCGTCGTCAGGAAGGTCGACCGCCAAGCGATCCCAGCTCGTCGACAGATGATGCCCAATGCCGACTGGCACCGCGCGCTATTGGTCGATGCGGCGGGCCGCGGGCGGTAGTCAGGCGGCCTCCATCGACAACTCGCCGAGCCGGCAGGTCGAGACACGCGTCGGCGTCAGGACATCGCGCGCCAGCTCGGCCAGATGCTCGTGGTGAGTGAAGAACAACACCTGGGTCTGCTCGGCGAGCTTCGATAGCACCCGGAAGCCGGCCGCGGACCGCTCGTCGTCGTAGGTCGTGAAGAGGTCGTCGGCGAGGAAGGGAAGCCTGACGCCACCGGCGACGCTCTCCTCCACGGCGGCGATGCGAAGCGACAGGAAGAGTTGGTCGATCGTTCCTTCGCTCATGACCTCGACGGGCACTACCGTAGCGCCGTCGGACAGGATGCCGATCAGCCTCGGGCGGCCATCCTCGGCACTCACGCCGAGCGACTGGTATCGACCGAGGGTCAGCTCCGAGAAGATCGCCGAGGCGCGCTTTAGCAGGGGTGCCTGCTTCTCCGCCCGGTAGCGCTCGACGGTCCAGCGCAGCAGCGCCGCCTCAGCGCGCTTGCGCACATAGGCCTCCGCCTGCGCTCCCATCTCGGCCCGGGCCTGGGCCTGGTCGGCCGCTGCGATGGCGGCGTCGGGGCGATCGTCGGCCTGGCGGAACCGCACTAGGGCCTCTGTGCGCAAGCTGGCCAAGGTCGTGGCCTCGTCCGACACGGCCCGCAGCTGGGCCTGCAGGCCCTCGCTCTTCGCGGCCAACTCCGCGGCGTCGCCGCCGGCGGCCTCGGCCAGCAGCGCGTCGAGGCCCAGGCCATCCCCGGCGTCGAGGATCGCGCGCGTCTGATCGTTGGCCTGCGCTTTCAGCGCCTTCGCGGTCTCGGACCTGCGGATCGCTTCCGCCAGCTGTTCCTGGTCGATGGTCCCGGCCGCCGCCAGCAGCGGTGACAGCGCGGCGCGGGCCAGGTCGCCCTGCGCCTGCGCATCCGCCTCCCGGGCCTCGGCGTCCCTCAGCTGCTTCCGCAGGCCCTCGGCGCGTTCCGTCAGGGTGGCGATGGTGGCTAGCCGCTGCTCGATCGCGCCCAGGAGCGCCGACGGATCGGCGCCCGCAGCGGTGATCTCGAAGTCGCTGGCGAGGCCTCGCACACGCGCCGCAAAGGCCTCAACGTCCAGGGCGATATCGTGCACTCGCCCCTCGAACCCCAGGATCGCCTCGGTCGCGGTGCGGATGTCGTCCATGAGGTCGAGCCGTCCACGCAGGACGGCCAGCGAGCCCTCGAGTCCGACGGCCGCCACGGCCTTGGCCCAGCGCTCGTTCCACCCGCCCAGACGACGGTTCGCATCGGCCGCCTTCGCCTCGGCGCGCTGACGCGCGTCGTCAGCGGCGCCATGCAGCAGCTCCAGCCTGCGGCGTTGCTCCGTCCGTTCCCGCGCCTCGACCTCGAGGCTCTCGCCGGCTTGCATGAGGGCGGCGAGGGTCACGCCCGGCGCCGTATCGATGGCCCCCGGCGGGAGGGCCTTGGCGAGCTGTCCGCGGGCCTCCTCGAGTCTCCGCGCGGCGCGCTCGGCTTCCAGGGCTTCGGTGCGTTCCGTCTCCGCCAGCTCCAGGACCCGCAGCCGGCTCGTCCGCCAGCCCTTCAGGCCCTCGGGAGAGATGGCCCCCCCGATGTTGCGCGTGGCGGCCGCCCAGCCCACCCGGGCAGCGGCCAATGCCGCCTGGGCCGTGTCGCGGCGCGCGCTTGCCAGTTCGATCTCGAGGTCGAGCTGCTCCAGCTCGTGGTCGAGAGAGACGAGGCGCGCCCAGGTCTCCGCGGCGTCGAAGCGCCGGTCCGCCAGGCCGTCGGCTTCGCGAAGTTCTTGGGAAAACCGGTGCCGAGCCTCGGTGACGTCGCCCTCGCTCTGCCCGGCCAGATGGGCCGCGAGCTGGCGCCACGTGGCGTCCCGGACGTCCCGGACGTCCCGGAGCATCTCGGGGGATATTCCCTGTTGGTCGCGAACCAACTGCTCGCGCCGCAAGGCGATCTGGCGGCGGCGATCGCCAAGGTCGACCATGCCAGCCTCGGCCTTGTCGAGATCCTCCTCGGCGACGCCAAGGCCCTGCCCCAGGGCATAGGCCTCGGTCTCTGAAACCAGCGGCAGGTCCGCCAACTCCAGCTCGGAACCCCGCCAGGGCGCCAGCGTCGCGAGCCCGGCGTCGAGCGCGCGCCGGGCCTTCTCGTGGCGCTGCTGCGCGCTGCGAACCGCTCCCTCCAGGTCGCCCTGGGCCCGGACGCCATGGACCACCGCGGCCAAGCCCGCCCCGCCCGCGGCCGCCGGCAAGGCCGCGAGCTTCCGAGCCATGTCCACACCCGCCTCTGACTGGACGCGCACCTCTTCCGCCGTCACCTCAAGCTGGGTTTCGAGCCCCCGATGCTCTTCGAGCAGGTCTCGAAGTTCGCCGAGTTGCGGGCGTCCCGGAAGCCGGACCTGAACCTCTCGGGCCGCGGCGGCGTCCCAGCCGACCTGACGCAGGAGCTGGACCAGCTGCTCGGTCGCGCTTGCGGCCCGGGCCTTAAGTGAGGGCGTGTCGCGGATGGCCTTATCGACGGCCCCCTGCTCGGCGCGCAGCGCAATCACTTGATCGCGTCGCCCCAGAAGCGTGGCATCGAACGTCAGGTCCGCGAGCTGTGCGGTTGTCTCCGCGACCTGCTCGCGGGCCAGCCGCAGGGACGTTTCGCTCTCCGCGATCTGGCGCGCGGCCGTCTCGAGCCGCTCGCCCGCGTCGACCGGCAGGTCGGGCACGGCTCCGATTTCGGTGAGCTCAGCCAGGGCGTGGGCGCGCTGCGCGATCGGGGCCAGGACGCGCCGGCGTCGCTCCGTCGTCTGCAGTTCGACCTGGATCGCCTCGCGTTGCACCCGCAACGCCTCCGCCTCCCGGTCGTGGCCATCGAGCGCCTTCTTGAGGTCCGCCCAGTGCGTCGACTTCACCTGGCTGTCGCGCACACGGGCGCGGGCCTCGTCATGCGCCTTCTGCGCCACGTAGTAAGTGCGTGTGCCGCTCGAGCGTTCGCTCCAGATCTGCCGCGCTTCTTCCTCCAACGCCTCCGCCAAGCGGGTCACGCTGAGCAGCCCCGAGCCCGCGGCGAAGATCGCTTGGCCGACGTCGTCCTTCGCGTCGAGGATCGCTTGGCCGCCTTCGCGAAGGCGCTCGTGGTCGAGGCTGAAGGCGCGGTGGAAGCTGTCGCGCGACTGGCCCGCGAGCAGGGTTGCAAGCGGGCCCTCGTCGAGCGGCTGGTCGGCCTCGTCCAACAATGTGCCGGTCCGTCCCCGCTTGCGCCTGTAGGTCGACGCTGCCCCGCCGCCCTCGATGACACCGCCGACGCGCAGGAGGGTCTTGTCGAACTGGAAGTCGTAGGCTGCGGCGTGCGGGAAGCCGAACAGGAGGTCAGCGATCGCCGACATGGTAGTCGACTTCCCGGCCTCGTTGGGGCCGTAAACCACATGCAGGTCGGACGCGGCCTGCGGGAAGACGAGTCGGCAGCCGTCGAACTGGCCGTAGCGGATCAGGTGCAGCTCGGAGAAGCGCATCAGCCGGCACCCTCCCCCAAGCGCGCCCGCAGGCCCGCGGCGGCGTCCTGCAGGATGGCGTCGAACTGCTCGGCGCGCGCCGAGGCCAGGAGTTCGCTGTCCTCTGCCAGTTCCGGTGGAATCCGCCCGAAGAGCTGGCCGAAGTCGTCGGCCAGGACAGCCCGCAACTGGGTATCCGCTACGCCCTGTTCGAAAAGGCCGGCGATCTCGTCGACGTCCGGCGAATCGGCTGTGGCCGCGGCGACCACTTCCGTGGCGAGGACGACCTTCTCGACCCACAGTTCGTCGGAGATCCCAGTCGCGAGCGCCCTGACGTCCTCGCGCAAGACTCCGAGGCGCTGAAGAAGCTTGCCGTGGAGCGCCGTCCGCCCCCGCAGCGTAACCCGCACGACCATGGGCCGCCCTTCCGCCTCGTCGCGAAACGCCGCGGCCAAGGCGTCCCTCGCACGCGCCTCCATGTCATGGAGGGCAGCGCAGTCGGCGACGTCCACGGCCACTTGGGCCCACCGGACCGCGTCGCATGCGACAAACGCCACGCTAGTCACGGCCGCGTTCTGGACGCTCACCAGCGAGGCGCCCTTCGAGCCGCACTCGCGGATGTTCCGGCCCTGCAGGTTGCCCGGGAAGACGATGTAGGGGTCGGTCGAAACCACTTCGTGGGTGTGAACGTGGCCGAGCGCCCAGTAGTCGTAGCCCTTCGAAGCCAGCTGGCCGGGCGAGCACGGCGCGTAGGCCGCGTGCGGCGGACGCCCGCCTTCGAGAGCCGTGTGGAGCACGCCAATGTTCAGCCGGCCCTCTACGGCCCCCGGATAGGCGGCGGAAAGGTCGCCGCCCGGGTCACGCGTCTTGTAGCTCTGTCCGTGCAGGGCGACCCCCGTCCCCTCGTCGATGAAGGTCTCCGGTCCCTTGGTCCCGAAGACGTGGACGTTGTCAGGCAGCGGCAGCCGCTTGGTCTGCAGCGAGTCCGCGTCGTGGTTGCCGTAGGCGATATAGACCGGGATCCCGGCGTCTTTCAGGCGGCGCATCGCCCCGCAGAAGTAGAGGCCGGTGCTGAAGTCATCCCACGCGCCGTCGAAAAGGTCGCCTGCGATCACCACGAAGGCGACGGCTTCCTCCAGGGCGACGTCGACAAGGTTCGTCAGGGCCGCGCGGGTCGCAAGGCGCACCTGCTCAACTGGCACGCCTTCGTATCGGGAGAGGCCGCGCAGCGGGCTGTCCAGATGGATGTCGGCCGTGTGCAGGAACTTGAACGCCGCCATGCCTCCGAATCGCGCTTACGAGTCTCTGCGCGGAGTTCGCGCATCCAAGAATACGAGAAGGAGCCTACAGCAAGCGCGACGTTGGAGACACGTAGGGCCGGACCGGGACCGCGCGGTCAGCGCCAAGGAAACGGCTCCGCTTCGGATGCCTGCACGCCGAACCCCGGCGTGGACCCGGGCCCTTAGCCTAGCGCCGCGGAAGACACCTTGAGTCCGCCTCAACGGGCGCAACTCAGCTATATTTCGAATCGTGGCCTCAGCATTCGAGGGACTGGGCCTCGAGGGCGCTCATGAAGATCGACAAGGTCAAGATCACCAACTTCAAGTGCTACGAGGAGACCTTCTCTCTCTCATTGAACGACGGCCTCAACGTCATCGTCGGCGGCAACGAATCCGGAAAGACGACGATTCTCGAAGCAGTCCATCTGGCGTTGACGGGGCTACTGCACGGTCGGCCACTAAAAAACGATCTGACGAACTATCTCTTCAACCTGGGCGCCCAAACGAAATACATCGAGAGTCTCGGCACCGCCTCCCCTCTCCCACCGCCAGCGATCACCATCGAGCTGTTCCTGTCCGGGACCTCCAGCGAAATGGCTGAGCTGGAGGGCAACGGTAACTCGGAAAAGGTCAAAGCCAGCGGCGTCATCTTCAAGATCGAGTTCGACGAAGATAACTACAAGGAGCCCTACGAGGAGCTACTGAAGGCCGGCGCACTCAACTCCATCCCGATCGAATACTACCACACGCCAATGTGGTCTTTCGGTCGCAAGCGCATTACCGCTCGCAACATACCGATCAAGTCCGCCCTAATCGACTCTTCCAACAGCCGTCTGCAGAACGGGTCGGACGTCTATGTCTCCCGGATCATCCGCGACGTGCTTGAGGAGGCCGAACGGGCCTCGATTTCGCAGGCGCACCGCAAGCTAAAGGACGCTTTCGGGGCCGACCCAAACCTCAAGCTGATCAACGAACGGATCACCAAGGCGGCGAAGATCAGCCAGAAGGCCGTCAGCATCTCAGTCGATCTGTCGTCCCAAACCGCCTGGGAAAGCAGCTTGATGACCTACATCGACCTGATCCCCTTCCAATACATCGGCAAGGGCGAGCAGTGCGTCATCAAAACGAAGCTGGCGCTGAGTGCTAGGAAGAACGCCGAGGCGACGGCGATCCTTCTTGAGGAGCCGGAAAATCACCTGTCGCACGCCCGGCTGAATGAGCTGATCGCCGACCTGACCGACCAGCACGGGCAAAAGCAGATCATCATCTCCACGCATAGCAGCTTCGTGGCCAACAAGCTGGGGCTCGACCACCTGATCGTGCTGCGCGACGGCGAGGTTGCGCGCATCTCCGAATTGCAGGCCAACGACTTCTTCAAGAAGCTGGCGGGCTACGACACCTTGCGCCTGGCGCTCGCGACCAGGGCGATCCTGGTGGAGGGAGACTCCGACGAGCTCGTCGTCCAGCGCGCCTATATGGACGCGAACGGCGGCCGCTTACCCATCCAGGACGGCATCGACGTCATCTCCGTCGGCACCGCGTTTCTACGCTTTCTCGAGCTGGCGACGGTGCTGAAGATCCCTGTCGCCGTGGTGACGGACAACGACGGGGACACCGCCGCTGTCGAGCGGAAGTACGCCGCCTACAAGGACTCGGAGCTGGTCAGGATCTGTTTCGATCCGGTCGTGGACACGGGTGGCCTTACGATCAGCGGCAAGGCCTTCAACTACAACACGCTGGAGCCGAAGCTCCTTAAGGCGAACGGCCTGACAACCCTCAAGGCCATACTCGGGGTGGAGGCGGCGACGGAGGATCAGCTCCGCATCCACATGCGGGCCAACAAAACCGACAGCGCCCTGGCCATCTTCAACTCGGCGACAGTCATCGCCTACCCCGACTATATCCAGAAGGCGATCGCGCCTTGATCGGCGCGAACAAGATCGTCGTCGCGGCCGCCGGCTCGGGCAAGACCACCTACCTCGTCGAGGAGGCGTTGAAGACCAGGGGCGAGCGGGTCCTGATCACGACTTACACGGAATCGAACGAGGCCGAGATCCGTCAGAAGTTTTTTGAACTGGTCGGACACATCCCGGCCAACGTCGTGATCATGACGTGGTTCAGCTTTCTGATCACCCATGGCGTGAAGCCATTCCAGGGCAGCCTGTTCGACTTTTCAATCACCGGCATGGTGCTGGTTTCGACCCAGTCGGGGCTGAGGTACCGGACCCGACTGGGTCAGCCGGTTTTCTGGCCGGAGGAGGAGATCGACAAGCACTATTTCGACCCATCCCGGCGCGCCTTTTCCGACAAGCTGCCCAAACTTGCGATCCGCTGCACCGAACGGAGCGGCGGCGCCGTGATGGACCGAATCAGCCGCGTGTTTCCGAACATCTTCGTCGACGAGGTCCAGGATCTCGCCGGCTACGACCTTGATATCCTGACAGCGCTCGCCTGCAGTTCGGCCCGTCTACTAATGGTGGGCGACCCTCGGCAGGTTACCTACCTGACGCACCATGAACGCCGCCATCAGAAGTACGCCGATGGCGGAATCGTCGACTTCCTGCGCAGCGAGCTTCGGAAGAAGGCCCCGATCGACATTGACGAGACGACACTGAACCGCTCGCACCGCAACAGCGCCGTCATCTGCGCGGTCTCGTCGCGCCTGTATCCGGCCCTTCCGGCCAGCCAGGCCTGCGATTGCGACCGCTGCCGGGCGGCGCCGCCGCCGAGCGCGGGACTCTTCATTCTCCAAAAGGGAGACTACGACCACTATCTGTCCGCCGTGCGGCCTATTCAGCTGCGGGACAAGATCACCAGCATCGGCGTCGATCACCGCTCCCTGGTGATGAATTTCGGAGAGTCGAAGGGACGCGGCTTCGACCATGTAGTCATTCTCCCAACCGAGCCGATGCGGGACTGGCTGACCAATCCCGCATCGGACCTGAAGCCTCAGAGCCGCGCGAAGTTCTACGTCGCGATAACGCGCGCACGCCACAGCGTGGCCATCGCGATGGATTGGGGTGCGGCACCTCCGCCGACGGGGTTTGCACTCTACGAGCGCACGGCACCGGCATGAGGCTTGGCACCCTCCCCGATCCTGTCGAGATCGGGTCAGAAACGGTGATCCAGGGCAGTTGCCGATCCGGCTCTACGCGAAGTCTGCGAGGAATTCTGAACCAGGCAACACGCCGCTGACTAACAACCGGTCCCGCGCGCGGGTACAGGCGACGTAAAGAAGATGCCGTTCGGTCTCATAGACGTCATCGAGATCGCTCTCCTCAACGACCGAGTCGATGCGTTCCGCCGACGGCAATACCTCGTCGTCGCAGGCCATGACGGCCACCGCCTTGAATTCCAGACCTTTGGCCAGATGCATCGTCCCGATGGCGATCCGGTCGCCCACGTCGATCTGACGCTCGGACAGTTCGACCGGTTGCTGATCGGCCGCTTCGACGGCTGCGCGGGCGCGGGGTAACTCACGGCGCGAGCGCACGAAGACGCCGATCTCCGCAGGCGCGACGCCGCTAGCGATGGCTTCCCGGATAAAGTCGGCGACGCGATCGGCTTCTGCCGGCCCGTCCGCGCTCAAGGATATCTCAGGCGAAGGCCCCTCAAACACTGAAATCGTGCCTCGGCGCTCTTCTTCCCGGCCGTCCACGTCGCGCACCATGTTCGGCAGCAGGCGGTCGGCCGCCTCGCGGATCTGCTGGGAGGTCCGATAGTTCACCTTCAGCGTGGTGGACCGGCCGCGCACATCAGCGCCCAGCGCCTTCCACGAGAACGGCTGCTGGAAGATGCGCTGGCCGAGGTCCCCGGCGAAGAACAGCCGGTCCTGGCCTTCCGGCGCGATGGCGCAGAGCAGGAGCAGTTCCGGTACACCGAGATCCTGCGCCTCATCGACGACGACGTGGGTGAATGGCTTGTCCGCCTTGGCGGCATAGTGGTCCGCCAGCGCGTGGAAGACGCCCGCCGAGGTCAGCACGCTTTGCGCGTTCAAGGCTCCCCCAGCCGCCTCGAACACCGGCCACAGGGCCTCGCGCTGGCGACTGCCGAGCCGGTTCTTGCGGCCGAGCCTCGGCACCTCGGCATAGGCGCCGGCGTCGCCGACCCGCCACGCGTCGATGACGCTGGCCCACTCCGCCGCCAGGAACCGTTGCGAGAAGCCCTTTAGGCCGGCGTCGCGCGCCGCGATGGCAAGGGCGCCTTCAACCTGGTCCGCTGTCGCGACGCGGGGCTTGCGGCCGAAGGCGAGCTGAAACAGTTCGACAGCCAGCCCCTCGAACGAAGCGACCGTGATGCGCGGGACAATCGAAGTGTCCGGCCCAGCCAGCACCGCCAGCTTGCCGCGCAGACTGCCGGCTAGAGGCTCAGAGAACGTGGTCAGCAACACCCGCGCCGTCGGATCGTCTCGGATCAGACGAAAGGCGCGGTGGACGGCGACGACGGTCTTGCCCGTTCCTGCGGACCCCGCCACCCGAGCCGGCCCGTTGTAGCTGCGCTCCACGACGGCGCGCTGCGAGGGATGGAGGAACACCGACCATTTGTCCCAAGGCGCGTCGAGCGCTGCCCGCAACTCGTCCGTCGACTCGACAGTGAGGAAGCGCCGGAGGGCATCCGGATGCCGGAAGGGATCGGCTGGCGTCTCGGGCTGAACCACAGCCTCCGGCCGTCTCAGAACACCCGTCGCGGCATAGTCCAGAAGGGCCTCGGCCGCCTCCGCCGGTAAGTGTTCCGCCAGCTCAAAGAAGCCAGTCTCGGTCGCGGCCTGTACGGGGAACAGCCAATCTTCCGGAACGCCGACCGCCAGAAGGGCGTCGTTGTCCAGCTTGGCGAATAGCGGCGCCGCGGGCGCAACTACGGGGCTGGGCGCCGTTACCGGCGCCTCCGTCCAAAGGCGCGCCAGATCGGGCTGCGCCTCCTCCACTCGTTCGCGGACTTCCACAATCTGAACGGCCCCGGTCCGCGGATGCGCCTCGATCCGCCGCCGCTCGGCCCAGGCATAGGCGCGGTCGTGGTGATCCACGTAGGCGACCAGGATGCTGGAGGCAGTTTTATGCAGGACCAGGCGCAGGTCGCGGTTGACCCGAGCGGACCAGAAGTTGGGGTCCTTCGACTTGTCGATGCGATGCATCTGAAGGCCGGGCGCAGAGGGATCGAGCTGTAGGTCCAGCACGCTGACCTTCACGGCTTTCTGCTCAGCAGCCGGAAGCCGAGCGAGCGCGTCCGTGAAGGTGTCAGCGATGCGGAAGTCCATCCTCAGGCAGCGCCCCCGTCACGACGCGCGGCGTCCCGCATGGCCTTCGCTGCCAGCCGCTCGGCGTGCTGGGCGGCGCGCTCGGCTCTGCGCTCCTCCGCGTAGTCGGGGCTGTTCCGATGGGCGTTGTCGGCCCGTTGCCGCGCGACCGCCGCGGCGTGAGCCTGCATCCGCCGGTATTCCTCGCCAGCCGGCGTGTCGGCGAACGACGTCGCTAGCCGGTCCAACCCCGACTGCCCGACGCACTTGTAGAGTTGGTCGATCACGAACCGCAGGGCCTCGGGCGCCGTGTCCGACGGCAGGGTCGCGAGCTGCCTGGCGAGTTCGTCTTCAGGAAGGAGCGGCGTTACCGCGGTCGCCTGCGCCCATAGCGCCTGCTTGAAGGGGGTCGCCCCGCACGTCGAACAGTTGATCGTCAGACAGGCGCCACGTTTCACGGCGGAGCTGGTCAACTGGGCAAGCCAGTCCGCGCCTTTGAAGGTCGGGAAGCTGCGGACTACGGGCACGGCGCGGACAGGCCTCTCTCGGCTCGGCCGAAGGGTATCCAGACGGCGGCCGTTTCGTCACCCAGCGGGCGCGCATGGCCCTCCAGCGCACAGACGCCGCACCACGCGCAAACGACGGCGTCCAGCCGGTCCTCGAAGCTCTTGAGAACGCGGCCCGGCGCGTCCGCCGCCGGGAGCGGCAGCGCCGCCACGACGCCCGCGATCTCGACGTCGAGCGTCTGAAGGATCTCGCCCCAGGTCACGATGAGTCGCGCACGGCGCTCCGCCGGAGTCAGTGTCTTCCAGTAGGTGCGCAGCTTGCCGGCCTTGTACGGGAGACGGCTGGGCGCGCCCGTCAGTTCAAGCAGGGCGGGGTGAGGGTAGACCTCGATCAAGGCTGGCGTCGAAATCTCCGATACGGCGAGACGGTAGCCGAGGTCCGCGAAGCCGGCGCGCAGGCCATCGCTGACCGGGCCTGGCCGGATGGCGCTGGGGCTGTGGGTCGAACAGTGGCGGGCTCCGTACTGCCGGGACACGGCGTTGTCGGCCTCGCGGCGCGCCACGATGGCCGTGGTCGCCAGCGGCATGTCGATGGCCACGACGGCGGGGTGTTGGCCACAGCGGGCCTCTGAGGCCTCCAGGAGGGCTGCTGCGGTGGCAGGCGGCCAGGACGAGTGGCCGGCGGCGTAGTCGGCGTAGGACGCGGCGACCTCTACGAGGCGCCAGCCATCGCCTTGCGCCTGCACCAAGGCGACGCCGCTCGGCTGTGTCAGCGTCCAGGCGGCGTCGATGCCCAGGACGGCGCGACCGCTACGAGACATTTCCGCCTGGCGCGCGCTGGATCAGGAACTTTAGGTTACGAAAGAAGTCGAGGATCAATTCCTCGTCTTCCGCCGTCAGCTTTTTGGCCGCCGTGTATCCATGCATGATGCGATTGGCGGCCTTGCGATGCCGGTGCAACCGAGCGGCGTCGAGGAACACAAATCGGCGGGCCGCTAGGTCGATCAAGTTGTCGAGAGACATGTCGCCCGTCGGACGCACGTAGTGCTCGCGCAGAACCATCTCCAGGGCTGCCCGGCACATCGCGATAGCCGCGGCTGGTGCCCCCGCCACATAGGCTCGAACCGCGTCATCGAGCAGATCGAATAGCGACCCCTTCTCGGTCAGCCCGTGCCTGTTGCTCACATGGGCCGGCAAGAACATGACGGGCACGGTGCGCCATCGATGAAAAATGCCGGCGACATCGATGCCGATAGTTTTCTGGAGGTAGTCCCAAGCCTCAAGTGCTGGCCGACAGAGGTTCGCGGCTCCGGTGGACCCGAACTCCGCGTCTTCGTAGTCGGATAGCTTGTCCCCCAGGTGGTCGAGACCCGTCTGGATGGCTGCTGCGCCGTCGTCCCAACGCGGGTCGAAGTGCTCGTCGTATTCAGGCTCATCAAGTGCGTCCGGCGCCGACAGGGTCTCCGAGACGACCTTCTCCAGATCAAACCCGAGTTCACCGAGCCTCGCGCCCGCAATAGGGCCCGTCCAATTCTTGATGTAGTCACGCCAGGCAGGCTCGAATTCGCTGGGCACCTGCGCATGGAATTTCCGCGGCCCGTGCATAAACCGGCGCTCGAAGTCGGAGCGCCAAAGGAACTGGTCGAGGGCGTCCGCCGCGTCACTCAAGACCTGGGATTGACCGTAGAACGTCGTGACCCGTCGAGGGTCCCCCTTTGCCTCCTCCTTCACGCGGTTAAATAGCGCGAGGAACTCCTCGAATGGTGTCGCTCGTTTGCTCACGGCGCTGTCACCGGCCAGCCGAAACGGAAGCGGCCGACATAGTATTCATCGTGGAGGAATTGGAGGTCGTGTTCCCAATCCATGATCGCCAGATCGAGGCGGTCATCGCGACGGCGCTTGGCGTTGCGGGTGAAGGACGCGATGCACTCGGCAATCTTCTTCAGTCGGCCCGCGGATGCGGGCGCTCCCCACTCGGCGAGGTAGCTTCGCGGAAACGCTGGTGGGATTTCACCTGAAAACACCCTGCCCAGGATGGCTTCGCGCAGCGGGGTCGAGAGATCGCTTGTCTTGCCCACTTGATAGCCGAGGAACTTCAACACGCCTTCATCCAGCCAGGCCCCGGTGAGCGAGCCGTCACCCACGCCCGCGTCCGTCCCCGGCCACTTGAACCAGTCTTCCGGCCGCTCCTGTCCTTCGCCCCGCCGCTTCCATTCAACATCCAGCGCCGCCAGAAGCTGGTGAGCGCCCTTTTTGAGGTGTTCACGTTGAGGGTCCTTCAGCGCCGCAATCGAGTTGCGCCAGAGGCGAACAGTATCGGACAAGGCCATCGACGGGAGCTTCGTGATCATCCCCGATGGGTCACCCGATACGACCCTGGGAGCCTGAGCCGATTTCGGCCCTCTCAGCGGCGACGCAGGTTGTCTTGGCACGTCGTACCGAATGGGAACGAGGTTGACCTTGTACCTCTTGCCGCCTCGCTTTGCTTTTCGGCCCCCGACCCCCACTGCGCCCGAACCTAAACCTGAGCCATCAAGTTCTTGGCGCCGCCCGTCCTTTGTTTCCTCACGTAGATGCCGAAACCCAACTTCTTTACAAGGCCATCGACGCTGCCGGTGAGCTTGCGCGCAACGGCGTGAATTTTCTGGATTTCGGTCAGCGGCACGTCGTCCAGGTCGGCCAAATAGTTGAAGAACAAGAGATCGAGCGCGGAGGACTCAATCCAGTCCACTTCCTGCGTGTAGCCGGCCATCCAGCGGAGTTCAGTTGGCGTGCTGAAGAGCTTTTCCGCGATTTCCTCGGTTCCAAAGATGCAAGCAGCCATGTGGATGCCGGCGAGCTTAGCTCCGCGCTGCGCCCTTATTCGGACGAGCATGTTCTTGAGCTCAGTGCGGGTGACCTGATCACCGTTGATGAGCTGAAGGCCTTTGTCGTTTCCATGCATCGCGAGGCAGAGGTAGCGGCAGGAGTTGTCTTTAGCGACGCGAGGGATGGCCTCCTTGAGCGCCACTTCCGAGCAGGCCATCTCATAGTGGTAGGCATGGGGAGTGTCGGTTGCCAGGTCCGCGACAAGGTCAAAAAGACCGCGCACAGACACATTTGAACCTTCAAACCATTTGCTCTCGATAACAGCGATCCCCGTGTGCGCTGCCATGGCTACACCCTGAACACCTTCATCACCTCGTCGCCGAAGTGGTTGATGACCTTCACGGCGATCCGGCCGCTCTTGGGCCGGTCGAAGGGCCGGGAGGTGTCGCGGTAGAGGGTCGCCCAGGCGGCTTCGTCGATCTCGGCGCGAAGCGCAGTCTTGAGGCTCTTGTAGGGGTCGTTCGCGCCGAGGAAGTAGGCGTGGCGGACGAAGAAGCTTTCCTCGTCATAGTCGGTGTCGATGAACCAGGCGGCGATGGACTTGGTGTCGCCCGAGCGGATGTCACCGGTGTTGGGATCGAACACGTCCACCTCGCCGAACACGATGAACAGGTTGCCCTTGCCGGTGTTCTTCAGCTCGCCGGCCATATGCAGGTCGGGATTGATCTTCGCCTTGAGGATCGGCAGCGGACCGAGCTTCACCAGTTCGGACGCATGCGCCTCGAAGTTGAAGGCCGCCGCGATCAGTACGTCGAAGCGGGCGTCGGTAGCCTCGCGGGCCGCAGCTGTCAGATCGGGGCGCGAGGTGGTCCCGAACTCCGGGCCGATGAAGATGGCCGCGCGCCGCTCGATCTCGCCTTCCATGAACCGGCCTTCGGCGGCGATGTATTCGCCGGGCCAGGCCGTGAGGGCCGTGAAGACAATCTTGTCCGCCTTGGCGCCCTGCTGCACACCGGACGTTTTCAGGTTTTCCAACACGATGGCGGAGAAGTCGGCGGGTGGCGCGGAAGCAAGGTTGCGACGACGCCGGCCTTCGGACGCCTCGATTTCACCGGCCATGGCATCCGCATCCGACGGCACGACCCGGTGCGGAGACAGGCTTTCCACCGTGAAGGGGCCTGCGACGCGGACGCGGTTTGCGTCCTGATAAGGCCGGTCGTAGAGCATCTCCACGTCCGCGCGCTTGGCAATGGAGGCGTCGATTTCCTTCTGCCGCGCGATCCGAGCATCCCACCAGGCCTTGTGGACCCCGATCACGTTGCTTGACCATGAGGCCGCTGGCTCACGCGGGATTTCCCACTCTTCCCAACTCTCGCCGAGGATGCTGATCAGCTCGCTGCGCAGGGTTTCCACCTTGGCTTGCCAAGTGTCCCAGATCACATCGATTTCAGCGTTGTTGGCGATGGACTTCAGGGTGACGTGCGGCGCCCGTTCGTAGACGAAACCTTGCCGAATATCGCCTTGGGCGTCGGACAGGCTCTGGGCTTTTCCAGAAATCTCCTGTTCTTTGCGTCGCCCCTCCGGGCTGTCGGCAAGAAGGTAATACGGATAGCGCGCGCTCATCATTCGCGTGCGCGCCAACGCTAGAGCCACGCGGCTTGTGTCGATCGTAACCCAACGGCGCCCCCATTGTTCGGCAACGTAAGCCGTGGTTCCCGATCCGCACGTCGGATCGAGTACAAGGTCTCCGGGATCGGTCGCCATAAGGATGCAGCGCTCGGCAATCCGAGTGAGCGTCTGCACGACATACACCTTCTCGTCGCTGAAGCCGCTTGCGCCGGTATCGGTCCAAAGATTGTTGCGCGGATAAACTCGGAAATCGTCAATGAACCGAACGTAAGTCAGAGTGTTTCCAACCGGTTCGAGCCTCTCAGCCCTACCCAGCCTCTCCATCCCTTCTTCGTTAGTCTTCCACCTGACTTTTTCACTAGGAAGAAGAGTCTTGCCGCGTATTTTCACTGGGAACCAGGAGGCTGCGCCTTCCCCTTTGGTGCGGCCGACCCCCTGACTCGTAATGTTGTCCAACCGGAAGACACGAGCTTCATCCGGGATGGTGTCAGGGTTTTCGAGTTCTGTGCGCGCCAAACGACGGCGGCTGAAGGCACCGTCCTGGACCTGGCTGTATTGCCCGCCGCCGCTGCCGCCGACTTCCTTCAGCTGGTAGAGTGCCCGATATTTCGTCGCGTCCCGGTTCTTCGCCGCCCAGAGGATGTGATCTGTTACGCCCGCCAAGTAATCATTTGTGGCGCCCGCCGTTTTCGCCACGCTGATTTGCGAGATGAAGTTATCCTCGCCAAAGATTTCATCCATCAGGGCCCGAACGCGATGCACATTCTCGTCGCCGATTTGGACGAAGACTGACCCGCTGTCGGTCAGAAGCTCCCGCATGACGGAGAGGCGGTCGCGGAGATACGTGAGGTAAGAATGGATGCCGTCTTTCCAGGTGTCTCGGAAGGCTTTGACCTGCTCCGGTTCACGAGAGATGTCGGTCTGCTTTCCGTCCTTTACGTCCCGGTTCTGCGTGGAGACCTGCCAGTTCGAGTTGAATTTGATGCCATAGGGCGGGTCGAAATAGATGCACTGGACCTTGCCGGCCAGGGCCTCGCGCTCGGCCAGTGACGCCATCACCTGAAGGCTGTCGCCCAGGATCATGCGGTTCGACCAGTGCTGGTCGTGCTGGTAAAATTCGGTCTTCGCCTCGGCGCTAATACCATTGAAGTCGGCGAACAGATCGAGTTCTTCCGGCGCCTTCGAGCCTTCCGCTGAGCGGCGCTTCAAGTCGTCGATGATGGCCTTGGGGTGAATTTTCTCCTGGATGTAGAGCGGCGGGGTCTGGACGATCAGGTCCGACCAATCCTGGGTGTCCTTGCCGCGCCAGACCAGTTGCGCGTCGCCCAGCTCGACCTCGCCCGTCTCATGCAGTTGCGCGACCTGCGCCGGCGTCAGGCGGATACGCGCCCCGTTCCAGATGATCTGGGGGTCCAAGTCCTCGTCCCTCTCGCGTCGCACTCCCTCCGCCAAGGGCCGCGTGCGCGAATAGTGCGCAGGCTTGGGCGGATGCATTTCTTCCAGATATTCGGCAGTCGATTGCAGCTCGGCGGTCGGGATGTTTCGCCGCGTGGCCTCGTCATGAACCAGTGTCTCGACCTGTTTCGGGCCCTTGGGCGCCCTGGCCATCAGTTCGCTCCCATTTGGGGCGCGGACGCCAGGAAGGTGTAGCGGCCGGCGAGATACGCCGCCCAGGGGTCCTCTGGCACCTCCGCCATGAGGGGACCGAACACCTGCTCAATGGTTCGGCCAATGAAGGCTGAGGGATCGGTCAACACGGCTGAGAACGCTTCGAAGGCGTCCTCGCCAAACCTGGCCAGCGCCGGCGCCGTCACGACATGAAGAGCCCGATTGTCGGCGGGTGAGATATGCAACACCCGGACGCGTTCGGCGCCATCTTCGCCGGCCGCCTGCATGTGGAATGCCAGCATCTGCTGGCGCAGGAGTTGGTAGAGGGGCTCCCAAAAAAAGTCCTGCACCTCGAGCCCAAGGTCATCTCGAACGGGGCCGCGTGGCGCGAAGGCCTTGTCGGCGTAGCGCCCGATCCGGGTGGCGTTACCAGAGGGCGGGATCGGCGCGCCGTACTTCTCCGTGTACTTCCACTCTATGAGCAGCGTCTCGATGCGACGCTCCGAACGGAAGCGCACGACCGCGTCGGCGCTTGTCGCGTTCGCGCCTCGCGTAACGCTCCCACTGGCTGGCCATTCGTTCAGATAGTTCTCACGGCCCGTCCACTCGAAGCCAACGAACCAGGGCTCGCCGGAGGGGCCGTCTTCCACCTTCAGCATTTCGGGCGGCGCGATACCGAACGCGCCGCCAACGAGCCGCGCAAGCAGATCGGGGCGCGTCGCAAGCGGCATGAGGAAGTTCAGGCAGCAGACCTGCGAAGAGAGGCCGTGATTGGCGTGCTGATGCCAGGTGATCTTGTAGCGGTCGAAATAGGCCTGCGCCGGGCCTTGGATGGACGGGGCAAGGTTCAGGAAGAAGTGCTCAGGCTTCAACCTGTAGGCCGAACCGCCATGGCCCGCGGCCTCGGTGCAGGTCCGCTCGAAGTGGGCGCCTTGAGACAGCCTTTGCGACGGCGTCTCGTAAGCCCGTGCTTGGTTGGCGCCGTCGCCGCGGTAGACCTTCTTGCCGGTGGCGTCCTCGATAAGCTTGAGCAGCTGTTCGCGGCGAGCCTTTAGAAAGCCCGGGAAGTCGTCCGTTCGTAGGTGGGCGGGGTCGACAAGGTGGCTCTGCAACAGGTGATCGAGTTTGTCGGCCGCGATCGCCGGCGAGCCTTCCCAGCCGCGTTCAAGACGGGCGACGTATTCGCTGGGCGCCACGCCGCCGAGAATCCGGTTGGTGCGCGCGCCGAGGGGCGTCTTGTTGATGATGGAGTCGTAGTCCTCTGGCGGAAGCTTCGCTTTCTCGCACCACGCCTTGGGGAAGATGTGGTGGATATCGACCTGCTCGTCGAAGAAGACGGTCTGGTCGTAGGCCTGCCCTGAGCGAAAGTCGTTCGCGCCCTTCTTCATCAGAAGCGCGCTGACGCCCTTGTAGGCCGCGGAGAGGCGGGTGCGCATGGATTGCAGACGCTGCGCGTCGAAGGTGGACTGCACGATCGTGGAGGGTTCCGGTCCACCGGCCAGCCAGGCGGGAACCTCCTGGATATCACGGGCCAGCCGCGACTCTGTCGCCGACCCGTACAATTCCCCGAAGACGCCGTTCCAGTACCAGCGCATCAGGTTGTGGCGGACCTCGACGTTCTCCCAGCCCTCGCCCAGTTCAGCCAAGATCGCTGCGAGCGGCGTGACCTGCGATTGGTAGGGAAGGTCGTACCCGCGGTAGACCCCCAACAGTCGCAGAAAGCGTGCGGCCCGGTCGAAGCCCCGTTCCACTAGATCGGCGTACTTCTGGTAGGCCGCCAGCGGCAGCTTGAGCAGTGACTGCCGCGTTGCGCTGACCGCCGGCGGGTTCTCGTGGCCTTCTGCCTCGGCCGCCCGCCGAACGGCCTTGGTGTGCAACAGGCTGATCGCCTGCATGAATTCCGTGCTGGAGATGTTGGCCAGCGCGGGGTGCGATTTCATCCGCTTCTCGCGTGCCGCCCAGTCGTCGCGCAGGCGGAATCCATCGGCGGCGTACATGGCGGTCACAAGCTCGAACGCGTCGAGAGCCTTGCCGCCCGTGTTCACTTTTTCAAAGACCAGGCAGACGGCTTCCTTGGTCGTGTCGCGATCAAGCGCGATAACCGGGACATCATAACTGCGGAAATTCTGCAGGACCCTGTCCTGGAAGGTCTTGAAGAATGCACGTTTCTCCAACTCGCCTTTCGCGATCCAAAAGTCCCCGAAGCCGTCCTTCCAGTCATCCCAATCGAACACGCAGTTCACGGGGAACATCATCGCCTCGTACTCACGCTCCGGCGCGGAGAGGTCGAGGTCGATGTCCTTGCCGAAGTTGGACTTGATAAGGCGATCTTCCGCGACTCCGATGATCGCCTCTTCCCGGGGGACTTCGGGGTCCAGGGCGCGGCGCATGTCGATATAGTACCAGCGCTTCACCCGCGCGTTCCTGGCGGTGACCGTCTCGACCACGGCCTTTCGCAAGGCCGTCTGGTACAGCGACGTCATGCGCTGCTGTCCGTCGAGCAGGAGCGCCGTCGGCTTTTGTTTGGCATTCTCGGGCGGCGCGCCCTGAATGAGCCGTGGCGCGAAATCGACCTCACCGCCCGTTTCCAGCGTCATAAGGGCTCCGACCGGAAAGGCCTGGGATATCGAGGCGATGAGCCCCTTGATGCGCTCCTCATCCCACACCCAGCTTCGCTGAAAGTCCGGAAGCTGGATCGCGCCGCGTTCGCAGTCCCGCAAGAGTTCCGCGAGCGCGACCGGATTGGTTTTGAAACTTCCCCCCACGGGCATCCCCCTAGCGCGGCGATCAGGCCGGTTCGAATTGGCGTGTGACCAGACCGCCGACGAGTCCGTCGAAGGCGTCCTGGATTGCGTAGACATCAGTGAATTCGGCGAAAGCCCAGCGGCCGTAGGCGCCCAGGTTGTTCACGCCAGGCACCCAGAGGGTTTTCATAGACTCTGCCTTCAGCTGGGCGTCCTGGACGCGGAACCCCTTGGTCTCGATGATGAGGTTGAGCGGCTCGGGCTGGCCGTCGTCCAGCCGGATGATGAAGTCGGGGACGTAGCGGCGTGGCACGGCGCCGTCGCGATACGGGACCTCAAATTGCATGCCCTGGTTCTTCACATAGGCCAGGACGCGGGGATGGCGCTCGACGACGCGGGCCAGCTCGGCTTCCCAATTGCTGTCCATGACAACATGGCTGACGTGGCTCTTGTCGGCCGCCGTGGTCCACACGTCCTTGGTGGTGTTGAAGGCGACGACGCGGGTGGAACCGCTGGCGTTGTAGGCGTCGAGGATCGCCTTGATCCGCTTCTCGCCCTCGTTGGCCCGCTGGCAGGCCATGAAGATCAGCTCTGCCGCCTTGTCCGCTAGCTCAGTGTAGAGGATCGCGCCGGTCGGAACGCCATTGGCGACAAGGTAGCCTTCGTTGATCCAGCGACGCACGACGCGCTGGATGTCGCCGAACAAGTGCATCGGCGGGTCTTCGCCGGGGTCACGGTAGCGCGTGTAGAGCAGCCGCTTCGCCAGGTGGAAGGACAGCTCGCTAGGTCGCTTGTCCTCCAGCACTTGCGGCGTCAGTTCGACGCCTTCGCCAACGATGCCTTCGTTCTGGACGACGCAGGGGCCGACGTTGCCCGGATTCAGCTCGAAGCGACTGTCATCGGTGAACTCCGCCGTGATCCGCTCGTCCGGCAGGTCGAAGCGGTAGCCTTCCACGCGGGGGAAGGCGATCTCGAGTGCGGAACGATCCTTCAGCGCCTGGACGCGCGTGGTCTTGGCGGGTTTGGTTACGGGCGCCACGACGGGCGCGGCCGTGAAATTGAAGGGAATACCGAGGATGTCAGCGTACTCGACGTTGAACAGTCCGTCCTTGTTCAGATCATAGGACTGACGGCGCAACCCACGCCCGACCACCTGTTCGCAGAGGAGCTGAGTCCCGAAGGCTCGCACGCCCATGATGTGGGTGACGGTGTTGGTGTCCCATCCCTCCGTCAGCATCGACACCGAGACGACACAGCGGATTTGCTCCCCGAGCCTGCCCTTGCGGCCCACCGTGTTCATGGCCTCACGGAGGATGTCGGTATCGGTGAGGGCGTCACCGGCCTGTTGGTCGCCGGTGCGGTCGATCAGCTCGCGTTTGAACTGGTCGATCTCTGAGCCCATCAGCTCCCGATAGCTGGTGTCGAGCGCCTCGCCGCTTTCCAGCGCCTCGGAGTCCACCAGCAAGGTGTTGAAGCGGGTCAGCCGGTTGCCGTGCTCATCGTAGTTGCGGAAGAGCGGCAGGTGGCCGGCATGGCGGAAGCGCATCTCGCCATCTTCGTCCTCGCGCTCGAAGCCCGAGATCCATTCGTAGACGAGCTTGGACGTGGCGGTGTTGTTGCACACCACGATGAAGACCGGCGGCGTCTCCAGCCCGGCCTGCTTCCAGACCTCGAACGTCTTTTCGTAGTGGCTGTAGAGCGCATAGAGGGCGGTCTGCAATTCAGCCGGGAACGTCGCCGCCAGCGGATCGAGCTGGCCGGATTTCGACGCGCCCTTCTTCGGCATCCGCTTGCCGATATGCTCCCACAGCTCGCGATAGATCGGCATTTCGCCGGTGACGGAATTGTCCGCCACGGGATGCGCGGCAGCTTAACGATCCCGCATTCTATGGCGTCCATCAGCGAGAAGTCGGAGACCGTCCAGGGGAACAGCGTCCCCTCTCGGTATCCGGAGCCGCGCAGGAAAAAGGGCGTCGCGGACAGATCGAACACGGTCCGGACACCGACCTTCCGCTTCAGCGCTTCCAGCCCTGAAATCCACAGCCGGGCGGCCTCGCTATTGCGCTTGGCCTCCTCGCGGTCCTCCGCCGCAATGGGCGTCTCTGCATCGCCTTGGGGACGCTCGCGGTAGCAGTGGTGCGCCTCGTCGTTGATGACGACGACATTCTTGAACGCCAGCAGCTCGCCGCAGGCTCGCTTGAGCATGGCGCCTTCGGTTTCCGTCGTCTGGATCGGGGCGTCACGCCCTTGCAGGAAGGCGCGCCCGACCTTCGTCAGCTCCATCACCTCACGGCGTTTGAAGGCGTGGTAATTGGTCAGGACGATCTTGGCCTTGGCGACATCGAGCAGCATGTCGGCCGGCACCAGCTCGCGTTTGGCGTAGTAGTTGTCAGGGTGTGACGGCAGCAGGATTTGCAGCCGGTCGCGGATGGTGATGCCGGGCGCGACGATCAGGAAGGCGCGGCTGAACTGGTTGCTGGCGGGCGAACGCACCGCGTTCAGCGTCTGCCAGGCGATCAGCATCGCCATCACTGTGGTCTTGCCGGCGCCCGTGGCGAGCTTCAGCGCGATCCGCATCAGCTCCGGGTTGGCGCCCTGGTTCGCGGCCTGGATGTGCTTCCAAAGGTGCGCGTGCTGCTTCTGTTTGGGCGCAACCTCGGTAAGCCAAATCGCCGTCTCGGCGGCTTCGACCTGGCAGAAGAACGGCCGAACGGATTCGAACTCGTGATGCCGCCAGTATTGCAGCAGGCGTTGGGTAACGGGGGTCACACCCCAATCCGCCGGGTTGTTCAGGCCGCGCCACGCGGTCACGTAGCTGCGGATCTCGTTGATGATGGCGAGGGTGTAGGCCTGACCTTCTTCGTCTTCCTCAGCGAAGAGATCGAGGTCAAGCTCCGCCTGTTTCGCCTTCTTCCCCTGCTTCCTGGAGGGGGGAACGGGCGAAATAAGTTCGGACTTTCGGCGCCCATCGATAGGGGGTGAGTCGAGGGGTTGCCCCTTAGGATCCAACCCGTGATGACGGTGGGGCGGCTCGTACGGCGAATTGAGAATAGGTTGTTCGAAAAACGACTGAGCCATAGCCCCCCCCACCTAGCAGGTAAGCAGTTGGACCAACAGGTGCGCAACCCTCGCGTGCGAGTGCAAAAACTCAGATCCACACCCGCTTGATTTCATCCAGGCTCAGCTGGTCAGATCGGCGCTCACAGCGCTGAGTAGTCCGCGTTGAGCGTGCTTCGCCATCGCCGCGGCGTTCTCCAGCGTGCCGCCCGCAGGGCCAGCGGTCTGCTGATCAGCACCGCCCTCCCCTGTGCCGATGCCCGCCCGAGGTTCGGAGCGCGCGGCGGGCGGCTAAGCTGTTACCCTAGCCGATCCGGCCAGGAGAGCAGTCGTGCGGCAAGCTCGTGAGCTTCCCGGGCTAGGGCTGCCGGGCCAGTGACATAGAACTCGCTGCCGAAGAGGGTGCGGCGTTCTCGCCAGGTCACCACCTCCGGCGATTGGGACCGCACCAGCCCCCTCACCTTCGCGACCTGCGCCTTGGGCGCATAGACAACAAACGTCGCTTCAACCATGTGGCCACCCCATTCGCGGAGCATATGGGAGCGGGGCTGTGGCCAGCCGTGAAGTTCTCGTGAGGGCCGCCGTTTCGAACCCAGTGTTGCGGTCTCAACACGCTTTCCGGCGACGAGAACAAAATAGAGCCGAAAAGCAAGCGCTAGCGGGGTTGCCGATTCGGTCCCCCAGAATGTGGACGCGCTGTGCACCATTAGCGGCGCCTTGCCTGATCCGGCCTGGCGCGGGGCCCGGGCCGGACGCCCAATGAGCGGGCTTCAGAGCGGCGCTGGCTGTCGGGCCCGAAAAACCTCGCTGCTGCCAGGAGCTGCCGCTAGTCCTCATTGGCGGGCTTGTCGCCGCGTTCATCTCCAGTCGACGGTTGGGGCACGGCCGCGCAAAGTCGGATCAGGTCGAGGAACTGGCGCCGCACGGCTGGCGCGCTCAGGGACTGGAACGCGACCGCGAGAGCGACGCCATCGGGGGACAGTAGAAATTCCTGGAGCGCTTCAGCCTGGGCCAAGGACTCGGGGTCATAGACCTCAATGCCCTCGAGCCCCTCGTAGAAATAGGAGATGGGCGTCCGGAGCTGCGCGGCGATCTCCCAGAGCTTGGATGCACTGACGCGATTGGTCCCGCGCTCATACTTCTGGATCTGCTGGAAGGTCAGCCCAACGCCGGCTGCGAGGGCGTCTTGGCTCACGCCGAGCTCACGCCGCCGCGTGCGCATGCGGATTCCGATCTGGCAGTCCAGATCCCGAGGCCCTCGCTCGGTCTCGCTCGTCTCCAACATGACCAACTGGGCGCCTCCGCGATCAATTGAACTGCCGATATGAGGTGTCACGGGGTCCGGCGTTCTCGTCAACCTTTGCGTGTGTCGCTTTCCGCACAAGTCGCGGCGATCTCGGTTTGTGCCCGGAGCGTTCCGGCAACCCTTCAACGCACCCGCACCAGTTGAATCCATTAGAACACTCATCATTCACGAGAGGGCGGTCGTCGGGGTCGGCTTTGCGGGGACGGTCGCGTCCGCGACAACGCGACAGAGATCGAGGCCAATTTCGCTGAGCTGAAGAATGACGCGGCCGGCCGCCTCGCCCTCCTCGAGGATGGCGGCATGGCGGAGTGGTTCGATCGCGTCGCAGGCTAAATCGCTGGCGTAGGTGAACTCTATGTCTCGGTGAGCGACGAACAGCCGCCAGTCGGGTTCGTTCGGGCCTGGTCGGTTCTGGGGCTGCAGAAGAGCGACCAACTTCACCGCGTCACCGTCGGCGGGAACCGCGTTGATCGCGATGAGCGCCAGCGCGTCGCGCGCATGAGGGGGAAGGGGCGGCATCAAGGACATGGCTCAGCGACTTCACCCCGAGGTAGCGGGATGCCTCCGATGCAATCTGTACTTGCGGAAGAATGTCGCGAAAGTAGAGCTTGGTAAAGCCCCTCGCCAAGGGGGTCTTACCCAACCTGGGCGAGCAGGACAAGAAGCAAGGCTTGTGTCCGGGTCAAAACCGGACGGATGGAAGCACAGGCCCAGACCTACGACCGCTTTTGACGCCGACGCATCGCCTTCTTCGAGCAGGAAGGCGCCCATGATTGTGCTCCGGCGGATCGACAACAGCTGCAACATGGCTCGGTTCTACGCGCTCTCCATCGAGCGCTCGCTGTTCGGGGAGAGCATCCTAATTCGCCGCTGGGGGCGGATCGGCACCCACGGGCAGCGCCGAGAGGATTGGTATCGCGCCAGCGACGACGCGGCGGCCGCGCTGGGCCGCCTGGTGGGCCGGAAAGTGAGGCGTGGCTACCTGCTGGTGGGCGGAGCGGCCCCCGCCCTCACAGCGTCACGATGACGATCACCGCGACGACCACGAAGAAGATCAGCAGTGGGACGCGCTTGGCGTAGTGCAGCTCGTGTCGGGCGACATAGCTGAGGGCGCGACGCCAGCGGGTCGGCAGCTCCCGTTCCCGCATCTCCGACCAGGCCTGCCGAGCACTGTGCACGTGCGCGGCGGCAATGACGATCAGGGTGATCGTGACCAGCACGGTCTGCTTCCACTCCGGAAGCCCGGTGTCTTGCAAACCGTGCATTCGGTCTCTTCAGCTCCTGCCTGTCACCCAAGCCTATAGGCCACAAAGAACCGCAAAATGGTCAACAGTAGACGAGCCTTTAGCCCACATTTCCCAAGTAAGGCGCTGATTTCGCTGTCCTGACCATTATATTT
>NZ_CADEGK010000021.1 GCF_902826855.1 uncultured Phenylobacterium sp. | reverse complement strand
TCGACATGTCGGCGCGCGAGATCGTGTCGACCGCCAAGCGCACGGGCGCCCAGGTTCGCGGTCCGGTTCCGCTGCCCACCCGCATCGAGAAATTCACCGTCAACCGCTCGCCTCACATCGACAAGAAGTCGCGCGAGCAGTTCGAAATCCGCACGCACAAGCGCGTGCTCGACATCGTCGACCCCACCCCGCAGACCGTGGACGCGCTGATGAAGCTCGACCTGTCCGCCGGCGTGAACGTCGAGATCAAGCTCTCAGGGAATTGATCCGATGCGAACCGGCGTAATCGCCAAGAAACTCGGTATGGCCCGCTTCTTCGACGAAGCCGGCGCGCACGTACCGGTGACCGTGCTCAGCCTCGAGGGCTGTCAGGTCGTGGCCCACCGCACCAAGGATAAGGACGGCTACGTGGCCCTCCAGCTTGGCGCGGGTTCCAAGAAACCCAAGAACACCTCGAAGGCCCTGCGCGGCCACTTCGGCAAGGCCCAGGTCGAGCCCAAGCACAAGGTGGTCGAATTCCGCGTCTCCGAGGATAACCTCATCGACGTGGGCGCCGAGATCACGGCCGACCACTACCTCCCCGGCCAGAAGATCGACGTCACCGCCACGACGGTGGGCAAGGGCTTCGCCGGCGCGATGAAGCGCTGGAACTTCGGCGGCCTGCGGGCCACGCACGGCGTGTCGGTGTCGCACCGCTCGCACGGCTCCACCGGCCAGAGGCAGGACCCGGGCCGTACCTTCAAGGGCAAGAAGATGGCTGGCCACCTTGGCCAGGAGACCGTCACCACCCTCAACGTCACCGTCTGGCGCGTCGACGTCGAGCGCGGTCTGATCCTGGTGCGGGGCTCCGTCCCGGGCACGGAAGGGACCTACGTCCGCCTCCGCGACGCGGTGAAGTCGGCTGCGCCGGAAGGCGTGCCTACCCCCGGCGCATTCCGTCGCAACGGCGAAGCGCCTGCGGCCAACGAAGGGCCTGACGCTGCCGCGGCCGTTGAAGAGGCCGCCGTGACCGAAGCGCCCGTCGAGGCCGCCGCGCACGAAGCTGAAGCGCCCGTCGCCGAAGCGCCGGCCGCTGAAGAGGCCCCGAAGACCGAAGGGGACAAAGCCTAATGAAACTCGACGTCATCAAGCTGGACGGCGGGAAGGGCGGCTCGATCGAGCTGGCCGACGAGATCTTCGGCATCGAAGAGATCCGCGGCGACATCCTTCAACGGGTCGTCACCTGGCAACTCGCGAAGCGCCGCTCGGGCAACCACAAGGTCCAGGTCCGCAACGAGGTCTCCCGCACCTCGAAGAAGATGTACAAGCAGAAGGGCACCGGCGGCGCCCGTCACGGCTCGCGCCGGGCGGCCCAGTTCGTCGGCGGCGCCCGGGCCCACGGCCCCGTGGTCCGCAGCCACGCCTTCGACCTGCCCAAGAAGGTCCGCGCGCTGGCGCTTCGCCACGCCCTGTCCTCCAAGGCCAAGGACGGCTCGCTGATCGTGATCGACAATGTCGCCATCAACGACCCGAAGACCGCGGCGCTGCGTGCGCAACTTACGAGCCTGGGCGTCTCTAACGCCCTGTTCATCGCCGGGGCCGAGGTTGACAAGAACTTCGGCCTGGCCGCACGCAACATCCCCAACGTGGATGTGCTGCCGAACGCCGGCCTGAACGTCTACGACGTGCTGCGTCGCCGCACCCTCGTCCTGACCAAGGACGCGGTGGCCGCGATCAACGCGCGCTTCCAGCCTGAGGAGGCCGCGTGATGGCCGTGGAGCCCACAGTCCGTCACTACGACACCATCCTGTCGCCGGTGATCACCGAGAAGGCCACGCTGCTCTCCGAGCAGAACAAGGTGGTCTTCCGCGTGGCCGGGGACGCGTCCAAGGACGAGATCGCCGCCGCTGTCGAAGCGCTGTTCAAGGTCAATGTCACGAAGGTCAATACGATCAACGTGAAGGGCAAGACCAAGCGCTTCCGCGGCATCAAGGGTCGGCGTTCCGACGTCAAGAAAGCGATCGTGACGCTGGCCGAAGGCCAGTCGATCGACATCACCACGGGGCTCTAAGTCGATGGCTCTGAAGCAATTCAACCCGACCTCGCCTGGCCGTCGCCAGCTGGTCCTGGTCGACAAGTCCGAGCTCCACAAGGGCCGGCCGGAGAAGTCCCTCGTCGAGGGGCTGACCAAGTCCGGCGGCCGGGGCGGCAACGGCCGCATCGCGGTCCGCTTCCGCGGCGGCGGCGCCAAGCGCCTCTACCGCATGGTGGACTTCAAGCGCCGCAAGTTCGACATGCCGGCCACGGTCGAGCGCCTGGAATACGACCCGAACCGTTCGGCCTTCATCGCCCTGGTGAACTACACTGACGGCGAGAAGGCCTACATCTTGGCGCCGCAGCGCCTGAAGGTCGGGGACCAGGTGATCGCCGCCGAACGGGCTGACGTGAAGCCCGGCAACGCCATGCCGCTACGCGGCATGCCGATCGGCACGATCATCCACAACATCGAGCTCAAGCCCATGAAGGGCGGCCAGGTGGCCCGCTCTGCCGGGACCTACGCCCAGCTGGTCGGCCGGGACGCGGGCTACGCCCAGATCCGCCTGAACTCGGGCGAGCTGCGCATGGTGATGGACACCTGCATGGCCACGGTGGGCGCGGTCTCGAACCCCGACCACATGAACGAGGTGATGGGCAAGGCCGGCCGCAACCGCCACAAGGGCCGCAGGCCCCACGTGCGCGGCGTGGCCATGAACCCGATCGACCACCCGCACGGCGGCGGCGAAGGCCGCACCTCCGGCGGCCGCCACCCGGTCACCCCCTGGGGAAAGCCCACCAAGGGATCCAAGACCCGCAAGAACAAGGCGACGGACAAGTACATCATCCGCTCGCGCCATGCTCGGAAGGCTCGCTAAGCCATGACCCGTTCCGTCTGGAAAGGCCCGTTCGTCGACGGGTATCTGCTCAAGAAGGCCGAAGCCGTCCAAAACTCCGGCCGCAAGGACGTGATCAAGACCTGGTCGCGCCGCTCGACGATCATGCCGCAGTTCGTGGGCCTGACGTTCGGCGTCCACAACGGCCAGAAGCACGTTCCCGTGCTTGTCTCCGAAGACATGGTCGGCATGAAGCTGGGCGAGTTCGCACCCACCCGCTTCTTCCCCGGCCACGCGGCCGACAAGAAGGCCAAGAGGAAGTAGGATGAGCAAGCAAGCGAAAGCCCGCCGCCTCACCGGCCAGGAGGCCATGGCCAAGGTCTGCAGCGTGCGCACCAGCGCGCGCAAGCTGAACCTGGTCGCCGCCTCGATCCGCGGCCTGAAGGTGCAGCGTGCGCTGAACGAACTCGAGTTCAGCCACCGCCGCATCGCCAAGGACGTCCGCAAGGCGCTGTACTCGGCGATCTCCAATGCCGAGAACAACCACAACCTCGACATCGACAGTCTGATCGTCGCCGAGGCCTTCGTGGGCAAGAACCTGATCATGAAGCGCTTCCACGCCCGCGCCCGCGGCCGTGCTTCGCGCGTCGAAAAGCCGTTCAGCGAGATCACGATCGTGGTCCGCGAAGTGGGTGAGGCCGCCTAATGGGTCAGAAGATCAATCCGGTCGGGCTTCGCCTCGGCATCAACCGCACCTGGGACAGCCGCTGGTTCGCCGACGGCCCAGAGTACGGCCGCCTGCTGCACGAGGACATCAAGGTCCGCCGGCAGCTGAAGAAGCGCCTGTACCAGGCCGGCGTGTCGCGGATCATCATCGAGCGCCCGCACAAGAAGTGCCGCATCACCATCTATGCCGCCCGCCCTGGCGTGATCATCGGCAAGAAGGGTGCGGACATCGAGAAGCTGCGCAAGGACGTGGCGGCGATGACCGATGGCGAGGTTCACCTGAACATCGTCGAGATCCGCAAGCCCGAGACCGACGCCCAGCTGGTGGCCGAGAACATCGCCCAGCAGCTCGAGCGCCGCGTCGCCTTCCGCCGGGCCATGAAGCGCTCGATGCAGTCGGCCATGCGCCTGGGCGCCAAGGGCGTCCGCATCAACGTTTCCGGCCGCCTCGGCGGCGCGGAGATCGCCCGGATGGAGTGGTACCGCGAAGGCCGCGTGCCGCTGCACACCCTGCGCGCCGACGTGGACTACGGCTTCACCGAGGCCAAGACCACCTACGGCATCATTGGCGTGAAGGTGTGGGTCTTCAAGGGCGAGGTCCTGGACCACGACCCGATGGCGCTGGACAAGCGCCTGGCCAGCGAGAGCGGGCCCGCTGGTGAAGGCGGCGGCCGTGAACGTGGCGATCGTCCCGACCGCGGCCCCCGTCGCGATCGCCGCGAACCGGCGAACGCCTAAGGATCCGAAGAGATGCTGTCTCCGAAGAAAACCAAGTACCGCAAGCAGTTCAAGGGCCGTATTCACGGCCTGGCCAAGGGCGGTTTCACCCTCAACTTCGGCTCCTACGGGCTGAAGTCGGTGGAGCCGGAGCGCATCACCGCGCGTCAGATCGAGGCGGCCCGCCGCGCGATCACGCGCCAGATGAAGCGCCAGGGCCGGGTGTGGATCCGCATCTATCCGGACGTTCCGGTGACCGGCAAGCCGGCCGAAGTCCGCATGGGCAAGGGCAAGGGCGCGGTCGATTACTGGGCGGCCCGCGTCCATCCGGGGCGGATCATGTTCGAAATCGACGGCGTGCCGGACGATGTGGCCCGTGAAGCCCTGCGCCTCGGCGCGGCCAAGCTTCCGATCAAGACCCGCATCGTCACGCGCATCGACGCGCCGGTCGCGGAGCACGCGTGATGAAGATCGAAGAAGTCCGGGGGCTCACCCCCGATCAGCTGGCCGACCAACTCGTCTCCCTGAAGAAGGAGCAGTTCAACCTGCGCTTCCAGAAGGCGACCGGCCAGATCGAAAAGACCCACCGCGTGGACCAGGTGCGCAAGGATATCGCGCGCATCAAGACGGTCCTGCGCGGCAAGCAGGCCCAGGCCTGAGGAGGACCGACAGATGCCGAAACGAATTCTCGAGGGCGTTGTCGTCTCCGACAAGGGCGACAAGACGGTGATTGTGAAGGTCGAGCGGACCTTCCTGCACCCGGTGCTGAAGAAGACCGTCCGCCGGTCCAAGAAGTACCACGCCCATGACGAGGCCAATGCTCACAAAGCCGGCGAGGTCGTCCGCATCATCGAATGCGCGCCCAAGTCGAAAACCAAGACCTGGGAAGTGCTGCCTGCCGGCGGCGCGGCCCAAGCGTAAGGATCGACACACATGATCCAGATGCAAACTAACCTGGACGTCGCCGACAATTCCGGCGCCCGCCGGGTCATGTGCATCAAGGTGCTGGGCGGCGCGAAGCGCCGTTACGCCGGCGTTGGTGACAAGATCGTCGTCTCCGTGAAGGAGGCGATCCCGCGCGGCCGCGTGAAGAAGGGCGATGTGCTGCAGGCCATCGTCGTTCGGACCAGCCAGGCCATCAAGCGCAAGGACGGCTCGGTGATCCGCTTCGACAAGAACGCGGCCGTGATCGTCAACAAGCAATCCGAGCCGATCGGCACGCGGATCTTTGGCCCGGTTCCCCGCGAACTGCGCGCCAAGAACCACATGAAGATCATCTCGCTCGCGCCCGAGGTGCTGTGATGAGCGCAAAGATCAAGAAGGGGGACCGCGTCGTGGTCCTCACCGGCAAGGACAAGGGCCGCCAGGGCAACGTCCTGAAGGTCCTGCCCAAGGACGAACGCGTCGTGGTGCAGGGCCTGAACATGGTTCAGCGCCACACCCGCCCGACGCAGGGCGACCCGCAGGGCGGCATCAAGAACAAGGAAGCGTCGCTCCACCTGTCGAACGTGGCCATCGTCGATTCCACCGGCAAGGCGACCCGCGTCGGCTTCCGCGTGGACGGCGACAAGAAGGTCCGTTTCGCCAAGACGACCGGCGAGGTGATCAATGGCTGATCAAGCTTATGAACCGCGGCTCAAGACCGAGTACCGCCAGCGCATCCGGGCGAAGCTGAAGGAGCACTTCGGCTACACGAACGAGATGCAGATCCCGAAGATCGAGAAGATCGTGATCAACATGGGCGTGGGCGAAGCCGTCGCCGACTCCAAGAAGATCAACTCGGCGATGGCGGACCTGGCGAAGATCGCCGGCCAGAAGCCGGTGGCCACGAAGGCGCGTCTCTCGATCGCCAGCTTCAAGCTGCGCGAGGGCATGACGGTTGGCTGCAAGGTCACCCTGCGCAAGGATCAGATGTACGAGTTCCTCGACCGCCTGATCACCATCGCCTTGCCGCGGGTGAAGGACTTCCGGGGCCTGAAGCCCACGTCCTTCGACGGCCGCGGCAATTACGCCATGGGTCTGAAGGAGCACATCGTGTTCCCGGAAATCAACTACGACCAGATCGACCAGATCTGGGGCATGGACATCATCGTCACCACCACTGCGAAGACCGATGACGAAGCTCGCGAGCTTCTCAGGGAATTCCAGTTCCCGTTCGTGCAAGCGCAAGCTTAGCGGCGGGAAGGAACAGGCACATGGCAAAGAAAAGCGCCGTCAACCGCAACGAACGGGTCAAGAAGCTCGTGAAGACGTACGCCGCCAAGCGCATTGCGCTGAAGGCGACGGCGAACAACGCGAGCCTCGCGCCCGAGGAACGTTTCGACGCCCGCCTCAAGCTGGCCGAACTGCCCCGCAACTCGTCCAAGACCCGCATCCGTAACCGATGCGAGATCACGGGCCGGCCGCGCGGCTACTACCGCAAGCTGAAGATGAGCCGGATCTCCCTGCGCGACCTCGGGTCCGCAGGCCTGATCCCCGGCCTCGTCAAGTCGAGCTGGTAAGGGGAGGGACAAGTGGTCAACGACCCCATTGGCGATCTGATCGCCCGCATCAAGAACGCCGCTTCGCGCGGCCGCTCCAAGGTCTCGACGCCCGCGTCGAAGATGCGCTCGCGCGTCCTCGACGTACTGGCCGACGAGGGCTACATCCGCGGCTACCACCTGGTGGAAAAGCCCGGCGCCTTCCCGGAGTTCGAGATCGAGCTGAAGTACTTTGACGGCGCCCCCGTCATCGTCGAGATCAGCCGCGTCTCCAAGCCGGGCCGGCGCGTCTATTCGTCGATCAAGGACCTGAAGCCGGTAAAGAACGGCCTCGGGATCTCGATCCTGTCGACGCCCAAGGGCGTCATGTCGGACACCGCGGCGCGCGACGCCAACGTGGGCGGCGAAGTGCTCTGCCGGGTCTACTGATATGTCTCGTATCGGAAAGAAGGCGGTCGCCATCCCGCAAGGGGTCACGGTGACCCTCGACGGCCAGACGGTCGCGGTGAAGGGCCCCAAGGGGCAGCTTTCCTGGACGGTCGCCGAAGAGATCGAAGTGAAGCAGGAGAACGGCGAACTGACGCTCTCCATGCGAGCCGACACCACACGCGCACATGCGATGTGGGGCCTGTCGCGCACGCTGGTGGCGAACATGGTCCAGGGGGTCACCCAGGGCTATGAGCGCACCCTCGAACTGGTCGGCGTCGGCTATCGCGCGGCGATGAAGGGGTCGAACCTCTCCATGCAGCTGGGCTTCAGCCACGACGTGGACATCAAGCCGCCGGAAGGCGTGCAGTTCGCGGTGCCGAAGCAGACCGAAATCCGCATCTCCGGGATCGACAAGCAGGTCGTGGGCGAGATTGCCGCCCAGATCCGCCGCATCCGTCCGCCGGAGCCCTACAAGGGCAAGGGCGTGCGCTACGCGGGCGAAAAGGTCCGGCGCAAGGAAGG
Organism: uncultured Phenylobacterium sp.; assembly: GCF_902826855.1. GTDB lineage: Bacteria > Pseudomonadota > Alphaproteobacteria > Caulobacterales > Caulobacteraceae > Phenylobacterium. Next base: position 27,375 of record NZ_CADEGK010000021.1, on the reverse strand, counting down.
CAAGAAGAAGTAGGCCATGGCGCTCTCCAACCGCTCCACCACTATCCGTCGCGCCCAGCGCGTCCGCACCCACCTCAAGAAGGTGGCCAACGGGCGTCCGCGGCTGTCGGTCTTCCGCTCGGCCAAGAACATCTACGCCCAGATCATCGATGATGCGCGCGGCGTGACGCTGGCGGCCGCTTCATCGCTGGAAGGCGAGAAGGCCAAGGCCAAGGGTTCCGACAAGGACGCCGCCGCGAAGGTCGGCGCCCTGGTCGCCCAGCGCGCCATCGAAAAGGGCGTCAAGGACGTCGTCTTCGATCGTGGGGGCTACCTGTACCACGGTCGGGTCAAGGCCCTGGCCGACGCCGCGCGCGAAGCCGGCCTGAACTTCTAAGGAAACGATCATGGCTCGCAGAGACGAACAGCGCGGCGGCGGACGCAATCGCAACGAAGAAGAACGCGACAGCGACATCGTCGAGAAGCTGGTCCACATCAACCGCGTTGCGGCCACCGTGAAGGGCGGCCGCCGGTTCTCCTTCGCCGCCCTCATGATCGTGGGCGACCAGAAGGGCCGCGTCGGCTTTGGTCACGGCAAGGCGCGCGAAGTGCCGGAAGCCATCCGCAAGGCGACCGAAGAGGCCAAGAAGTCGATGATCCGCGTGCCGCTGCGCGAAAGCCGCACGCTGCACCATGACGGCAACGGCCGCTGGGGCGCGGGCAAGGTGATGGTGCGCGCGGCGCCTCCCGGCACCGGCGTCATCGCCGGTGGCCCGATGCGCGCGGTGCTGGAAACCCTGGGCGTCCAGGACGTGGTCGGCAAGTCGGTCGGCTCGTCCAACCCCTACAACATGGTGCGCGCGACGTTCGAAGCGCTGAAGGCCCAATCCTCGCCCCGCCAGGTCGCGGCCAAGCGCGGCAAGAAGGTCTCCGACGTGATCGGCCGCCGCGCCGACGGCGCCTCGGCGGTTGCGGCCGCCGCGGACGCGGAAGGTTAGTCACATGGCTCAGATTACCGTTCGCCAGACCGGCAGCCCGATCCGCCGCAAGAACGACCAGCGCGCCACCCTGGTGGGCCTGGGCCTCAACCGGCTGGGCCGCACCTCCACGCTCGAGGACAACCCCTCGGTGCGCGGCATGATTGCCAAGGTGCAACACCTGGTCGAGGTGGTGGAGGGCTAGTCCTCCACCCACCCCAACTCACATCAGCCGAGTCCGGCGATCGCCGGGCGATAGATCTCCAAAGGAGAGGCGCATGACCAAGCTCAACGAAATCGCTCCGCGCGAAGGGTCCGTGAAGGGCCGCATGCGTGTCGGCCGTGGCCCGGGCTCGGGCAAGGGCAAGACCGCCGGCCGCGGCGTGAAGGGTCAGAAGGCGCGCTCCGGCGTGTCGATCCACGGCTTCGAAGGCGGCCAGATGCCGCTGCACATGCGCATGCCCAAGCGCGGCTTCACCTCGCGCAACCGCAAGGACTTCGCGGAGGTGAACCTGTGGCGTCTCGAGCAGGCGATCGAGGCCGGCAAGCTCGACGCCAAGGCCGCGATCGACGCCGAGGCGCTGCTGAAGGCCGGCGTCATCCGCCGGGCGAAGGACGGCGTGAAGCTGCTGGGCAAGGGGGAGCTGAAGTCGAAGCTCAACCTCACCGTCTATTCCGCCACTGCTTCGGCCCGCGCGGCCGTCGAAAAGGCTGGCGGCACACTCACCACGACCAAGCCCGAGGCCGCCGCCGAAGAGGCGAAGGCCTAAGGACTGTGACCGCGCCGCCCCTCGCTATCGGTAGCGACGCGTCCTATCTGAGCGGGACTATGGTGAAGGGGATTGCCTGAATGGCTTCGGCCGCTGAACAGCTCGCCGCGAACCTGAACTTCGGCGCCTTCGCCAAGGCCACGGAGCTTCACAAGCGCATCTGGTTCACCCTGATGGCGATGGTCGTCTATCGCCTCGGGACCTACATCCCGATCCCCGGCATCGACCCGGTCGCCTTCCAGGAGGCCTTCACCGGCCAGTCCAAGGGCATCCTGGGCATGTTCAACATGTTCTCGGGCGGCGCCGTCGAGCGGATGGCGGTCTTCGCGCTGAACGTGATGCCCTACATCTCCGCGTCGATCATCGTGCAGCTCCTGCAGACGGTCTATCCACCGTGGGAGAAGCTGAAGAAGGACGGCGGCGAGGCGGGCCGCAAGCAGCTCAACCAGTACACCCGCTACCTCACTGTCGTGCTGGCGGTGTTCCAGAGCTTCACGATCGCAGCCGGCCTGTCGCAGAGCCCGGGGATGGTCGAGAACCCCGGCCTGTTCTTCATCATCTCCACTGTCGTGACGCTCACCGGCGGGACGATGTTCCTGATGTGGCTCGGCGAGCAGATCACCAGCCGTGGGGTCGGCAACGGCATCTCTCTGATCATCTTCGCCGGCATCGTGGCGGTCCTGCCGCAGTACATTTTCCAGTCGCTGGAGCTGACCCGCTCCGGTGCGATGAACCCGGCCACCCTGTTCGTCATCGCCGCCCTGGTGATCGTCGTCACCGTCGCCATCGTGTTCATGGAGCGGTCGCAGCGCCGACTGCTGGTGCAGTACCCAAAGCGTCAGGTCGGCAACCGCATGTTCGGCGGCGACACCTCGTTCCTGCCGCTGAAGATCAACACGTCCGGCGTGATCCCGCCGATCTTCGCCAGCTCGCTGCTGCTGCTGCCGACCACGGTGATGGGCTTTGCTGCGCAGGGAAACCTGCCCGCGTGGCTGCAGTGGCTGCCCTACGCGGTAGGCCAGCTGACGCACGGGCAGCCCGCCTTCATTGCGCTGTACGGCGCCCTGATCGTGTTCTTCTGCTTCTTCTACACCTCGGTGGTGTTCAACCCCGAGGACACCGCCGAGAACCTCCGCAAGTACGGCGGGTTCCTGCCGGGCATCCGGCCGGGCAAGCGAACGGCTGAGTACCTGGACTACGTCCTCACCCGCCTGACGGTGATCGGCGCGGCCTACATCACCATCGTCTGCCTGCTGCCCGAGGCCCTGATCGGCTTCTTCAACGTGCAGTTCTACATGGGCGGCACGTCGCTGCTGATCGTGGTGAGCGTTACGATGGACACCGTCGCCCAGATCCAGTCGCACCTCCTGGCCCACCAGTACGAAGGCCTGATCAAGAAGTCGAAGCTGCGCGGCCGAGGCCGCTAGGCCGGGTTGTCTGACCTAAGGACGGGCGCCATCAAGAGCGCCCCCCGCGCGTTCCGCGCGGACCTTGAGCAAGATGAGCCGGTTCACATAACCGGCTCGGGGGAGAGAGTGTGAGATGAACCTGATCCTGTTCGGTCCGCCGGCGGCGGGGAAGGGCACCCAGGCCAAGCGTCTGGTCGACGGCCGCAACATGGTGCAGCTGTCCACCGGCGACATGCTGCGCGCAGCGATCGCGTCGGGCTCGGAGCTTGGACAACGGGTCTCCGGCATCATGCAGCGCGGCGAGCTGGTCTCCGACGAGATCGTCATCGAACTGATCGAGAGTCGCCTGCCGGAGACGGAGGCCGCCGGGGGTGCGATCTTCGACGGCTTCCCGCGCACGCTGGCCCAGGCCGAGGCCCTGGACAGGATGCTGGCCGGCCGGGGCGCCAAGATCGACCTGGTCATCCGCCTGAAGGTCGACGACGAGGCGCTGAAGAAACGCATCGCGGGTCGCTTCGCCGAGTCGGGCCGGCCCGACGACAACCCGGAGAGCTTCGTGATCCGGCTGAATGCCTACAATACCCAGACCGCGCCGCTGCTGCCGTACTACCAGGGCCAGGGCAAGCTGGTGGAAGTCGACGGCATGGGCTCGATGGACGCGGTGGCCGCCGGCATCGACAAGGCGCTGGGCTGACCACGCTGACCGATTCCCCCAACCGGCGCCGCGCATTGCGGATCGGGGCGGCTCATGCTTTTCTCGCGACTGGCCGGCCATGTCCGAGCCTCGATGACCCACGCCAGGGCGGACTACCCCTTGCGCGTGCAGCAATTCGTTCACATTTGGGCGTTTCCGCCATTGACGGCGCGTCGCCGATCCATATAACGGGGCGCTTCCGCGAAAGAGCGCGAAGGACGCGCCGGCCGACGCCTATGGGTGTTGAGGGTCGGGGCGCCGTTCGCGCTTCTCTTGCGTGATCCAGGAGAAGGTTTCACGTGGCTCGTATTGCTGGCGTCAATATCCCCACCAACAAGCGCGTCGTCGTCGCGCTGCAGTACATCCATGGCATCGGCGAGGCGAAGGCCCGCGAGATCGTCGATAAGGTTGGCATCGAGGACGCCCGGCGCGTCAATCAGCTGACCGACCAGGAAGTCCTGCAGATCCGCGAGACGATCGACCGCGACTACATGGTGGAAGGCGACCTGCGTCGCGAGACCGCGGTCAACATCAAGCGCCTGATGGACCTGGCCTGCTATCGCGGCCTGCGTCACCGCAAGGGCCTGCCGGTCCGCGGACAGCGCACGCACACCAACGCCAGGACCCGCAAGGGCCCCGCCAAGCCGATCGCCGGCAAGAAGAAGTAAGAGAGCGTATCTCCGATGGCCAAGGAACCGGCGCGCGTCAAACGTCGCGAGCGTAAGAACATCACCTCGGGCGTGGCGCACGTGAACGCCTCGTTCAACAACACCATGATCACCATCACCGACGCCCAGGGCAACGCGATCTCCTGGTCCTCCGCCGGCCTGATGGGGTTCAAGGGTTCGCGTAAGTCGACGCCCTATGCCGCCCAGATGGCGGCCGAGGACGCCGGCCGTAAAGCCGCCGAACACGGCGTGCGGACGCTGGAAGTAAATGTCTCGGGCCCCGGCTCGGGACGTGAGTCCGCGCTCCGCGCTCTGCAGGCGGTGGGTATGACGATCACCACTATCCGGGACGTGACCCCTATTCCGCATAACGGCTGCCGCCCGCCCAAGCGCCGGCGCGTCTAGTCGCAAGACCGACCTAATCCCTGACGCCGGTCCGCGGTTTGCGGCCGGCGATCCTGCGTTTCCGAGGGACACACGTGATCGAACGAAACTGGAATGAGCTAATCCGTCCCGAAAAGCCGCAGATCGAGATCGGCCAGGACGCCGCCCGCAAGGCGCGTCTGGTGGCCGAACCCCTCGAGCGCGGCTTTGGCGTGACCCTGGGCAACAGCCTGCGGCGCGTGCTCCTCTCCTCCCTGCAGGGCGCGGCGGTGACCGCGGTGCAGATCGACGGCGTGGTCCACGAGTTCTCGTCGCTGGAAGGCGTGCGTGAGGACGTGGTCGACATCGTTCTGAACATCAAGCAACTGGCGCTGCGCATGCACGCCGAGGGCCCGAAGCGGATGACGCTGCGCGCCAACGGCCCCGGCGCGGTGACGGCGGCGCAGATCGAGGCCCCCTCGGACATCGAGATCCTCAACCCCGACCACGTGCTCTGCACGCTGGACGAGGGCGCCCAGGTGCGCATGGAGTTCACGGTCCAGACCGGCAAGGGCTATGTCCCCGCCGAGATGAACCGCCCCGAGGATGCCCCGATCGGCCTCATCGCCGTCGACGCCCTCTATTCGCCGGTCAAGCGCGTCGCCTATCGCGTCGAGCCGACCCGCCAGGGCCAGAGCCTCGACTACGACAAGCTGATCATGGACCTGGAGACCAACGGAGCGGTTTCGCCCGTGGACGCGGTGGCCTACGCCGCCCGCATCCTCCAGGACCAGCTGCAGATCTTCATCACCTTCGAAGAGCCGAAGAAGAAGGTCGAAGGCGAAGCCAAGCCGGAACTGCCGTTCAACCCGGCGCTGTTGAAGAAGGTCGACGAGCTCGAGCTCTCCGTCCGTTCGGCCAACTGCCTGAAGAACGACAACATCGTCTACATCGGCGACCTGATCCAGAAGACCGAGGCGGAGATGCTCCGCACCCCGAACTTCGGCCGCAAGTCGCTGAACGAGATCAAGGAAGTTCTCGCCGGGATGGGTCTCCACCTCGGCATGGACGTGCCGAACTGGCCGCCGGAGAACATCGAAGAGCTCGCCAAGAAGTTCGAAGACCAGATGTAGCAAACGCTTTCACGCCGACTCCAGGCCGCGTCCCGCGGTCCGGGCCCGAGGAAGCCGCAACAGCGGCGGAGGGCCCCGGCGATTTCGTGATGACCCAGGCGGGAGCAGGCTGGGACTTGTTCAGGCAAGGACGCCTACCCGGCAGGTCGGGCGCGTCCGGCGGGCAAAGCGCCCAGGAGATATGAAATGCGCCACGGTATCGCCCATCGCAAACTGGGCCGCACGTCCGCCCACCGAACCGCCATGTTCGCCAACATGTCGGCCAGCCTCATCAAGCACGAGCAGATCGTCACGACCCTGCCAAAGGCCAAGGAGCTCCGCCCCTTCGTCGAGAAGCTGGTGACGCTGGCCAAGCGCGGCAGCCTGCATGCGCGCCGCCAGGCGATCAGCCAAGTCCGCGACGTGGAGCAGGTGGGCAAGCTCTTCGCCGTCCTGGGTCCGCGCTACAAGGAACGCCAGGGTGGCTACATCCGCGTCCTGAAGGCCGGCTATCGCCACGGCGACAATGCCGCCATGGCGGTGATCGAGTTCGTCGACCGCGACCCGTCCGAAAAGGGCAAGGACAGCGGTCCGACCGCTGACACCGCCTTCGGCTCGGACGAATAGACCGCTCACACAATCAGATCGCAGGAGCCCCGGAAGTCCGCTTCCGGGGCTTTTCGTTGCCCGGCTTCCGCAGCGGCGACATGGACCGTTGACGATATGATTGCGGTATGAGTTAAATATTGTGGAAATATGCAAGAAAATGGCTACGACCTCCGACCAGGTGATTGCCGGATACCGTCGAGCCGCTGCGAAGGAGGCCGCTCATGGCTGAACGAACGTCCCTCACCTCGGCGCTGTGCTACCGCGATCCTCGGGCGGCGCTGAAATTCCTGGAAGCGGCATTCGGCTTCGAACTGGTCATGCTGATCGAGGACGGCGAGGGCAATATCGCTCACTCCCAGATGCGGTTCGGCAACGCCGAGGTGATGATCGGGAGCGAGTGGACAGACGACCACAAGAGCCCGGCCTCGATCGGTGGCAAGGTCACCCAGACGGTGCATATCCACATCGACACCGACTGCGACGCCCATTGCGAGCGCGCCCGCGCGGCCGGCTTCGAGATCCTGATGGAGCCCACGACGCAGTTCTACGGCGACCGCAGCTACCGCTGCCGCGACCCCGAGGGACACATCTGGACCATCGGCCAGAGCGTCGAGGCGGTCAGCCGTGAGGAGGCCGAAGCGGTCAGCGGGCTGAAGATCACGGGCTGGATCTGATGCCCGCGCTGGACCTGGAGCAGACTTACCTCAGCCTGGACGGGCAGGGGCAAGTGCGGACCCATCCCGCAGCGGGGTTCTGGGAAAGCGTCGACGAAAACCCGACCCTGCTCGGCACGCTGGTGTCCGCCTTCCCGAACACCGAGGACTGGCCTCAGTGGGAGATGCACCCGGCGGGCGAGGAGGTCCTGGTGCTGGTCGAGGGCCGCATGATCTTGATCCTGGACGAACCGGGCGGCGAGCGGCGCGTGGAGATGACGCCGGGATCCACCTGCATCGTGCCGAGGGGGATCTGGCATCGCGCCCTCGTCCCGGAAGCGGGCAGCCTTCTCACCCTCACCTACGGCGCCGGCACCCAGCACCGGCCGCTCTGATGGCCGCATCCTCCGCCGCCCTGGACCAGACCCTGGCCGCGTTGGCCGATCCGTATCGCAGGCGTGTGGTCGACCTGCTGGCGGAGCGGCCGCGGGCGTCGGGGGAACTGGCGCGGGCGCTGGACATCAGCGCGCCCGCCATGAGCCGCCACCTGAAGACGCTCCGCACCTGTGGCCTCGTGGAGGAGTCCCATCCCGAGTTCGATGCACGCGTCCGCATCTACGCCTTGAGGCCCGAACCGATGGTCCATCTGCTGCGCTGGCTGGAGGAGAGCGAACGGCTGTGGAGCGCCCAGCTCCTGGCGTTCAAGGCGCATATCGAGAAGGCGGTCCCGGCCGGACCCGACGCATGACGTCCAAGGTCTATGTCGCCCTTCGCGTGAAGGCGACGCCGGAGCGCGCGTTTGCGGTGTTCACCGGTGAGGGCGGCGAGTGGTGGCGCCCGCACGGCCTGTTCCAGACCACGCCGCGGGCGCCTGGGCGCCTCGCGTTCGAGCCGCAGGGCGAGGGCGGGCGGCTGATCGAGACCCTGGCCAACGGCAAGGTCTTCGAGATCGGCAGCGTGCTGGCCTGGGCGCCGGGGGAACGCCTGGTCTTCTCTTGGCGGCAGGCCAGTTTCCCGGTGGATCTTCACACCGAGGTCGAGGTCCGTTTCGAGGCGGTCGGCGAGGAGACGCGGGTCAGCGTCGAGCATCGCGGCTACGACCAGGTCCCCGCCGAGAGTGCGGCGCGTCACCGTTTCCCCGACCAGGCGCTGCTCGCGCGACTGGCGGAATTCTGGCAGGCGCAGCTGCGTTCCGTGGGCGCGCGGGTGACGTAACCGTGTTGCTCAGGTTCCCTTTTTGTTTCATCCTGGCGGTTGGGAGAGACGCCAAATGACCGAACCGACCAAGACGCGGCGCGGGCGCGAGGCGGGTTTCCGTTTCATTTTCGCGGCCGCGTTGATGAACGCCGTCTCGTTCGGGATCATGATCCCCGTGCTGCCCAACCTGGTGAAGCAGCTTTCGGGCGGCGACACGGCCGACGCCTCCACCTGGAACGCCCTGTTCGCAGTGAGCTGGGGGCTGATGCAGCTCTGCGTCGCGCCCCTTCTCGGCATGCTCTCCGACCGGATCGGACGCAGGCCGGTGATGCTGATCTCCTTCGGCGGTCTGGCGATCGACTTCCTGTTCATGGCGTTTGCGCCCAGCTTGTTCTGGCTGTTCGTCGGCCGGCTGATCAACGGGGCGACCGCGGCCAGTTTCTCGACCGCAAACGCCTATGTGGCGGACGTGACCGCGCCGCAGGACCGGGCAAAGACCTTCGGCCTGATGGGCTCGGCGTTCTCCTTCGGCTTCCTGATCGGGCCGGCCCTGGGCGGGTTCCTGGCCGGGGAGTGGATGACCAGCTACCTCGGCGACTTCGCCCTGCGGGTGCCGTTCCTCGCAGCCGCGGGGCTGACGGCGGTCAACTGGCTTTACGGCCTGTTCGTGCTGCCGGAATCGCTGCCGCCGGAGAAGCGCCAGAAGAGCTTCCAGTGGCGCCAGGCCATTCCGCTCGTCTCGCTGTCGTTCCTGGGCAAGCACGGGGACCTGCTGGGCTTGGCCGGCGTGAACTTCCTCTTCCAGCTGGCCCACACGGTCCTGCCGTCGATCTTCGTGCTCTACGCCGGCTACCGGTACGGCTGGGGGGCCGACATCGTGGGCCTGAGCATGATGGCCACCGGGATCCTGGGCATCCTGGTCCAGACCCTGCTGGTCGGGCCGGTGGTGGCGCGGATCGGGGAGCGCGGAGCGCTGCTGCTGGGCACGCTCGCCGGCGCCGTCGGCTTCGCCCTCTACGGCTGGGCGCCCACCGGCTGGGCGTATCTCGCCTCGGCCCCGGTGTTCGCGCTGATGAACTTCATGCAGCCTGGCCTTCAGGGCCTGATGACCCGGCGCGTGGGACCGCAGCAGCAGGGGCAGCTTCAAGGCGCCAATCAAGGCTTGCAGGGCATAGCCTCCGTGGCGGGCCCGATGGTCTTCGGCCTGACCTTCGCCTGGGCCGTTCGGCACGACGCGAGCTTGCACATGCCCGGCCTGCCCATCTACATCGCCGCCGGACTGATGGTGGCCGCCTACCTGCTGTCGCTGCGGGTCGGCCATGCCCCGCGGGGGGCTGTTCCGGCGGCCGCCGAGTAGGCTGCGCGCCACTTTTGCGCCTGAACCTTGGCCGATATCAGCCGCCGTTTCAGGTGTAAGGAATGACGATGTTCGCAAGACGCGCCCTCATCCTCCTCGCAGCTCTCTCGACCGCCGCGTCGGCCGCCGCCCAGGTCCAGCCGACCCTGGCTCCGCCAGCCTTGGCCCAACCCAACCGCGTCCCGCCCGGAGACGCCCTGACGATGAAGTCCTCCTTCGCCCCGGTGGTGCGCCGCGCCGCGCCGGCGGTGGTGAACATCTCGTCCAAGCGGCTGGTGCGCCAGCAGACTGACCCCTTCTGGTCGCTGTTCGGCCGCGGAGTGCCGCAGGCGCGACTGGCCCAGTCGCTGGGCTCCGGCGTGATCGTGCGGCCCGACGGCGTCGTGGTCACCAACAACCACGTGGTCGAGGGCGGCCAGGAGATCACCGTCGCGCTCTCCGACCGTCGGGAGTTCGCCGCCAAGATCCTGCTGGCCGACCCGCGTCGCGACCTCGCGGTGCTCAAGATCGATCTCCCCGCCGGCGAGCGCCTCCCCGTTCTGGCCATGGACGACTCCGGCGACACCGAGGTCGGCGACCTGGTGCTGGCGATCGGCGACCCCTTCGGCGTCGGCCAGACCGTGACCAACGGCATCATCTCGGCGCTGAACCGCACCGCCGATCCCACCGGCGAGATGGGCTCGGCCTATATCCAGACCGACGCGGCGATCAATCCGGGCAACTCCGGCGGCGCGCTCATCGACATGGACGGCGACCTCATCGGGGTGAACAGCTTCATCCTCTCGCGCTCGGGCTCCTCGTCCGGCGTCGGCTTCGCGATCCCGGCCGCGGTCGTGCGCCGCGTGGTGGAGACGGCGGTGGGCGGTGGGCGCGCGGTGGTGCGGCCCTGGCTGGGCGCGCGCATCCAGAGCGTGACGCCGGACCTGGCCCGCGGCCTGGGCCTCAGCGTGCCGCAGGGCGCCATCGTGGCCGATATCTGGCCGAACGGCCCCGCCGCGCGCGCCGGCCTGCGCCAAGGCGACGTGGTGATGCGCATCGACGGGCGTCCCGTGCCCGACGCCGCGATGCTCACCTACGCCATCGGCAACCATCGCCCGGGTGAGACCGCGCCGCTGGTTGTGCGCCGCGACGGGCGGGAACAGACGCTCACGCTGCGGGCCGAGCCGCCGCCCGCGACGCCGGCGCGCGATCAGCGCACGCTCGCCGGCCGCCACCCGTTCGACGGGGCCACAGTCGTGAACCTGTCGCCGGCGGTGGCCGACGAGGTGGGTATGGATCCCTTCGCCCCGCCCGGCGTGCTGGTGACCGGCGTCAGCCGCGGCCTGGCGCTGAACTTCGGCCTGCGGCCCGGCGACATCGTGCGCGAGGTCAACGGCGTGCGGATCGCCACGGTGCGCGGCCTTGCCGACGCGCTGGCGGGCCCGCAGCCGGGATGGCGGGTGACAATCGAACGGAACGGCCAACAGATCATCGGCACGTTCCGGGCCTAGTCCCGGCTGCATTGCCTGCGCCAAGCGGGGACGCAGGCGAGACCGTCAGGCCGCCATCTTCTGCCTCACCACCCGGAACACGCCGTTGGTCCGGGCGCACGGCTGGCCGTCGGCGGTGACGAAGGCCTGGGTGAAGCAAAGCGTGCCGCCGGGCTTCACGAACACCGTGTCGAACTCCAGCCACTGCCCCGGAAACGCCGGCCCCAGGAAATCGACGGTGAGGCTCACCGTGACCAGGGTGGAGTCTGGGCCGATCCGGCTGGCGCAGGAGTGGCCCATGGCATTGTCCGCCAGCGCCGAGATCAGCCCGCCGTGGACGAAGCCGCGGCTGTTCGTGTGGGCGGACGTAACCCGCAGGCCGATGATCACCGTGTCACCCGCCATTCGCCGGTAGATCGGCTTCCAGGCGTTGGTGGCGGGGCTGTCGCGTTCGTCGGCGACGAAGCCGTCCGGGACGTGGGCGCCGGCATCCATCACACCGCCCCCGCCAGCTTGCCGAGGCTGGTGAGCGTGCCGACGCAGGCTCGCGCGGCCTCCGCCCCCTTGGTGCGGAAGTGGGCGTGGAAGAAGCCCTGGTGGGTGTCGTGCTCGTGGAAGTGGTGCGGCGTCAGCACCACCGAGAACACCGGCGTCTCTGTGGCCAACTGCACCTGCATCAGGGCCTGGATCACCGTCTGGGCCACGAAGTCGTGGCGGTAGATGCCGCCGTCGACCACGAAACCGGCGGCCACGATGGCGGCATAGCGGCCGGTGCGGGCCAGGGTCTGGGCGTGCAGTGGGATCTCGAAGGAGCCGGGGGTCTCGAAGCGCTCGATGACGTCCTCGGCATAGCCGAGCACCGCCATCTCCTCGACGAAGCCGGCATAGGCCTCGCGGACGATGTCAGCGTGCCACAGGGCGTGGACGAACGCGATGCGCCCGGCGCGGAAGGCGCCGTTGGCGGTGGGGAACTCGAGGGTCTCGAGCTTCTGGGGGGCGATTTGGGTCATGGTCTTCTCCCTGACCGGGTTCAAAGGACCACGACTCAGGGGCAGGCCGGACGCGCAGCGACGGTTGCCCGCCTTCGCGCATTCGACCGTTCTCATAACCGGACTCTAACCGTCGGCCCCGGGATCGAACCGGGTCTGCTCGTCCCTGCCGGCCCCATTTCTGGAATGGCCGGAAGGCGCCCGCGGGCTCGTCCCGTCTTGGCCGAAGCTTCGAAGGGCATTACCGCCGGTGGGGAATTACACCCCGCCCTGAGAACGTAGGCCGCCGGAACATCCGACGGCGAGGGAAGGATAGGGCAATTCCGCGGCGTCAAACAAGCGTTTGAATTGGGAATCGGAACCTCAAAGTGATGCGGGCTTGACATGGTCAGAGGAAGGCTTACATTCGCACTTGGCGAACTAGGCCCGCGCACAATTTAGTTGTTGCGCTGTCTTTTTCGCGTCTGTATACGACCGCCCGTTGGGAGCGATCCCGGCGGGTTTTTCATGCCCTGTTGGTCGCAGGGCCATTCGACAGACCAGCCATCCCCGGCCCTCGCGCCGGCCGCCCGCAGGTCCACCTGCGGGTGCGCGATCCTGTTGGCCCGCCGCGCTTCCCCGGGAGTCCGCCATGCGCGGACGCAGCTGGAGGGTCTGCATGTTCAGAACTGAAGAGAGCCAACGCCGCTACATCGCCGCCTACGATGCCGTGCTCGCTGCCTGGCCGGTCCCGTTCGACACCCTGCAGCTCCCGACACGGCTCGGGACCACTCATGTGATCGCCAGCGGTCCCCTCGATGCGCCGCCGTTGGTGCTGCTGCACAGCCTGGTGGCCAGCGCCACGGTCTGGCGTTCCAACGTCGCGGCGCTCAGCGGGCATTTCCGGACCTATGCGGTCGACGTGATCGGGCAGGGGGGCAAGAGCGTCGCCAGCGGTGCGCGCATCCGGGGCCGGCGCGCCTTCGCCGGCTGGCTGACGGATGTCCTCGACGGCCTGGGCGTGCAGCGCGCATCCATCGTCGGCTGTTCCTTCGGCGGCTTCCTGGCGCTCAGCCAAGCGTCGCTGACCCCCGAGCGGGTGGATCGCGTCGTGCTCATCAGCCCGGCGGGCACGTTCGTCGGCCTGTCGCTGAAGTTCATGCTCACCATGCTGAGCCTGCCGCTGCGCCGCCGGTTGCGGCGGCTCATGGGCGACCAGCGCGAGGCCAGCATGGCGGACCTGCGGATGGCCCCGCGCGATGCACAATGGGCCGCCCTGATGGGCGTGATGATGGCCGAGCGGCCGCGACTGCAGACCATCTCGGCCGCCGTGCTCGGCACGCCGGAGCTGCGCGCGATCCGCGCGCCGACGCTGCTGCTGATCGGCGACCAGGAGCGGCTCTACGACCCGCAGGCGACCCTGGCGCTGGCCAAGCGGCGGATGCCCGCCCTCGAGACCGCCATCGTCCCCGGCGCCGATCACATCGCCGCCGTGGCGCAGCCTGAGGCCGTCAACGCGCGGATCCTCGAGTTTCTGGTTCGGCCGTAGCGGCCCGGCCGGCCACCGATCCCATCAATAGCCGAAGGAGACTGGATGAAGCCGAAAGCGACCCCACGACACCTCATCCCGACCCGTCCCGCTCGCCGGAAGGAGTTCCGCCTCATGATCGCCCGCTTGATCCGCGTCCTCGACGCCTCCGCCCCCATCACCCTCGTATGCCTGGCCCTCATGGCCGGCGCGGCCACCGGCGGCCTGGGCTTCTAGCAGCCTAAAGCTTCATGGGCGGCGGCCGGCCGCCGCCCATACCGCCCCCATCCGCTATAGCGGCTCGCGCATGCGGTGGTGGTTGTGGCGTCCGCGCAGGAACACCCCGACACCCACGGCCGCCCAGCCCAGCACCAGCAGGGCCAGGCTGCCCAGGAAGACCGGATCGGTGGGACCGCGGCCCATGCCGCGGGTGATGACCACGCCCAGGGCGGCGATCACCACGAGCACGATGCCGGCGATCCGCCACGGTGCGCCCACAGGGCGCAGTTCGGCCTGGTAGTCGGCCCGTCCTTCGGGCGTGCTGAGGTCGGGGCGGGCCATGGCCGAGCATAGCCGCGCCGGAACGCGGCGCCAGTCGCCCAGTTGCTCAGCGACGAGGGAGGGGCCTAAGCCCGCTTGTTCAGCGTGATCGCGGTGGCTTCGGCGCCCGGGCTCACCACGCCGCCGGCGCCATAGCTCGAGCTGCGGGTGCGCTGGGCGGCGACCTCGTCGGCGATGCAGCGGACGAGGCCTTCGGTCACCGTGCGGGCGGCCTCGATGGCGCGGCCCTGGCGGGCGAGGACGGCATCGAAGCCCTCAGTGGCGCGGATCAGGCGCTCGCGAGCGGCCAAGGGCGCGGAAGACACCATCGAGGTGTCGGCGCGCACCCGGGCGCTCTCGTGTCGGTAGAGGTTCGCCAGCCGAGAGACCTCATCCAGCATGGCTGCGGCGTCTTGCGGCCGGCGCTGCTCGAAGCAGGCCGCCTGGTCGGCGATCAGCGCGGTGAGGCGTTCCGTCAGGATTACCAGCTGTTCGACGCGGTCTGCGGCGTCGGTCGCGGAAAGCGCCATCAGGTCAGCCCCTGCATCTTCAGGATCTCGCGTTGCACCACGTCGGCGACGCCGATGCCGCCGCGCTTGGCCACCTGCTTGGCCATGGCCTCCGTCTGCAGCGAGCGGAACATCTCCTCACCCTCGCCGCCGCCGAAGGGGCCGTCGCTCTTCAGGCCGGCGAACATCGACTGGAACATCGACGACAGGAACTGGGCCTCGAATTTCTGGGCCACGTCTTTGGCGTTCGCCCGGGCGAGTTCACCCGCCGTGGTCGTCGCTGCCGGCGCCAGCAGGTTGGGGGTCAGGCCCGCGGCGGACATCAGGTCGGCCATCACATCACCTCGATTTCGGCCTGCAGTGCGCCCGCGGCCTTGATGGTCTGGAGAATGGAGATCATGTCGCGCGGGGTGACGCCCAGGGCGTTCAGGCCCGAGACCAGGACCGAGAGCGCCGCGCCGGACTTCAGGGTCAGGAACTGCTTGCCCTTCTCCTCCTCCACCGAGACGTCGCTCTGAGGCACCACGGCGGTCTGGCCGACGCGGGCGAAGGCGCCGGGCTGGCTCACCGCCGGTTGCTCACGCACCGTGATGGTCAGGTTACCCTGCTGGATCGCGACGGTGGAGATCCGGACCGCGTCGCCCATGACGATGACGCCCGCCACCTCGTCGATGACCACCTTGGCGGCGGAGTCCGGCTCGACAGTCAGGTTCTCGATCGCCGACATGAAGGCCATCATGTTCGTGCCCGCCGGGGTGCGGACCGCCACGATGGTCGGATTGTCGGCATAGGCCGAGCCCGGATAGGCGCCGTTGATCACGTCGGCGATGCGCTTGGCGGTGGTGAAGTCGGGGTTGCGCAGGGTGAGGCGCGTCTGGGCCATGTTGGCGAGCTGGAAGTTGACCTCGCGCTCGACGCTGGCGCCGCCGGCGATCCGGCCGGCGGTCGGCACGCCCTTCAGCACAGTGGAGCCGGAGGCCCCGCCGGCGCTGACCGAGCCGGTCTGCACCGTGCCCTGGGCCACTGCATAGGCCTGGCCGTCGGCGCCCAGCAGGGGAGTGACCAGCAAGGTGCCGCCCAGCAGGCTCTTGGCGTCGCCGAAGGCCGACACCGTGGCGTCGATCTGCGAGCCCGGCGCGGCGAAGGCCGGCAGCTTGGCGGTGACCATCACCGCGGCCACGTTCTTGGTGTTGAGGTTGGCGTCGCGGACGTTGACGCCCAGCCGCTCGAGCATCGCTTCCAGGCTCTGCTTGGTGAATGGCGCGTTGCGCAGCGCATCGCCTGTGCCGTTCAGGCCCACGACGATGCCGTAGCCGACCAGCTGGTTCTCGCGAACGCCTTCGAACTCGACCACATCCTTGATGCGCGACTTGGCGAACGCCGGGCCCGTCAACAGCGAGGCGGAGAGCAGCAGGGCGGAGAAGACACGGATGGGACGCATGGCAGCCTTGGACGCAGTTGTTCGGGAGGGCCAGACGCGAGAAGCGTGCCAGACTAAACTGCCAATAGAATCAACGACGGAGGCGATGGGGCGGCAAGTTCCGACTAGGCAGAAACAGCCGCCCGTTAACCATGCCTCAAGCTTGCCCGGCAATGCTGTCCGCCAGTGCATTGAGGGGTCTTACGCGTCCAATCCCATGAAGGTCACCCGAACAGGCGGTCCGTCCCAGACGTCCGGCCCGAGCCGGCCCGCCCGTACGGGCGGCGGCGGAGGGTTCAGCATCGCCGGCGCGCAGGCGCCTGCGGCGCCGGCCGTGGTGTCCAGCGCCCCCGGGGTGGGCGGCGTGGTGGGTGTCGAGGCCCTGCTGGCCCTGCAGGACGTGGAGTCGGCCACAGAACGCCGCCGTCGGTCGGTCGGCCGCGCCGGGCGCATGCTGGACGAACTGGACGGCCTGAAGATATCGCTCCTCTCGGGCGAGCTCGACGCGGACCAGCTCGACCGCCTCGCCCGCGCCATCCGCGAGCAACGCGCGACGACCGAGGATCCCGGATTGGAGGCGCTCCTTGACGAGATCGAAACCCGCGCCGCGGTCGAACTCGCCAAGCTGGAATCCAGCGCCTACACGCCGGCTGGCCAAGGCCGATAGCCCGCCGGGTGCGACCTGACGGCCTGCGACATTCAGGATGCGTTGAATCGTTAACCGGTTTTGCTATACAGCCGCCGCGTGTCTCAGGGTTCCTAGGGGCGTGAGGTAACCATGAAAACAGCCACTGTTCTGGCTGAGAGTCCCGACTATCGTCCCTCCGAGGACGAGGATTTCATGAACGAGCGTCAGCTTGAGTATTTCAAGCTAAAGCTCAACGCATGGAAAGAGGACATCCTCCGCGAATCTCGCGAGACCTTGTCTCACCTGCAGAAAGAAACCGAGAACCACCCGGATCTTGCTGACCGGGCCTCGTCGGAGACTGACCGTGCGCTGGAGCTTCGCACCCGCGACCGGCAACGCAAGCTGATCTCCAAGATCGACGCGGCGCTGCGCCGGATCGAGGACGGCACCTACGGCTACTGCGAGGAGACCGGCGAGCCGATCGGCCTGGCCCGTCTCGACGCCCGGCCCATCGCCACCCTCAGCCTCGAAGCCCAGGAGCGCCACGAGCGCAGGGAACGCGTCCACCGCGACGACTGAGCGGGGCCCGTTCGCAGGTTGTTGCCGCCCGCCGCTGGCGATGCGCCGCCAATGGCCAACTGAATGAAGCGCATGGTCAGGCGATCGAGAGACGTCCCAGGTCATCAGGCGCGGCACGGCAGAGGCTGGTTCAGTCTCCCGCCCATGGTTTTGCCCTTCGCGCTCCGTTAAGCTATATATGCTCAGATTGAGCATAAGAAGCCGGAGCAAACGGTGACCAAGGCGTTCCACTCGATCCACACGCACGGCTTCGTTCGCGCCGCCGTCTGCACGCCGGCGGTCAGCCCGGGCGATCCGGGCTTCAACGCGGCCGAGACCCTGCGCCTCGCCCACCAGGGCGATGTCGAGGGCTGCGACCTGATGCTGTTTCCCGAGCTGGGGCTATCGGCTTACGCCATCGACGACCTGTTCCTGCAGGACGCCCTGACGGACCGCGTCGAGGCCGAGATCGCAGCCCTGGCCAAGGCCTCCGAACGCCTCAAGCCTGTGCTCGTCGTCGGTGCGCCGGTGGTCCGCAATGGGCGGCTCTACAATTGCGCCATCGCCATCTCGCGCGGCCGCATCCTCGGCGTCGTGCCGAAAAGCTTCCTGCCCAACTATCGGGAATATTACGAGAAACGCTGGTTTGCGCCGGGCGTAGGCGTCACCGGGCTGGAGATTGACCTGGCCGGCCAGACGGCCCCATTCGGTGTGGATTTGCTGTTCTCGGCCTCCGACCTGGCGGACTTCGTCTTCCACCTGGAGATCTGCGAGGATTTCTGGGCGCCGCAGCCGCCCTCGACCAACGGCGCCCTGGCCGGGGCGCTTATCCTCTGCAACCTGTCGGCCTCCAACATCGTGGTGGGCAAGGCTGCCGACCGCGAGACCCTCTGCGCCTCACAGTCCATGCGCTGCTCCGCCGCCTATCTCTATTCCGCCGCCGGGCCGGGCGAGAGCACGACCGACCTGGCCTGGGACGGTCAGGCCTCGATTCACGAGCTGGGTCGCCGGCTGGCGCAGACCGACCGCTTCCCGCAGGCCTCCGAGCTGGCGATCGCGGACATCGACGTGGAGCGGCTGCGCCTGGAACGGATGCGCACCCCCACCTTCAACGACGCCGCCGCCGCCGCAGGCCACCCTGAGCAGCGCTTCCGCCGCATCCGCTTCGAGCACCAGCCGACCTTCGACGACATCGGCCTGGTCCGGCCCCTGGACCGCTTCCCCTTCGTGCCGGACGACCCCGCGCTGCTCGATCAGGACTGCTACGAGGCCTTCAACATCCAGGTTCAAGGCCTGATCAAGCGCATCCAGTCCACCAAGACCCAGCACATCGTCATCGGGATCTCCGGCGGCCTGGACTCGACCCATGCCCTGATCGTCGCCGCCAAGGCCTTCGACGCGGTGGGCCTGCCGCGGGCCAACATCCTGGGCTTCACGATGCCGGGCTTCGCCACCAGCGACGGCACCAAGGAGAACGCCTGGGCGCTCATGCGGGGCCTGGGCGTGACCGGCGAGGAGATCGACATCAGGCCGACGGCCCGGCTGATGCTGCAGGAGATCGGCCATCCGTTCGCCAATGGTGAGCCGGTCTACGACATCACTTTCGAGAACGTGCAGGCGGGTCTGCGCACCGATTACCTGTTCCGGCTGGCCAACCAGCGCAACGGCTTCGTGCTGGGCACCGGCGACCTGTCGGAACTGGCGCTGGGCTGGTGCACCTACGGCGTCGGCGACCACATGAGCCACTACAACGTCAACGGCGGGGTGGCGAAGACACTGATCCAGCACCTCATCCGCTGGGTTGTGAAGACCAGGCAGTTCGAGGAGGGCGCCTGCGCGACCCTTCTGTCCATCCTGGGCACGGAGATCTCGCCGGAACTGGTGCCGGCGGACGCTACGGGCGCGATCCAGTCGACCCAGGCCAAGGTCGGGCCCTACGAGCTGCAGGACTTCAACCTCTTCCACATCACCCGCTTCGGCCTGAAGCCTTCAAAGGTGGCCTTCCTCGCCTGGCATGCCTGGCGCGACGTGGCCCTGGGCCAGTGGCCGGAGAACTTCCCGCAGGAGACGCGCAACGCCTACGATTTGGCGACCATCAAGAAATGGCTGGGCCTGTTCCTGTTCCGCTTCTTCGAGATCAGCCAGTTCAAGCGCTCGGCCGTGCCTAACGGCCCCAAGGTGATCTCCGGCGGCGCCCTCAGCCCCCGCGGCGACTGGCGCGCGCCCAGCGACGGCACGGCCCGCGTCTGGCTGGATGAACTCGAAGCTAACGTGCCGTAGGGCCGTCGCGTTGGCTCTGCCTCTGCCCAGAAATGAGGCGCTGCAGGCAGGCCCCGGCGCCGGGCGTGGGTCCCGCGAGACGCCGCGGGATGGGCGGGACTACGCTGGGGCGGAACACTGGGGCCCGCCGTGACATCGATCGCCGACCTTTGCGCGGATCTGCCCGTCGTCCGCTTCGAGCCGGGTGGCGTGCTGCTGGCCGAGGGCGAGACCTCGGGGAAGCTGTATGTGCTGGTCGACGGCGCGGTGGAGGTGGTCCGGGGCGAGACCCACATCAACACCGTTGTCGAACCGGGCGCCCTGTTCGGGGAGATGTCGATCCTGCTCGGCCTGCCGCACACGGCCACCGTCCGGGCGCTGACCGCCTGCGCGGCCCGGGTCACCGAGGACGGTCCAGGCTTCTTGAAATCGCACCACGACGTGTCGCACCAGCTGGCGCAGCTGCTGGCTCAGCGGCTCCACGGCGTCTCGACCTACCTCGTCGATCTGAAGCGCCAGTTCGAAGGGGAGGGCGGCCACCTGGGCGTGGTGGACGAGATCCTCGAGAGCCTCGTCCACGAGCAGCGCGCGGAATTCACACCCGGGTCGGATCGGGATCCCGGATATTAGGCCCGAGCCAGGACGGGAAGGTCGTGAGCTCCGGCAGCGGCCGCCGCAACGGCGCGTCCAGGTCTGCGAACTCGGCCCCGGCCAGCGAGAACCACGCGGCCTCGCGAGCCTCGGTGTCGAGTACGACGTGCGTCGGCGTCGGGCCGATCTGCCGGCCGGCGTTGAACACCCAGGTGTCGCCGATCCGGTCCGCCCAGGATCCCCCGCGCTTGAACGGCGCTTCGTGAATGTGACCGCAGAACACCATGTCGGGCGCATAGGTCTCGATCCATCGCGTCAGCTCGGCGTCGCCGTGGAAGCGATGACCGCCCCAGCAGGTCGGCGAACCTTCTGGCGGCGCGTGATAGACCCACAGCCACGATGACTTCGGCCGGGCGGCGTCGCGGGCCAGCTGGTCGGCCACCGCCTGGCGCGCGTGTGGCCCGTCCCACCAGGGACAGATAGTGATCAGCGCGCCGTCGATCTCCAGGCTGTCGCCATCGGTCGGGATGCCGTGTCGGCGCACCCGCGACATCCAGGCGGCCACCTTCTCGCCGGCAGCGTCGCGGCGGTCGAGGTCGTGGTTGCCGGACGACACGATCAGCCGGCCCCGCGCGGCCATGCGCTTCAGGTAGTTGAGAACCACTACGACCTGGACGCCGCCGCTGAGCTGCCCAGCAATGTCCAGGTGGTCGCCGGCGATGACCACCAAGTCGAAGTCCGGCGCGACCGCGGCCGTCCAGTCGAACTGTTTCAGGGCGTAGTGCAGGTCAGACACCAGGAGGATCTTCACGCGCAGCGCCCCGGTTCGCGCGGGAGAGCCCCGCGCCCAGCGCACACCCTAAGGCAAAGCTGGCCGAACGGAACGGTGTCAGTGCGGCGCGGACAGCTGATCAAGGCCGGCCGAGAGGTCGCGGCCCTTGCGCGGCTCGCGCCACTTCCGGGCCAGGGCGCGCCAGGCCGGCCGGACCCAGAAGACCCAGTAGCCGAAGGGAACGTCCTTATGGATGCGGTGTAGTTCTTCCATGTCCATCTCCGGTCGCCGGTTGCATTTCGCTAGGGAGGGTGGTCTGCAGAGCCGAGCAGGACAAATGCGTTCTCCTGCTGCATTCATAAGGGTTGTTTATGTCAGACCCACTCGCCACAGTGCCGCTCAGCGCGATACGGGTGTTCGAGGCGGAGGCGCGGCTGGGCAGTTTCACCCGGGCGGCGGAAGAGCTGGGCATGACCCAGGCGGCGGTCTCCTGGCAGGTGAAGGCCCTGGAGCGCAGGCTCGACCAGCCGCTGTTCCGCCGCCTCCCGCGCGAGGTGGCGCTGACGGCGGCCGGCGAGCGACTGGCGCGGGCGGCCACCGAGGCAATGAGCGCATTGCGCAGCGCCATCTCCGACCTGACCGACACCGGCGAAGGCGTGCTCGCCATCACGACGCTGCAGACGTTCGCCACCCAGTGGCTGGCCTCGCGCCTGGGCGCCTTCCAGGTCGCGCATCCGCGGATCGCCGTGCGGCTGGAAGCCGACGGCCGCATCGTCGACCTCACGCGCGAGGAGATGGACGTCGGGATCCGTTCCGGGCGTGGCGAGTGGCCGGGCATGGAAGCGATGTTCCTTTTCCCCTCCAGCCAGACCGTGCTGGCGACGCCGCAGGCGCTCGCCGCGCTCGGCGACCGGCCTCGTCCCGATGCGCTGCTGCGGGCGCCGCGGGTCGGTTCGGAGGCGGAGTGGAAGGCGTGGTTCGCCGCGGCCGGGGTCGCGCCGGCGGAGGTCTCAGGGGGCGCGCCGCGTATCGCGGCGGATACCCAGACGCTGGAGGTCGCGGCGGCGCTGGCTGGCGCCGGGGTCGCGCTTGGCTCGCCGGTGATGTTCGCCACGGAGGTCGCCGCAGGCCGGCTCGTCCAGCCATTCGACATCTATATCGGGCCGGCCGAGGCCTATTGGCTAGTTTATCCGAAAGACCGGGCCCGGGCCCGGAAGATCGCGGCCTTCCGCGAGTGGCTGCGCGGCCAGGTCGCCGAGGACCCAGCCGCGCAACGTCTCATCGCTTCGGTCTAGAAGCGGTAGCTCAGGGTCGCGCGGATGCTGTTGTACTCGAAGTCGTCATCCGAACGCAGGAAGTCCGTGCCGGCGGTGTTCACCAGCAGGAACGGGTTGGTTGCTGCCGTCGTGCCGCTGTTGCTGGCGCGGGTTGTGAAGTCGTCGTCCTCCAGCGATGTGCGGATGGCCTCTACCCCGATGCTCACGTTCGGCATGATCCTGTATTCGGCGCCGAAGCCCAGCTGGTAGCCCTTGGCGTCGCCGCCGCCGGAGACCGGGAAGGCATTGACGCCGTTGGTGGTGCGGAAGCTGTGGCGCATGTTGCCCACCGCGTAGCCGCCGGTCGCATAGATCAGCAGGTTGTCGACGGCGTAGCCGGCGCGCGCACGCACGGCGAAGGTGCTCGTCAGCTTGCGGGTGAAGTTGTAGCTGGCCGGGGTGGTCGAGAAGGCGGTGACCGCGTCCTGCAGCTCGAGCTGGTTGTATTCGACAAGCGCGCCGATCACGAAGTTGCCCATGATCTGGTGGTCGTAACCCAGGCGCACACCGATCTCGGTGTCGGTGTCGTCGTCCTTGCGGCAGCCGCCGCCGGCGGCGTTGGTGTTGAACGAACCGCCGCAGAAACCGGGCGAGAAGGCGTTGGCGCCGGCGGCCGTGTTCACGGTGTCGCCGTAGTTGCCGTCCAGGTTGGTGTCGAAGAGGATGGTCTCGCCGCCGCTCTCGTTGCGGTCGGCCAGCCCGGCGCTGACGCCGATGTAGACGCCGGTCCAGTCCGTCGGGTCGGCCGCGCTCGCCGCGCCCGCGGCCATCGTCAGCGCCGCCCCTGCGACCGTAGCCAGGATCAGTTTCTTCATGTGCTGTCTGCTCTTGTTTCGCCGGGCAACCCTCTTGCGCCGGTCCGTCAGCTACGAAGGTAGGGCGCTTTGGGATGCCGACAAATGCACCAAAGGCGAAAGGTGCGGCTTTCGGGCAACACTCAGAGTAGCATTCTACGCTGGAAATCCCGGCAGCGCTCTCGGCGCCCAATTGCTGGGCGTCCGTCGGATGCGCGGGCAGGTTGCGCCAGCTAGCCGCGCCGGCCGACCGCCGCCTCGGACGGGTAGGGCTCGCGGCCCTGGCCCAGCAGGGCGGGTACGATCTCGCCCACGGTCGCGACCGAGGTCCACGCTTGCATGAAATCGGGCGGGGTCAGCTTCTCGTCGACCGTATGCTGGAACAGCTTGAACAGCGGCTCCCAGAAGCCGCGCGGATTGTAGAACACGATCGGCTTGGCGTGCAGATCCAGCCGGCGCCACGACAGGAGCTCCACCACCTCCTCCAGCGTGCCGATGCCGCCGGGCAGGATCACGAAGCTGTCCGAACGCTGGAACATCAGCATTTTGCGCTCGTGCATGCTGTCGACGATGATGTGCTCGACGCTCTCCAGGGCGCGCTCGGCCCCCACCAGGAAGGTCGGGATGATCCCCAGCACGGCGCCGTTGGCTCCGTGCGCCGCGCGCGCCACCTCGCCCATCAAGCCGACGCCGCCGCCGCCGTAGACCAGCTTGATGCCGCAGTCGGCCAGCGCCTTGCCAAGCTGCTGCGCGGCGGCCAGGAAGGCCGGATCGGCGTCGTCCGACGAACCGCAGAACACGCAGGTCGATTCCAGGCGTTGGCGCTCGCGCGGCATAGCGCATACTCCGGAGGAATTGGATTGGGCCGCTTGCTTCTGTGTCGCGCAAGCCCAACTAGCCTGGGGACGTTAGGGAGTTTCAGCCAAACCGTGAAGGCGCCGACAGTTTCCAGCCTGGCCGGGGCCTGAACCGCCTTGGTCCACGCCCACATGGCGCACGCGCGCTTCGCCGGCCCCGAGGCCGTGGCGCCGCGCGAGGCGAAGTTCGACTTCTGGGGGTCGATGGGCGACCTGCTGGCCCTGGTGATGCGTTCCGGCGCGCCGCAGCTGGGGCTGCGCATCGCCGCGGCGCTCGCCCTGGTGTTCGTGGGCAAGCTCTCGGGGGTTCTGGCCCCGGTGTTGCTGGGCGACGCCATCAACACCCTGGCGCCGGCCGCGCAGGGCGGGGTGGCGATCGGCGGCGCATTCCTGACCCTGGCCATGGGATTCGCGGGGTTGCGCCTGGTCTCCGCCTGCGCGCCCTATGCCCGCGACGCCATCTTCACCCGCGTCTCCCAGTCGACCATGGCCAAGGCGGCGGTGGAGAGTTTCGGCCACGCGCTCTCCCTGTCGCTGGATTTCCACCAGACCAAGCAGACCGGCACGCTGTCGCGCGTCATCGACCGCGGCGCCCGCTCCACCGACTTCCTGATCCGCAGCCTGATCTTCAGCCTCGGCCCCACCTTCGTGGAGCTGATCCTGGCGATGGTGGTGATGACGGTGCGGCTGAACTGGCTGTTCGCGCTCACCGCGTTTGCGACCCTCGTCCTTTACGCGCTGGTGACCTTCAAGATTACCGACTGGCGGCTGTCACACCGCCGCGAGCTGAACGACGCGGAGAACCGCGCCGCCGGCCTCTCCAACGACGCCCTGATGAACTACGAGACCTTGAAGGCCTTCGGCGCCGAGGACCGCCTCGTACAGGCCTACGGCGGCGCGATGGCGACCTACGTCGACGCCAGTTCCAAGGCCACCGCCTCGCTCAACATCCTGAACGGCGCCCAGGCGGTGATCCTGAACGTCGGCCTGGCCGCCATGACCGTGATGGCCGGCTACCTGGTGGCGGGCGGCGAGCTGAAGATCGGCGACATCACCATGGCGATCTTCCTGCTCTCCGGCCTCTACGCGCCGCTGGGCATGCTGGGTTTCCAGTACCGCGAGATCCGCCAGGGCCTGATCGACATGGAGCAGATGGTCTCTCTGAAGGCCATCGCGCCCGACATCGTCGACGCGGCGACCGCCCAGCCCCTGCCGCCGGCGAGCGGGAAGGGAGCCCAGATCGCCTTCGACGACGTCAGCTATCGCCACGACGCGCGATCCTCCGGCCTCCTGGGCGTGAGCTTCACGGCCGAGCCCGGCCAGACGGTGGCGCTGGTAGGCCCATCCGGCGCGGGCAAGACCACCGCCGTGCGCCTGGCCATGCGCCTCATCGACCCTCAGGACGGCCGGGTGCTGATCGACGGGACGGACCTGCGCGAGGTGCGGCAGGCCGAGCTGCGCCGCGCGGTGGCCCTGGTGCCGCAGGACGTGGCCCTGTTCAACGACACCCTCTACGCCAATATCGGCTTTGCCCGGCCTGACGCGACGGCCGAGGAGGTGCGCGCCGCCGCCGCCGCCGCCGAGCTGGCGCCCTTCATCGACGGATTGCCCAACGGCATGGCCACCCGCGTCGGCGAGCGCGGCCTGAAGCTCTCTGGCGGCGAGCGCCAGCGTGTCGGCATTGCCCGCGCCCTCCTGGCCAACCCGCGCCTGCTGATCCTGGACGAGGCCACCAGCGCCCTTGACGGCCCCACCGAGGCCGCCATCCAGGAGACCCTGCG
Source organism: uncultured Phenylobacterium sp. (assembly GCF_902826855.1). Classification (GTDB taxonomy): domain Bacteria; phylum Pseudomonadota; class Alphaproteobacteria; order Caulobacterales; family Caulobacteraceae; genus Phenylobacterium. Next base: position 1,597 of record NZ_CADEGK010000021.1, on the reverse strand, counting down.
CAAGGTGAAGGCCGGCCGCACCACCCTGGTCATCGCCCACCGCCTCTCCACCATCGTCGACGCCGACCAGATCCTGGTCCTCCGACGGGGCCGTATCGTCGAACGCGGGACCCACGCCGAGCTGCTCGCCAAGGCCGGCGAATACGCCGCCCTGTGGCGGCGGCAGACGCGGGAGAGCTAGCTAGGTAGGGCCGGCTCAGACGCCCAGCGGCGGGATCTCTCCGCGGCTCACCGCCAGGCCCAGGCGCAGGCTGCGCCCGATGATCTGCGACTTCTCGACGAACAGCGCGGCGGCGGCGGGCGGGCAGACCTCGCGGGCAGTGCGTTCGAACAGCGCCAGCCAGCGGGCGAAGTGCTCGTCGCGGACGGCCGGACGTTGCGCATGCGCCGCCATCGGTGAGCCCTTGAACCGCCCCGTCGCCAGCAGCACGGACGACCAGAAATCGCACAGCTTGGCGAGGTGCTCGTCCCAGTCCTCGACCGCGTCGTTGAACACGGGTCCTAGCACCGCATCCTCACGCACACGGCCGTAGAAGGTGTGCACCTGGCGCCGGATGGTCTCCTCCGAGACGACGCCTTCGCCGGGGCCGATGCGGGTCATGCTCATCGCCCCGCTATGTGGGGTGATGCGCGCCGCCACGCCAGCGGGCGGCGCGCTTCGCCGCAGCCGCGACTACTCCGCCGCGCGCGGGACGTCGTCCTCGCCGAAGCTGGCGGGCGGCGGCGGGCGGTGTTCGCGGTCCTTGGGACGCCGTCCGGGGATGTGGTCGCGCAGCCAGCCGAACCGCCGTGAGTAGACCTTCGGCGCGGCCAGCATCACCGGCGTGAGGATCAGGGTCAGCAGGGTGGCGAACGACAGGCCCCACACGACGGAGGCCGAGAGCTGCACCCACCAGGTCGAGCCTGGCGCCTTGTACTCCAGGTGGCCGGTGTGGAAGTTCGGGTGGATCTGGAACATCAGCGGCAGCAGGCCCACCACCGTCACCAGCGTGGTCAGCACCACTGGCCGGAAGCGCTGCGTGGCCGCCCGGATCGCCGCCTCGTCGGCCGAATAGCCGGCGTGGCGCAGGTGGTAGAAGGTGTCGACGAGCACGATGTTGTGGCCGACGACGACCCCGAAAAGGGCGACCACCCCCGTCCCGAGCATGATCACGGAGATGTACGGGAAGGTCCCGCCCAGGTTCACCTGCACCCCCAGCAGCACGCCCACGGTCGACAGGATCACCGCCGAGAGCGTCACGAACACGCCGTAGAAGCTGTTGAACTGCCACAGGAGGATGACGAACATCATGAACAGGGACGCGGCCATCGCGCCCATGAAGAACACTGCCGCCTCCGCGCCTTCCTCGTCCGCCCCGATGAACTTCCACTCCACCGACGGGTAGGCGGCGAGCGCCTTGGTCAGCGAGGGCCGCAGCTCAGCGATCTTCAGGTTCGCGGCCGCGTCGCCGATGGTGTTGGCTTGCACGACCACCAGTCGCTGCGCGTCGCGCCGCTGGATCTGGGTGACCTGCTGGGCCGGCTCCCGCTTGATGAAATAGCTCGCCGGCACCGGGCCGGACGGCGTGGAGATCTTCAGGTGCTCCAGCGCCGCGAC
>NZ_CADEGK010000020.1:3591-35535 GCF_902826855.1 uncultured Phenylobacterium sp. | reverse complement strand
TGGGCCTCGCGGAGGCGCGCACAGTGGAACGCCGAGATATCAGCACTGCCGCTTTTCCGGCCGTGGTCCATGCGACGCTCGCACCGCTCTACGCGATGGGGCGCAGGCCTGGCCTGCTGGAGAAACAGCTTCGCATGACCTGGGCGGTTGCCCGAGGGAAGGTCTAGCTACTCCGCCGCCAACGCAGGCGGTCCATCGACCCACGTCGCCAGGTCTGCAAGCGCTCGATCGCCCATCGCGCGCTTCTTCAGCTTCGACTTCTCCTTCGACCCCAGGCGGCGACCCTCAGCGTCGCGCTTCGGCGGCTCGATCGGCGGCATGAGGCCGTAGTTGATGTTCATCGGCTGGAACGAGCCTTTGCCGCCCTCCAGGTGCCCGCCGGTGATGTGGCCCACCAGGGCGCCCATCGCGGTGGTGGCCGGCGGCGCCGCGATCGACCGTCCCAGCCGCTCGGCGGCGGCGAAGCGCCCGGCCAGCAGGCCCACCGCAGCGCTTTCCACGTAGCCCTCGACGCCGGTGACCTGGCCCGCGAAGCGCAGGCGCGGGTCGGCCTTCAGCCGCAGCGTTCCGTCCAGCAGGCGCGGCGAGTTGATGAAGGTGTTGCGGTGCAGGCCGCCCAGTCGGGCGAACACTGCCTTCTCCAGCCCCGGGATCATCCGGAAGATCTCGCTCTGCGCGCCGTGCTTCAGCTTGGTCTGGAAGCCGACCATGTTCCACAAAGTGCCCAGGGCGTTGTCCTGCCGCAGCTGGACGATGGCGTGGGCCTTCACCATCGGATCGCGTGGGTTGGTGAGGCCGACCGGCTTCATCGGCCCGTGGCGCAGGGTTTCGCGGCCCCGCTCGGCCATCACCTCGATCGGCAGGCAGCCGTCGAAGTAGGGCACGTGCTCCCAGTCCTTGAACTCGGACTTGGGTCCGGCCAGGAGGGCGTCGATGAACGCCTCGTACTGGTCACGGTCCATCGGGCAGTTGATGTAGGCCGCCGCGTCGCCGCCCGGGCCTTCCTTATCGTAGCGCGACTGTCGCCAGGCCACGTCCATGTCGATGGAGTCGAAGTTCACGATCGGGGCGATGGCGTCGAAGAACGACAGCGCATCCTCGCCGGTCAGCCCCAGGATGGCCTCCGCAAGCGCCGGCGAGGTGAGGGGGCCCGTGGCGATGATCACGCTATCCCACGCGGCCGGGGGCAGGCCGGCGACCTCCTCGCGGGCGATCGTGACCAGCGGGTGGGCCTCGAGGCGCGCCGTCACGGCCTCGGCGAACCCCTCGCGGTCCACCGCCAGCGCCCCGCCGGCCGGGACCTGGTGCGCGTCGCCGGCCGACATGATGATCGAGCCCAGCGCGCGCATCTCGGCGTGGAGCAGGCCCACGGCGTTACCGGTCCAGTCGTCGGCGCGGAAGGAGTTGGAGCAGACCAGTTCGGCCAGCTTGTCGGTCTGATGAGCGTCGGTGCCGCGCACTGGGCGCATCTCGTGCAGCACGACCGGGACGCCGGCTTGTGCGATCTGCCAGGCGGCTTCCGAGCCGGCCAGGCCGCCGCCGATCACGTGTATGGGCTTGAACATGCGTGGCTAACTAGCAACTGGCGGCCAGGATCGCGAGCGGGGCCTTGCGCGGGGACGCGAGCAGGGCAATTTGCATCTCAGGGGCTGCCGACTCGTTCAACACGAGCGAAGTCGGTCCGAGGGACGTGGATGAGCCGCTTTTCGCCCAGTGAAGCCGCAATGGCCGGGTTCCGACTGACCCGGGCATGGCCGGGCGTGATGTTCGCCTGGAGCTTCGTCTACTTCGGCGGCCTTCTCCTGATTACGCTGACGATGATGGCGACGCTCGGGCCGCAGTTCATCGCGCTCGCGCAGAAGGGCGGTCTGGCGCCCGACGACATGGAAGCGGTCAGTGCGCTGCTCTACCAGTCCGGCCCCGGGTTCATCGTGGTCCTCCTCATGACCGTAATGCTGGTGTCGGTGCTGACGGCAGGCGTGATGCGCCTGGTCCTTCGGCCCGCCGAGCACGGCTTCGCCCATCTGAAGCTCGGCAAGGACGAGCTGCGGCTGGCGGCGGTGAACCTGGCCTTCGTGGGGTTCTACGTCATTTCGGTGGTGGCGGGACTGATGGTCCGCACCGCCTTCGCATCTTCGGGGCCGGGCCTGGCCTTCCTCGTCGCGACGCTGGTCGTGGGCGTCCCCACGGCCTGGTTGGGCGTGCGGCTGTGCCTCCTGACGCCGCTCACCTTCGACACTCGTCGGATCTCCTTCCGCGAGGGTTTCGCGCTGTCCCGCGGCCTCGGTTGGCCGCTGTTCGGGATGATTGCGCTGGCGGTGATCTTCTACGTGATGGTCTGGATCGTCTTCTTCATCGTCAGCCTGGTGCTGGTGGAGCTGTCGGGCGGCCAGCGCGCGATGCAGGACATCGCGGCTCTGACCCCGCTCACCGCGGTGGCGACGATCATCAGCATCGTCATGCAGTTCCTGCTGCAGATCCTGCAGATCGTGATGATCTATGGCCCCTTCGCCGTGGCCTACCGCGAGATCCGCGACGGGGCCGCAGCGCCGCCGCCGGGCCCCCAGCGGAACCTCTTCCCCTAGTCCTTCAACGTCGCCGGGACCTTCCCGCCGTTCTTGGCCAGGGCCGCCCAGACCGCCTTGGAGAGCGCCATGTTCTGCTCGGCGCTGCCGTGCGGGCCGGCGTTCACGCCGAGGTCGGCGGCCAGCTCCTTGCGGGCCTCGAGGCTGGAATCCAGGTCCAGCAGCTTGAGGAGGTCGACGATGGAGGTGCGCCAGTTGCCGCCGCCGCCCTTCTCCGCGGCGATCTGTTCAAGGACGGCCTCGACGTCGACCGGAGCTGCTGGAGCCGCGGTCGCCGCCGGCCGGGTCGCGGGCGCAGCCGGCCTGGGCGCTGCCGTGGGCGCGGGCCCCGCGGTGGGCGCCGCCGCCTTGCGGTGGAAGATCCGGTCCATGATCGAGCTGAAGATTCCCATCGCGCGCCTCCTTGCTGCTGGCGATGGAGAACACGCGCCGGCGAGCGAGGTTGCACTGTCGGGACCTAGGCGCTGGCGAGTTCCTTTCGCCGCGCGCCCGCCCGCTGACGGTGCCGCTCCAGGAGCTCGTGAAGATAGCGCCCGGTCCAGCTCTTGGGGTTGTCGGCGACCTGTTCCGGCGTGCCCTGCGCCACGATCTCGCCGCCGCCGTCGCCGCCCTCGGGCCCGAAGTCGACGATCCAGTCGGCAGTCTTCACGACGTCGAGGTTGTGCTCGATGACGACCACGGTGTTGCCCTGGTCGACCAGCTCGTGGAGCACTTCCAGGAGCTTCTTGGTGTCCTCGAAGTGAAGGCCCGTGGTGGGTTCGTCGAGGATGTAGAGGGTCTTGCCGGTGGCCCGGCGCGACAGCTCTTTCGACAGCTTAACCCGCTGCGCTTCGCCGCCCGACAGCGTGGTCGAGGACTGGCCGACCTGGACGTAGCCCAGGCCCACACGCTTCAGTGTCTGCATCTTCTCGCGCAGCACCGGCACGGCCTTGAAGAACTCGGCGGCCTCCTCGACGGTCATGTCGAGCACGTCGGATATGCTCTTGCCCTTGAACAGGATCTCCAGGGTCTCGCGGTTGTAGCGCTTGCCGTGGCAGACGTCGCAGGTGACGTAGACGTCCGGCAGGAAGTGCATCTCGATCTTGATCAACCCGTCGCCCTGGCAGGCCTCGCAGCGGCCGCCCTTGACGTTGAAGCTGAACCGCCCGGGCCCGTAGCCGCGCGCCTTCGACTCCGGCAGCCCGCAGAACCAGTCGCGGATGGGCTGGAACGCGCCGGTGTAGGTCGCGGGGTTGGATCGTGGCGTTCGCCCGATCGGGCTCTGGTCGATGTCGATGACCTTGTCGAAGTGCTCCAGCCCCTCGATCCGCTCGTGGGCCGCCGGCGCGTCGGACGCGTTGTGCAGCCGCCGCGCGGCGGCCTTGTAGAGGGTCTCGATGGTGAAGGTGGATTTGCCCCCGCCGCTGACGCCGGTGATGCAGGTGAAGGTGCCCACCGGGATCTCGGCGGTGACGTTCTTCAGGTTGTTGCCCGTGGCTCCCACCACGCGCAGCACCTTCTTCTTGGAGATCGGCCGCCGATCCTGGGGCACCTCGATGGCCCGCGCGCCGGATAGGTACTGGCCCGTGATGCTCTTGGGCTCCGCCATGATGTCGGCGGCCTTGCCCTGGGCGATCACCTGGCCGCCGTGCACGCCGGCGGCCGGCCCCATGTCGATGACGTAGTCGGCGGTCATGATCGCCTCCTCGTCATGCTCGACCACCAGGACAGAGTTGCCGAGGTCGCGCAGACCCTTGAGGCTGACCAGCAGGCGGGCGTTGTCGCGCTGGTGCAGGCCGATGGAGGGCTCGTCCAGCACGTAGAGCACGCCGGTGAGGCCGGAGCCGATCTGGCTGGCCAGCCGGATCCGCTGGCTCTCGCCACCGGAAAGGGTGCCGGAGTTGCGGCTGAGGTTCAGGTAGTCGAGGCCGACGTTCACCAGGAAGCGCAGACGGTCGTTGATCTCCTTCAGGATGCGCCGGCCGATTTCCAGCTGCTTGTCGGTGAGCTGGGTCTCCAGGCTCTCGAACCAGTCCTTGGCGGCCTTGATCGGCAGCCGCGACGCCTGGCCGATGTGCTGGCCAGCGATCTTCACGGCCAGGCTCTCGGGCTTCAGCCGATAGCCGTCGCAGGCCGTGCAGGGCGTCTCGGACTGGTAGCGCCCCAGCTCCTCGCGCACCCATGAGGAGTCGGTCTCGCGCCAGCGGCGCTCCAGGTTCGGCAGCACGCCTTCGAAGGTCTTGTTGACCTCGTACTTCCGCGCGTTGTCATCGTAGATGAAGCGGATCTTCTCGGTCCCGGAACCGTAGAGGACCACATTGCGGGCCGCCTCCGGCAGCTTCCAGAAGGGCTCGTCCATCGAGAAGTCGTAGTGCCGCGAGAGCGCCTGCAGGGTCTGGGTGTAGAGCGGCGAGGGGCCCTTGGCCCAGGGCGAGATCGCGCCCTTGTGCAGCGACTTGTCCTTGTCCGGGACCACCATGTCGGCGTCGAAGGCGAGCTTGGCGCCCAGGCCGTCGCACACCGGGCAGGCGCCGTACGGATTGTTGAACGAGAACAGCCGGGGTTCGATCTCGCTGATCGTGAAGCCGGAGACCGGGCAGGCGAACTTCTCGGAGAACAGGAGGCGTTTCGGCTCGGTCTCGCCCTCCGCGAGGTCGGCCCATTCAGCCACTGCGATACCGTCGGCCAGCTTCAGCGCGGTCTCGATCGAGTCGGCGTAGCGAGTCTCCTGGCCGGCCTTGGTGACGATCCGATCCACGACGATGTCGATGTCGTGCTTGAACTTCTTGTCGAGGACCGGCGCGTCCTCGATCAGGAACAGCTCGCCATTGACCTTCACCCGCTGGAAGCCGGCCTTCTGCCACTCGGCGAATTCCTTGCGGTACTCCCCCTTGCGGCCGCGCACGACCGGGGCCAGCAGGTTGAGCCGCGTGCCGTCCGGCAGGGCGCTCAGCTTATCGACCATCATCGAGACCGTCTGGCTCTCGATCGGCAGGCCAGTGGCCGGGGAGTAGGGCACGCCCACCCGCGCCCACAGGAGGCGCATGTAGTCGTGGATCTCGGTCACGGTCCCCACGGTGGAGCGCGGATTGCGGCTGGTGGTCTTCTGCTCGATGGAGATGGCCGGCGAGAGGCCCTCGATGAGGTCCACATCCGGCTTGCTCATCAGCTCCAGGAACTGGCGCGCGTAGGCCGAGAGGCTCTCCACGTAGCGGCGCTGGCCCTCGGCGTAGATCGTGTCGAAGGCCAGCGAGCTCTTGCCCGAGCCGGACAGCCCGGTCAGCACCACGAGCTCGCCGCGTGGGATGTCGACGCTGACATCCTTCAGATTGTGCTCGCGCGCGCCCCGCACGCGGATGAAGTTCTGCTGCTCGGCCATGCTGTCCCGGAAACGCGGAAGGCCCACGAAAGGGCCCTTCCGCGAGACCGCCTAATGTAGGTGACGGGACTCGGGGATAACACAGGAACGGATAGCGAACAAAGGTGCTGCGTCATCATGCGCGCGAGGCCTGCTGACACCGTGGTGTCAGCAGGGTGTCAGTCGCCAGCGACGCTGTTGGAGCGGACTGGGGGCCGGCGGATCAGAAACGGCGCTTGAACGAGACCTTGGTGGGGCTGGCGCGCAGGCCCTGGTCGTCAGACCAGTCGGCCTTGGCTCGGATGTCCACTTCGGGAACCTCGCCGTCCGCTATCGCGAGGCGGGGCGGCAGCTTCAGGGTCCTGGAATGAGCCGTGCTGCGCGGCGCCGACCGTGGTGCGGGCGTGCGCCACAGGGCCGCCGCATCGCGGTCGAGGGTGAAGGCGGCCGCGGCCGGCCTCAGCGTCTGCACGCTCGCTGCAACCGCCGCGGAGGCCGGGAACGTCTGGGCCAGGGCGTCGGAAGGAGCCGCCGCCAGTTCGGCGAGGCTGAGGACGGGGACCAGGATCGGCGGGCGGCGCACGGTCGTTCTCCAGCATGTAACCGCACGCCAGAACCCGCGCCCTTGGCAATGGTTGCCCAGTCCCGCCGTTCACAGATGCGTCAAGGCGCGCGTCGGGGCGGCCGACCAGGGCGCCGAAGCCTGCCGTATGCCGCATGCATCCCCGGCTCCCGCCATTCGCCGATCCTCCCGACGGCCGCCATGTTGCGCAGGCGCTGTTCGCCGACTAGATACCGCGCCTCAGCCTGAAGGAGCACGGCTATGCGGCGCGCGCTGGACAACCCGACCACCCGACCTGTCCACGCCCCCGAGATGGCCCATGTCTTCGCTCCCCAAGTCCTCCCTCATCACGCTCGATGGGCTCAGCTACGTCACCCCTGACGGCAAGAGCCTCTTCGACAACCTGACGCTTGCATTCGGGCCCGAACGCACCGGCCTCGTCGGGCGTAACGGGGCCGGTAAGTCGACCCTTGTCCGGGTGATCCTGGGTGGTCTCGCGCCGTCCGCCGGCCGCGTGAGCGTGCGCGGCCGCCTGGGCGTGCTGCGTCAGACGCTGATCCCGCCGCCGGGGGCCAGCGTCGCGGACCTCCTGGGGGTCGCGCCGGCCCTGGCGCGGCTCCGGCGCATCGAGGCGGGGGACGGAACGGAAGACGACCTCGCCGAGGCCGACTGGAGCCTTGAGGCGCGGCTGGCGGCGGCGCTGGCCGACGTGGACCTGGCGAGCCTGGACCTCGACCGCCCGGCGTCGAGCCTGAGCGGCGGGCAGGTGACCCGAGCGAGTCTCGCGGGCCTGGTGGCGGCCGAGCCGGACCTGCTGATCCTCGACGAGCCGACCAACAACCTCGACGCCGCCGCGCGCGAGTTGGTCGTGCAGGTCCTCGGTCGCTGGAAGGGCGGCGCGATCGTGATCAGCCACGACCGCGCCCTGCTGCGGCGCATGGACCGGATCGTGGAGCTGTCTGGTCTCGGCGCCCAGGTCTACGGCGGCGGGTATGACCTTTATGCCGAACGCAAGGCCGACGCGGAGGCCGCCGCCGCCCGCGGGGTCGCCGACGCCGAGAAGGAGGCCGCCCGCGTGGCCCGCGAGGCCCAGGTCGCGGCCGAACGCAAGGCTCGCCGCGACGCCGCCGGCAAGCGGGCCCGCGCCAAGGGCGACGCACCGAAGATCGCGCTCGACTTCAAGGCCGAGCGCGCCGAGGCGAGCGGTGGCCGCGGCCAACGGCTTGCGGATCGCCAGAAGGCCGAGGCGGCCGAAGCCCTGGCCGGCGCGGAGTCCCGCGTGGAGCGGGTTCGCCGCCTCGCGTTCGACCTGCCTCCCTCCGGCCTCGCGGCAGGCAAGACCGTGCTGGTGTTTGAGGACGTGGACTTCGGCTACCCGGGCCTGCCCCCGGTCCTCAGCCGCCAGTCGCTGCGGATCGTCGGGCCGGAACGCGTCGCCGTCTCCGGGCCCAACGGCAGCGGCAAGACCACGCTCATCCGGCTCGCGGCCGGCGAGCTCGAGCCGTCCTCCGGCCGGATCATCCGCGGAGCGCCGGCTGCCTTCCTCGACCAACAGACCGCGCTGCTCGGCGACGACGCGAGCCTGGTCGCCACCTTCCGTCGTCTGAACCCGGCGTCGAGCGAGAACGCCGCCCGAGCCGCCCTTGCCCGGTTCCTGTTCCGCGGCGCCATGGCGGAGAAACCGGTGGCGTCGCTAAGCGGCGGCGAGCGCCTGCGCGCCGCGCTGGCCTGTGTGCTGCTGGGCGACCGCCCGCCCCAGCTGCTGATCCTGGATGAGCCGACCAACCACCTGGACCTGGACTCGATCGCCGCGGTGGAGGACGCCCTCGCCGGCTACGACGGCGCGCTCCTGGTGGTCAGCCACGACCGCGATTTCCTGGACGCCATCGGGATCCAGACAGAGATTTGCCTCGCGCCGCCCCCGGCTTCGCGCAGGAGGTAGGCGGAAATCCGTGCTAAGCCCGAACCCATGGCGGACCTCTTCGAAGCTGCGGGCCTGACGCCGCAACAACCGTCTCCGCTGGCCGACCGGCTGCGGCCGCAGACGCTCTCCGAGGTGGTGGGCCAGGATCACCTCCTGGGACCGCAGGGCCCGATCGGGCGGATGGCGGAGGCCCGGCGGCTCTCGTCGATGATCCTCTGGGGGCCGCCCGGCACCGGCAAGACGACCATCGCGCGCCTGCTGGCCAAGGCGGCGGGCTACGAGTTCCAGCAGCTGTCGGCGGTGTTCTCGGGGGTCGCGGACCTGAAGAAGGCCTTTGAGGGCGCTCGCGTGCGCCGCGCCGCCGGACAGGCCACCCTGTTGTTCGTCGACGAGATCCATCGCTTCAACCGCGCCCAGCAGGACGGCTTCCTGCCGTTTGTGGAGGAGGGGATCGTCACCCTGGTGGGCGCCACCACCGAGAACCCGTCGTTCGAGCTGAACGGGGCGCTGCTGTCGCGCTGCCAAGTCTATGTGCTGAAGCGCCTGGACGAGGAGGCGCTGCAGACCCTGCTCGCCAAGGCGGAGGACCATGAGGGTCGCCCGCTGCCGCTGGAGCCGGAAGCTCGCAACGCCCTCCTGGCCATGGCCGACGGCGACGGCCGCTACCTGCTGACGCTGGCCGAGACGCTGTTCAACATCGGGACGGCCAAGCCGCTCGACACCAAGGCGCTGGGCCAGGTGCTGCAGAAACGCAGTCCGGCCTACGACAAGGACCGCGAGGAGCACTACAACCTCATCTCCGCCCTGCATAAGTCGATCCGGGGCTCCGACCCCGATGCCGCGCTCTACTGGCTGGCGCGCATGCTGACCGGCGGCGAGGACCCGCTGTTCATCGCGCGCCGTCTGATCCGCGCGGCGGCCGAGGACATCGGCGAGGCCGACCCGATGAGCCTCGTGCTCGCCAATGCCGCGAAGGACACCTACGACTTCCTGGGGTCGCCGGAGGGCGAGATCGCGCTGGCGCAACTCACCGTCCACCTGGCCGCGGCGCCCAAGTCCAACGCGGTCTATATGGCCTTCGGCGCGGCCATGAAGGCGGCCAAGGAAACCGGCTCGCTGATGCCGCCGGCCCACATCCGCAACGCCCCGACCAAGCTGATGAAGGACCTCGGCTACGGCAAGGGCTACCAGTACGACCACGACGCGCCGGAGGGCTTCTCCGGCCAGGACTACTTCCCCGACGAGATGGAGCGGCGCCAGTTCTACAAGCCGCGCGGGGAGGGGTCCGAGGCGCGAATCAAGGAGCGACTGGAGCGCTGGGCGGCTTTGCGCAAGGGGAAGGGCGGCTAGTTCGTCGGACGTTGTTCTCCCGAACCCGTCGGCCTAGGCTGCACTGCAGTCTTGGGAGGGACGTTGATATGAGCGAGACGGCGGAGACCCGCGCAGCCGCGCCGTGGTGGTTCTGGGTGGTGGCGGTGATCGCACTGCTGTGGAACGCCTTCGGCGGCTACGACTACACGATGAGCCACCTGCAGGGTGATGCCTACTTCAGGCAGATGCGAATGACCGACGCTCAGATCGCCTACCTCACGGCCTACCCGAGCTGGATGCACGCGGTTTGGGCCATCGGGGTGTGGGGCTCGGTGCTGGGCTCGATCCTGCTGGTGCTGCGCTCGCGGTGGGCGTTCCACGCTTTCGCCGTGTCGGTGCTGGGCGCGATCGGGAACCTCGGCTACCTGCTGATGAACCCCGGCGGCGGCGACATCGTGTTCCCGGTGATCATCATTGCGATCTGCGTTGCGCTCATCGGGTTCTCTTGGGCGATGACGAAGCGGGGCGTGCTCCGCTAGACATCGCGGGTGAAGCCGCTCGCGCCCGTCCAGCTCTCCGCCGAGGAGACAGTCTTTGTCCGCGGCCTCGTGTTGTACGAGGATGCCAAGGTCCTGGCGCTGAACAAGCCGGCCGGCCTCTCCAGCCAGGGCGGGCGCGGGCAGGTCCACACGCTGGACGAACTCCTCTGGGCGTTCGCCAAGCCGGGCAAGGCGCGGCCGCGGCTGATCCACCGGCTGGACCGCGACACCTCCGGCGTGATCCTCACCGCCAAGACCAAGCCCGCGGCAGGTTTTCTCGGCAAAGCCTTGATGCGACGGGCATTCTCCAAGACCTACCTGGCGATCGTGACACCCGGGCCCCCCGAGCCCAGGGGCGGGGTGATCGACCTGCCGCTGCGCCGGGACGAGCAGGGGCGCGAGGCCTACATGCGGGTCTGCGCGCCAGACCATCCGGACGCCGAGGCGGCGCGCTCGCGCTACCGGACGCTGAAGGATGCGGCCGGCGCGGCGCTGCTGGAGCTCGCTCCTGAGACCGGCCGCATGCACCAGTTGCGCGTGCACCTGGCGGCCCTGGGCCGGCCGATCGCCGGGGACGCGCGCTACGGCGGAGCGCTGGTAGTGGGCGGTCACGCCGTGCCGCGGCTGATGTTGCATGCGGCCGCGCTCAGCTTCCCGCATCCGGGCGGCGGGACGAAGCGGCTCGAAGCGCCGCCGCCAGCGGATCTGGCGGGGCTGATCACGACCCTGGGGCTAGGCTAGCGGAACGGCTGCGCCAACTCGGCCGTTTCGCGCTACAACCTGCGGAAGGGACACGCCTTTCCGAGTCTGGACCGCACGCCATGAACCGCCTGATCCTTGCCGCGACCGCCGCCCTCGCGGTGTCCGCCTGCGCCACCGCGCCGACCCTCTACCAACCGGCCGCGGGCCGCGACGCCGTGGGCTATTCCGAGTATCGGATCGAGCCAGGCCGCTACCGCATCACGTTCCGCGGCGGCCCGGGCGCACCGCCCGAGCAGGTGAGCGACTATGCCCTGCTGCGCGCCGCCGACCTGGCGCTGGCCGACGGCTACGACTGGTTCCGGGTCTCCGACCGCTTCCTCGAGGGCCAACCGGATCGCGGTCCGCGGTTGTCGGTGGGCGTCGGCGGGGCCAGCTTCGGGCGCCGCAGCGCCGTGGGCGTGGGGGTGAGCCAGGGGATCCCGCTCGGAGGCGGCCCCAGCCTGGCCTCGACCATCGAGGTGGTGATGGGCAAGGGCGACCGCCCGCGCGGCGCGGACATCTACGACGCCAGGGCCCTACGGGCGAGCATCGGCGCCCGCACCTAGGTTGGGCGACCGATCCTGCCCCTGAGGTGAGCGAAGGTCAGAGTGGCGATCGCGCCGGCTACGAAGCCCGCCCCCAGCACCATCGACACCTCGGCCAGGCCCGGTGCGTATTCCTGCCACTTGCTGACCGGCGGGTAGGCGTAGACCGCGACGAAGAAGGCGACAAGGACATGGGCGGCGCAGGCCGCGCCGAGCAGCGGGCCGCCGGCCCGCCAGGCGGACAAGAAGGCAAGGGTTCGCGGCGCCGTATCAGTGGGCGCCCTGGCGATCCGCCGCAGGGCGCGCACCCAGACGACGACGGAGCCTAGGGCGGCGGCCCAGAGGATCAAGACGATCCCCTTCACGTCCGGTGACGCGCCCATGAAGGTCATGGCGTACTTGGCGCCGCAACAGAGCACGCCCACCGGCGCTTCGCGGGCGGCGGCGTCACCTGCCAGGGCCAGGGTGATCGCCGGAGCGATCCAGATGCGTTTCATTGTCGTCCTCCAGGCTAGGAGGCTGACACTCGCTTGTCGTACTACACCTGTAAACCGTAATTATTACGGATGTAGTAATCTCTAGGCGACGTTGCGCCGCGTGACCGTGTTGGGGGCGGCGCGGATGCCCGCATGGGTGAAGCCGGCGTCATCGGCCATCTCAAGATGCAGTCGCTCGCCCAGGCCCTGAGCGATCAGCGCCGGCGCCTTGCCGCGCATCTGGTGGGCCATGGCGCGCATGAAGGGCGGCAGGCGGCCGTCGGGCAGGCCCAGGTCGGCGAAGTCGACGGTCAGACCGTTGAACCGCGCGCCCTGCACGGCTTCGATCGCGTTGCCGATCGGCTGCAGTCGGGCCAGCACCCCGCGGGTGACGCCGCCGACCAGGCTCACAACCTCCACCAGGCGCCCGGCCGGGGTGCCCCGGTCGACGTCGATGAACTCGATCATGGCGCCCTGGCGGATCAGGTCGGGCGAGACGCCATCGATCGCGATCAGCGAGTTGCGCCCTTTGCGTCCGCCCAGGGTTCGGAAGGACGCCGGCAGGATCACCGGCGGCTTGGTCCGAGCGTCCTCGGGGATGAACAGGCCGCCGAAGGCCATGGTCGCACGGTCGATGGCGATCATGTCGGAATCGGCCAGTCGGTGGAACCGCCGGGCGGGGATCACTTCACCCGTGGCCCGGAAGGTCACGGTCGGTTCCACCCGCAGGACGGCGGTCACGCCGTGGCGCAGGCTGACCACGTGTTCCAGGGCGAAGGCCACTTCCAGGCGCTGGCCGTTGTGGGCCACGAACGACACCGGGTTGTGCGCTCGCTCGAGCTCGGCGCTGACCTGGCGGTGATAGGGGGCGGCGGCCTCCTTTTCGCGCGCCGTGGCGATGATCTCGGGATCGAGGTCCGCGCAGAGCAGGTCCTCGCCGTCGATGCGGCTGACGCCCCGGATGCGGATGTCCTTGCGCTCGGCAGCGCCGAGGAAAAACTCCAGCACGTCCTCCAGCACCTTCATGCCCACCGCCTGGGCGGCGACGCCGTCCTCGGTGGTCATGGCGACGAGGACGTCCGTCTCGTTCAGCCGCTGATGGACGTCCTGATAGGACAGGTACTCGTTGAGCTTTCGGCCCAGGTAGCCCCAGACGTCGTCGCGCTTCTTCGACCAGCGGTCGCCGGACCGCTCGCGGATCGCCTCGACGCTGATCACGAACACCGCGCCGCGTTCAAGCCGGTCCGACCCGGCAAGGCGCTCGAGCACCACCGAGGCGTCAGCGGCGCTGATGCGGGTGACGGTCAGGCCTGGATGGACGGCGCTCATCCGGCCACCTTCGCTGAAGGTGGCAAACGAAGTCTTGCCGTCGCATAAGACGCACCGATGCTGAATCTCCTTCTGGTGGCCGGCGGTGGGGCGGCCGGCGCGGTCATGCGCCATCTCCTGGGCGCCCAGGCGATGCGAGCCTTTGGGACGGGTTGGCCGTACGGAACCTTCGCCGCCAACGTTGTCGGCGGCCTCCTGATGGGCGTGCTGGTCGGCGTCCTGGCATTCCGCGGGGGAGCGGACCAGGAGAAGTGGCGACTGCTGCTCGGCGTGGGTGTGCTGGGCGGCTTCACGACCTTTTCGTCCTATTCGCTGGAGGTCGTGCTGATGATCCAGCGGCGCGAGTGGGTCTCGGCCGCCGCCTACAGCCTGGGGTCCGTCGTGCTGTCCGTGGCGGCTCTGTTCGCCGGCCTTTTCCTCCTGCGGCGCCTGCTCGCGTGAGGGAGGTCAAGACCCTGTACGTCGACCAGGGTGAGGCCGGCGTGCGGCTGGACCGCTGGTTCAAGCGCCGCTGGCCGCACCTGAACCACATCCAGATCCAGAAACTGACCCGCTCCGGCCAGATCCGCGTCGACGGCGCGCGGGCGAAGCCGGACACCCGGCTGGCGGCCGGAGCGCAGGTGAGGGTGCCGCCGCTCCCCGACGCGCCGCCGCCGCGTGAGAAGGGGCAGATCGACGACCGCGAGGCGGCCTACGCACGTTCATTGGTGATCTATGAGGATGAAGAGGTGCTGGCCCTGAACAAGCCCTGCGGCCTGGCGGTGCAGGGCGGCACCAAGACCTCCAAGCATGTCGACCGGCTGCTTTCCGCCTGGGGTGAGGGGCTCGACCGGCCGCGGCTGGTCCACCGGCTGGATCGCGACACCTCCGGCGTCCTGGTGCTGGGCAAGAGCCCGGGCGCGGCCGCCAAGCTGGCTGGAGCCTTCGCCAAGCGAAAGGCGCAGAAGATCTACTGGGCCATCGTCGCCGGCTTCCCAAAGCCCGGGGAGGGCGTGCTGGAGCTGCCCCTGGCCAAGAAGGGCGTCGGCGACCGCGAGATGATGGTCCCCACCGACCTGTCCGATCCCCGCGCCGAGACCGCCGAGACCGAGTTCGTCACCATCGCCCGCGCCGGCCCCCGCGCCGCCTGGATGGCGCTGTGGCCGCACACTGGGCGTACGCACCAGTTGCGGGCCCACATGCTGGCCATGGGCCACCCGATCCTGGGCGATCCCAAGTACAACGACGAGGCCTCGGCCACGCTCGGCGAGGGGCTCAAGCTCCAGCTGCACGCCCGCCGGCTGATCCTACCGCACCCCTCGCGCGGAACCCTGGCCCTCGAAGCCCCGATCAGTCCCGAGCTGAGGGCGGGCTTCGAACGCTTCGGCTTCGACGAGCACGAGGCCGATCCGGACCCCTTCAAGCGGCGACGTTGAGCGCACACGCGCGCCCTTGCAGTGACGGTGATTCATCCCCATTCCACGATGAAGTCGGCGCGTTTCGCCGGGAGGTCAGGTTGGACTTGCGCAAGGGTTTCCACGAGCCGGCCGAGAAGCCGCGGCGGTTCTACAAGGCCGTGAGCCTGGAGGCTGCGGACGGCGGCTTCGGCATCCTGCTCGACGGCCGGCGGCTGCGCACGCCGAAGGCGCAGGCGATGGTCCTGCCCACCCGCGCGCTTGCCGATCAGGTGGCGGCCGAGTGGGCGGCGCAGCACGAGGTCATCGAGATGGCGACCATGCACGCCACCCGCCTGGCCAACACCGCCATCGAGACCATCGGCGCGTCCCGGGACGGGGTGGCGGAGCAGATCGTGCAGTACGCGGGCTCCGACCTCACCTGCTACTACGCCGAGATGCCGCAGGCGCTGACTGCGCGCCAGGACGCCGCCTGGACCCCCGTGCTGACCCGCGCCGAAGCGGAGCTGGGGCTGGTGTTCGAACGCTGCGCCGGCATTCAGTACCGCGACCAACCAGCGGCGACGCTGGAGAAGGTCCGCGCCCTGGCCTTGGCGGAGGACGACTTCGCCCTGGGCGCACTGGCGTTCGGCGCCGCCCTGTTCGGCTCCACGGTGCTGGCGCTGGCGTTAAGGCGCGGCTGGATCCCCGGCGACGCGGCGTTCGACCTCTCTCGCATCGACGAGGCCTTCCAGGAGGAGAAGTGGGGCATAGACGCGGAGGCCGCCGAACGCACCGCACGGCTGCGCCTGGAAGCGGTGATGCTGGACCGGTGGTTCACGGGTCTCTCCGAGCGCCGCGGCTAGATCAGGCCGACACCTCCAAGCAGGCGCGGCTCATGGCCGCCACGTGGCGATGGTCGGTGCCGCAACAGCCGCCAAGCACCCGGATATGCCGGTGCCGACGAAGCAGGGCCGCGTGCTCCTGGCCCAGTTCGGCGGGGTTTCCGTCGTCGAGATCGGGCGCATCATTCAGCTCCTGGTGGCTACGGCGCGAGGCGTTGGCCCGCAGTCCGCGCAAGCGGGCGACCCACGGCGCGTCGGTCTCCAGGGCCTGAGCGAAGTGGCTCGGGTGCGCGCAGTTGACCATGTAGTAGGCCGGGCCTTGGGCGGTGGCCGCGTCGACCGCCGAGATCGCCTCCCCGAGCGGCTGGCCGGTGGGGAGCGCCCCGTCCGTCTCCACCGTGAAGGAGATCGCCACCGGCAGTCTCGCCGCGTGGGCGGCCCGAACCACCCCGATGGCCTCGGGCGCGTTGGTCATGGTGATGGCGCAGACCATCTCGGCGCCGGCCGCCGCAAAACTCGCGACCTGGCCGGCGTGGTAGCGTCGGGCCTCCTCGGCGTTCATCACCTCGCCGGGGTCGTAGCCGTCGCCGCGCGGTCCGACGCAGCCGGAGACGACGACCTGCGGCACGCGGCCACGCCACTCGGCGGCGAGCTCGTGCAGGAGCCGGATGGCGTCGCGGTTGAACAGCTCCAGCTCGCCGGCGGCGAGGCCGAGGCGGGCGGCCCAGTCGGGGCTGGCCCGCCAGGTCGGCGCCTCCAGGATGAAGCCCAGACGTTGGTCCGCGGCGATCTGGAGATAGCGCTCGTAGTAGCGGCGCAGGGTCATCCGTCCCCTGGCGTCCTTCAGCAGCATGAAGGCGGCGAAGTGCGGCAGCTCGATGCCTTCGTGGAAGATGAGCGTCGTCTCCAGGCCGCCGTCCGTCAGGAACAGGCGTTCGCCCAATTGGGGCAGGGTGGTGGTCATGGTTCGGGCCTCCTTCAGGCGGCGACGGGCGCGATGTGGCGCGCGATGAAGACGGAGATCAGCTCTGCGACGCGGTCCGGCTCTTCCCAATGGGGGTCGTGTCCCGTGCCGGGGAAGACGGTGAGCGCCGAGCCCGTGATGCCGGCCAGGAGTCGGTCCTGGTCCGCGCGGGTGACGAACCCGTCCTGGTCGCCCCACAGCAGCAGGGTCGAGGCGCGGATCCGCGGAAGCTCCGCGACCACGTCGTCGGCCATCATGCCGGTGAGGATCTGCTTCCAGGCGTGCGAGGGGAGCTTGCAGCTCTCGGCGCTCACCAGATCGAGGAACGCCGGCGAGACGGGACGGGCGAGGGTGCTCTCCTGGAACCCGCGTGCGAAGGCCGGGTCGATGGGATCGCTCAGGTCCGCGATCTCCGCCTCGTAGAAGGCGTCGACCGCAGGGTTGTCGTAGGGGCCCGGGAAGGCGCCCTCGAGGATCAGGCCGGCCGTCCGCCCGGGATGGGCGATGGCGAAGCGCTGGGCCACCACGCTGCCCATGGAGTGCCCGAAGACGACCGCGCGGCGGACGCCCAGGCGGTCCAGGGCAGCCACGGCGTCGGCCACCATCACCGACGTGGTGTAGGGGCCGGCGGGCTTCGACGAGTCGCCGTGGCCCCGCTGGGTGATCGCGATGGCGCGGATGCCGGGCGCCAGGCGGTCCATCAGCGGGCGCATGGACGGGGCGGAATCGCTCAGGCCGTGCAGCAGCAGGAGGGGAATGCCGGCCAGGTCGCCGGACTGGATGACGTCGAGCTCGACGCCGGGCGAAACGGTAATGCGGGTCTTCATGGGAGTTCCTTTGGCTCGGGAGTTCTTAGGAGGATGAGGCGGCGAGTTGAGGGGTCTGGCCCCGCTGGCCGCCGGCCACGTCGCGGCCGATCAGGAGGTCGCCGATGCGGGAGGAGGCGCCGTCGTAGAAGCCGGCCTGGGCCTCCCAGGTCTTCGGGTTGCGATAGGTGCCGAAGACCATGTCCCAGATCGGAATATCGCCGTAGTTCCAGCGGTGTACGCCGCGCTCATGATGCAGGCTGTGCATCTCCGGGCGCGCCACGAACCAGCCCAGCCACCGCGGCGTGCGCAGGTTGGCGTGGCTGAACAGGGCGCAGAACGTGCCGGCCAGAAAGGCGCACAGCACCGCCTCCGGCGCGAAGCCGAACACGAACACCAGCATGAAGCTGCCCACGAAAGCGAACCCCAGCATGTCCAGCGGATGGAAGTAGAGCGCGCCCCAGATGTCGATGCGCTCAGCCGAGTGGTGGGTCTGGTGGAAGGCCCGCCACAGCAGGTCCGACCCGTGCATCGTCCGGTGCCAGGCGTAGACGCCCAGCTCGAAGGCCAGGAAGGCCAGTGGGGCCGCCAGCCACAGCGGCAGCCCCTTTAGGTCGATGAGGGTGTGCGCACCCAGGAACCCGTCCCACAGGAAGGGCGCGCGGGTGGACACGAACCAGTAGGCGATCCCGCAGGCGAGGCCCTTGAGGCGCCAGCTGCGGATCCGGGGGAAGGCCCTGGCCGGCACCAGGACGTCTAGGGCGGCGAAGGCGGCGAACAGCGCCGCCAGCCAATAGTCATAGAACCCGAACACGGGCGGCTCCTTTGCTCTTGTGTTGCCTTCCAAGAGCGTGAGCCGCGGCCTCACATTGTGAGGCGACGCCTGTTAGTTCACCGTCCAGCGCACCGGATGCTCCGGCTGGTAGGCGCAGAAGGCGCCGGTGCGGACCGAAGCGTCCAGATGGCGGCCGAGCTGGGGATGGGCCTCGGCGATCTTCCTGATGGCGCTGCGGATGCGCCAGGTTACTGCGGTGCGCGCCTTCTCTGCCGGGTCGCCCAGCCTGCGGCTGCGGCCGCCGAGGCCAACGGCGGCGGACAACTGTTCGATCACCGCGTCCAGCTCCTCGGAAATGCGCTCGGTGCGGGCGAAGTCGTTGTGCCGTTCGGCCTCGGCCAGCTCGGCCTGCAGGTCCTGGATGTGGCGCTGGCAGGCGGCGCGAGCCTTGGCGTCCATGGCTGCGCCCGAGTCGCCCTCCACCAGCCGACCCGCCAGCTCCATGCAGTGGATGCGTTCCCGCGGCGAGGCTAGCAGCAGCGCCAGGTCGGCGCAGCCCTTGGCGTCGGTGACCACCGCGCGGCGGCCGGCGTAGTCGGCTTCCCAGACGCCGCCGCTGCGGGTGAATCGCGCCACTGCGGGGGTCGCGCGAGTCGCCGCAGCACGGGCAGGCGCGGCGCCCTGTCCAGTGGGCAGGCCGGCGCGGGCCAGCCCCTCCAGCAGGAACTGAGCATCCGCCTCCCGCGCGAAGGGGTTGGCGTCCATCACGTGGCGGACGGCGTCCTCGGGCGCCGCCTCTCGTCCACCGGCGATGTCGCGTGCGTAGGCTTGCAGGAACTTGGGGACCTGGGCGCGAGCCTCCTTGAGCCGGCCCAAGTGGGCGTAGCTGGCCGCCATCAGGGCCGCCTGCTCGAAGATCTGGTCGGGCGGCGAGCGCTCCAATATGGCGAGGCCGG
Source organism: uncultured Phenylobacterium sp. (assembly GCF_902826855.1). GTDB lineage: Bacteria > Pseudomonadota > Alphaproteobacteria > Caulobacterales > Caulobacteraceae > Phenylobacterium. The sequence goes on along the minus strand of NZ_CADEGK010000020.1, from coordinate 16,467 downwards.
TCTCCAGTTTTCGCGCCAGGAAGTGGGGCATGATCGAGACGAAATAGTACCAGGGCTCGTGCAGCGGGTTGAGGCGGAATGCCTTGGCGGCCATCTCCAGCGCCCGCTCGGGCTCGCCGAGGTAGGCCCACAGCGGCGACATCTGCATCAGGCCGTCGGCGCGGTTGGGGCTGAGCTCGATCGCGCGCTCCAGGTGGCGGCGGCCCTCGCCGAAGTTGCGCCGATAGACCTGCAGGCGCCCGGCGACCACCTGGACCACCGGGTCCATCTCGTCCAGCGCCTCGGCGCGGGCCACGTACTGCAGGCCCAGCCGGTCGTCCTCCGCCTCCTGGGCCGTCGCGTGGCGTCCGTTCCAACGCTTGAAGTGGCTGAGGGACAGGCCGGCGTAGGCGCGCGCATAGGTCGGGTCGATGGCGAGCGCGCGTTCGAACAGCCGGCGCGCCTCCTCGTCGCTTTCGGGGGTGGCGCGGCGCAGGCATTCCAGGCCCCGCAGCCAGCAGTCCTGCGCACGCAGGCTGGTGAGCGGCCGACGGCGCGCCTCCGCCAGGCGCGAGATCACCACCCGCGCGGTCAGGTGATTGGCCACCTGGAGGGCGATCTCCTCCAGCACCGCACCGGCCTCACGGAACGGGGCCTCATAGCGATGCGCCCAGACGATTCGGCCCGTGGGCGCCTCCACCAGGCTGACGTTCACCTGCATCCCGGCCGCCGTGGGCCGCACCGAGGAGTCCAGGAGGTGGGTGACGCCGAAGGTCTCCATCATCCGGCGGGGCTCAAGCTGTTCGGGTGTCAGCGCCAGGGAGGTGCGCGGCGCCAGCACCTCCATGTCGGGCAGGCGGGACAGTTCGGCGATCACGTCCTCGAGGAATCCCCGGGCGACCCGCGCCTCGTCCGGCGTGAGCGGCAGGGGGTCGAAGGGCGCCACCGCGACCGATGCGACGCGGCGATCCCGCTCGGGACTGGCTGGATCCCTCTCGAAGATCATGGGTCGTTGATAGCCCAGCGCCTGGCGAGCGGCGAGGGCCTCCCGCGGCGTGAACTTGCCTGCCGGCGCTGGTCGCACTACGCCTGCGCGTTCGTGAAGAAGGGCTGGACGTGAAGCAAATCCTGGCAGACCTCGAGACCCGGCGCGAAGACGCCCGGAAAGGCGGCGGCGAGAAGCGAATCGCCTCCCAGCACGCCAAGGGCAAACTAACCGCCCGTGAGCGCGTGGACCTGTTGCTGGACGAAGGCTCCTTCGAGGAGTTCGACATGTTCGTCGAGCACCGGGTCACCGAGTTCGGCATGGCTGACCAGCGGATCCCCGGCGACGGGGTGATCACCGGCTGGGGCCGCATCAACGGCCGGGTGGTGTTCGTCTTTTCCAAGGATTTCACGGTGTTCGGCGGCTCTCTTTCGCTGGCCCACGCCGAGAAGATCCTCAAGGTCCAGCGCCAGGCGATGAAGGTCGGCGCCCCGGTGATCGGCTTGTTCGACGCGGGCGGGGCGCGGATCCAGGAGGGCGTGGCCGCGCTCGGCGGCTATGCCGACATTTTCCTGGAGAACACCCTGGCGTCGGGCGTCATCCCGCAGATCAGCGTCATCATGGGCCCCTGCGCCGGTGGCGACGTCTATTCCCCGGCCATCACCGACTTCATCTTCATGGTGAAGGACACCTCGTACATGTACGTGACCGGCCCCGACGTGGTGAAGACGGTCACCCACGAGGAGGTCAGCCACGAAGAGCTGGGCGGCTACCGGGTCCATGCGCTGAAGTCCGGCGTCGCCGATGGCGCCTTCGAGAACGACCTGGAGGCGCTCACCCAGGTGCGCCGGCTGGTCGACTTCCTGCCGCTCTCCAACCGCGAGAAGCCGCCGGTGCGCGAGAGCTACGATGAGCCCTCCCGCGAGGAGCTTTCGCTCGACACCCTGATCCCTGCCAATCCCAACAAGCCCTACGACATGAAGGAGCTGATCCTGAAGGTCGTGGACGAGGCGGACTTTTTCGAGATCAGCCCCGACTTCGCCAAGAACATCATCTGCGGCTTCGGCCGCATGGACGGTCAGCCGGTGGGCATCGTCGCCAACCAGCCGCAGGTGCTGGCCGGAGTGCTGGATATCGATTCCAGCCGCAAGGCCGCGCGTTTCGTGCGGTTCTGCGACTGCTTCGAGATTCCGATCGTCACCTTCGTGGACGTCCCGGGCTTCATGCCGGGCACCAAGCAGGAGCAGGGCGGCCTGATCCGGCATGGGGCGAAGCTGCTGTTCGCCTTCGCCGAGGCCACGGTGCCGAAGATCACCGTCATCACCCGCAAGGCCTATGGTGGGGCCTACGACGTGATGAGTTCCAAGCACATCCGCGGCGACATCAACTATGCCTGGCCGTCGGCCGAGATCGCGGTGATGGGCGCCAAGGGGGCGGTGGAGATCATCTTCCGCTCCGAGATCGGCGATCCCGACGCCATCGCCGCGCGCACCGCCGAATACCAGGAACGCTTCGCCAACCCCTTCGTCGCCGCTTCCCGCGGCTACATCGACGACGTGATCACGCCGCACTCCACGCGTCGGCGGCTGGTCAACGCGCTGAAGAACCTGAAGGGCAAGCAGTTGTCCAACCCCTGGAAGAAGCACGACAACATTCCGCTGTAGCCCGCCGGAACTACCCGTCCCACCCCTCGTTCTGCTTGCGCGGCGGCTTCGGCCGCCAACCGAAACGAAGGAGAACGATCATGGCCGGACGGTGGAGCGACGAGTGGCGCCCGGAGGGTAACCACGACAGGCTCGAGCGCGAGCGCGAGCGCTTTGACGGGGCCGAGGATCGGTCGTTCGAGCGCGGCCGCGACCGGGTGTTCGGCGAGCGTGAGACCGGTGTCGGCTACAACCTGCCGCGCAGCGCGCAGCCGGGCGGCGGCTATCGCACCGACTACCGCAGCCGCGCCGACTCGCGGAGCCGCGGCGATCAACCGGCCTGGCAGGACCGCAACTACCAGGGCGTGAGCCCGGGCTTCCGCCAGCACGAGCGCGACTACGAGAACGAGCATCGGGGCGCCTCGCGAGTCCCCAACCAGGACTACACTCGCGGCGGTCGCTACTATGGCGATGATGGGCGTGGCCGACCTTATCGCGAGGAAACCGGCTACAGCCGGCCGCAAGACTACGATCAGGCCCCACGGTTCGGTAGTCGCGAAGCCGACGAGCGCTGGCGGCGCGAAATGCGCGGCGGCGGCGCTTACGCCGGCGGCGTTGACGCCTACTACGACCACGACCGTGATTACGGCGACGGTGGCCGCAGCGAGAGCTTCGAGGACCGGGCGCGGGATGCGGGCGACTTCTTCCGGCGGACGGGCCGCAAGGTGGCCAACTGGTTCAGCGACGTGCGCGACGACGTCCGGGACGCAGGCTCGGACTATGAGCGGGCGCACCGTGGCCGTGGTCCGAAGGGCTACAAGCGCTCGGACGCGCGGATCGACGAAGAGGTCCACGAACGCCTGACCGACGACCCGTGGCTGGACGCCTCCGAGATCGGCGTCTCGGTGTCGAACGGCGAGGTGACGCTGACCGGCACGGTGGAAAGCCGCGAGGCCAAGCACCGCGCCGAACGGATCGTCGAGGACCTGTCCGGCGTCAACCACGTGCAGAACAACATCCGCGTACGGCAAGCGGGCTCGTACTCGACCTCCGGGCGCGGGGGGGGCTATGGCGAAGGCGCCGTCCGCAGCGAAGGCGAGGCCTCCATGGAGACCAGCGCCAACGCCACCCACACGACGACGCGGAAGTCGTAGACGCTAGAGCGGTGGCGACGGAGGCGGGATATCCGGCCGCGGCGCCACCGGCTGGCCAGGACCGAAGCGGTTGCACCGGCGCCAGTTGGAGCTGGCGACCCCGCAGGTCTCGACGCACGCGGGGACCCCGGATGCCTCGATGCGGCCTTTGAGTTGCAGCCAGGTGCACTGGGCTACCGTACCGATCAGGTAGCTGGCGACCGGTGTGCCAGGGTGCTCGCGATCCTCGATCGCCGGCGCTGTGTCCGTCGTATCGGTGAAGGCGATGCCGAAGCCTACGAGGGTCGTGGAGATGGTGTGGGCGTATTCGTGCGCTGCGACGTTCACCGCGCAGGACTGCGCCACGAGGTTGGGCGAGCGGTACTGCTCGAGCACATTGCGGCCGATGTTGATGGCGGCGTACCGGCCGTGGCCCTGGCCCTGGCCGGCGCTCGCATGGTCGCGCGTCGGATCACCTTGCTCGTCACCCCCGACCAGCACCACGTCGGCCGGGGCATAGCGGGTGAACGGTCCCTCGCCGCCGACGATGCGGGCCAGCTTGGCGACATCGGCCTCCTGGTCGTCCGGCTTGGCGTAGATCACCGGGTAGCGCCCGGCGAGCGCAAGCAGGTTACGGCGGAACTGCGGCATGTGCAGCGTCCCGAACGCGTCGCTCAGCAGGGTGGCGAGCAGGGCTTCTTCCGCAGCCGAGGCCCCGTGGATCGCCTTGAAGGGCGCCCGATTGGGGTCGCGATCGGCCCGAACCTGGCTGACGCCCACCCAAGCCAACATCACCACGGCCACAAGGACGCCCCAGGCGCCGGTCCGCCAGAAGTCCCGCACCGCCTATTCAGGCGGTGGTGAGGTGCTTGTTGTCGCCCCGCTGCAGCGGGTCGCGCAGGGGCGCGCCGTCGGGGACGAACTCCAGGGACACCGAGTTGATGCAGTAGCGCAGCCGCGTCGGCGGCGGGCCGTCGGGGAAGACGTGGCCCTGGTGGCTGCCGCAGCGGGCGCAGAGGGTCTCGATTCGCAGCATGCCGTAGGAGGTGTCGCGCACCGCGGTCACGTGCGCTTCGTCGAACGGCGCCCAGAAGGAGGGCCAGCCGGTGCCGCTCTCGAACTTGGTCTTGTGCCGGAAGAGCGGCAGCGCGCAGAGGCGGCAGCAGTAGACGCCGCTGTCCTTCTGATCCAGCAGGCCGCCGCAGAACGGCGCCTCGGTGCCGTGATGCAGTAGGACTTCGGCCTCGGCGTCACTGAGGTCGGCCGCGAGGGCCTTGCGTTCCTCAGCGTCAGGCGGCGAGAGGGAGAAACCGGAGGGGGAGACTTCTGGCGTGCTCATGCCCGTCAATCTAAGGTCCCGCCGCCGTTGGTGAAAGACGGCCTGTGCAAGGACGGCAATGTTCTCGAAGATTCTCATCGCAAACCGGGGCGAAATCGCTGTCCGGATCATAAAGACCTGCCGCCGCATGGGCATCAAGACGGTGGTCGTCTACTCCGAGGCTGACGCCGATTCGATGGCCGTGGAGATGGCCGACGAGACCGTCTTCATCGGCCCGCCGCCCGCCGCCGAGAGCTACCTGGTGGCCGACAAGATCGTCGACGCCGTCAAGCTGACCGGTGCGGAAGCCGTGCACCCCGGATTCGGCTTCCTGTCGGAGAACGCCAGTTTCGCCCGGCGCCTGGCCAAGGAAGGCATCACCTTCATCGGGCCCAACCCCCACGCCATCGAGGCGATGGGCGACAAGATCGAATCGAAGAAGTTCGCTGCCAAGGCCAACATCTCGGTCGTGCCCGGCCACGTGGGCGAGATCGACGACACGGCCCACGCCGTGAAGATCTCCGAGGACATCGGTTATCCGGTAATGCTGAAGGCCTCGGCCGGCGGCGGCGGCAAGGGCATCCGCGTCGCCTGGAACCGCAAGGACGTCGAGGAGGGCTTCCCGGCGGTGAAGGCCGAGGCAAAGTCCAGCTTCGGCGACGACCGGATCTTCATCGAGAAGTTCATCGAGAGCCCACGCCACGTCGAGATCCAGGTGCTGGGCGACAAGCACGGCAACGTCGTCCACCTGTTCGAGCGCGAATGCTCGATCCAGCGGCGCAACCAGAAGGTCATCGAAGAGGCGCCCAGCCCGCTGCTCGACGAAAAGACCCGCAAGGCCATGGGCGAACAGGCCGTCGCGCTCGCCAAGGCGGTGCAATACGATTCGGCCGGCACGGTGGAATTCGTGGCGGGCCAGGACCGCAGCTTCTTCTTCCTGGAGATGAACACCCGCCTGCAGGTGGAGCACCCGGTCACCGAGCTGATCACCGGGGTGGACCTGGTCGAGCAGATGATCCGATCGGCCTACGGCGAGAAGCTGGCGTTCACCCAGAAGGACCTGAAGATCAACGGCTGGGCCATGGAGAGCCGGATCTACGCGGAAGACCCCTACCGCGGCTTCCTGCCCTCGATCGGCCGGCTGGTGCGCTATGCGCCGCCCAAGGAGGGCGAGACGGACGGCGTCATCGTGCGCAACGACGCCGGAGTGCGCGAAGGCGACGAGATCTCGATGTTCTACGACCCGATGATCTCCAAGCTCTCGACCTGGGGCAAGACGCGCAACATCGCCATCGACGCCATGGGCCGGGCGCTGGAGGACTTCCACATCGAGGGCCTGGGTCAGAACATTCCGTTCCTGGCCGCGGTGATGGACCAGAAGCGGTTCCGGTCGGGCAAGATCAGCACCAACTACATCAAGGACGAGTTTCCGGAGGGCTTCCAAGGGCTCCCGCCCACCGATCGGCAGCGTGACCTGATGAGCGTGGTGGCGCTGGCGATGCACCGGACGCTGCTGGCCCGGGCGGCGCCTGACCAGTTGCGCACCGACTGGATCGTCATCGCCGGGCTGAAGAAGATGCAGATGTCCGCCACCGCCACCGACGGCGGCCTGAGCATCCAGGCCGATGGCCGCAAGCTGCGGCTCGAGGATATCCAGTGGCGCCCGGGCCAGCCTGTATTCCGCGGCAACCTCGATGGCGTGGACTTCACCGCCTCGGTGCGGCCGGCGGCCGAGGGTTTCGTGATCCGTCACCGCGCCACGACCCTGCGCGTGCTGGTGCTCTCTCCCCGCTCGGCCGAAATGCACGAGAAGCTGCCGCCCAAGAAGGCCGCCGACACCTCCAAGATGGTGCTGTCGCCGATGCCGGGCCTGGTGGTCTCCGTCGACGTCGTCGTGGGGCAGTCGGTGCGCACCGGCGAGGTGGTGGCGGTGCTGGAGGCGATGAAGATGCAGAACATCATCCGCGCCGAGCACGATGGCGTGGTGAAGGCGGTCAACGCCGCGGCCGGCGATAGCGTAGCGGCCGACGAGGTGCTGATCGAGTTTGCCTAGAGCGGCGGCTCCGCGTCCGTCGCCGGCCCGAACACCTCGGCGAAGCTGGCCCGCAGTGCGGCGTCGGCCTCGTCCATCGCCACCGGCAGGCCGAGGTCGACGAGACTTGTGACGCCGTGCTCGGTCACCCCGCAGGGGATGATGCCGCTGAAGTGCGCGAGGTCGGGCTCCACGTTCAGCGAGACGCCGTGGAATGACACCCAGCGGCGCAGCTTCACGCCGATAGCGGCGATCTTGTCCTCCCGACGCGGTGCGCCGTGTTCGACCCAGACGCCGACGCGTCCCTGGCGGACCTCGCCGGCCACGTTGAAGCGGTCGAGCGCGCCGATCACCCAGGCTTCCAGGGCGGCCACGAAAGCGTGCACGTCGCGGCGGCGCCGGGTCAGGTCCAGCATGACATAGGCCACCCGCTGGCCGGGGCCGTGGTAGGTGAACTGTCCGCCGCGGCCGCTCTGGTGCACAGGGAAGCGGTCCGGCTGCAGGAGATCGTCCGGCTTTGCGGAGACGCCGGCGGTGTAGAGCGGCGGGTGCTCCAGCAGCCAGACCAACTCGCCGGCCTTGCCCTCGGCGATGGCCGCCGCGCGGGCCTCCATGGCCGTCACCGCCGCGGGATAGTCCACCAGGCCGCGCGAGACCGCCCACCCGGCCGCCTGGCCGTCGGTGCGGCCGAACAGCACTGTCCCGCTTTCGGTTGCCGGGTTTAACGAGCGGTCAAGCATGTGGGGCCAAATGTGGGCCTCGGGCGCGCCCCATGCGAGCCCTGCGTCTGCATTCGAGGTCCTCCTTCGTGAGCCAGGTCAAGGCCGTCAACGTCGAAATCCAGGTGGTGCTCGGGCGCGCCAGCCTGCCCATGGCCCAACTGCTGCGTATGGGCCGCGGCGCCGTCATCCCGCTGGACACCAGCGTCAACGACGAGGTCTGGATCCTGGCCAACAACCATCCGGTGGCGCGCGGCGAGATCCAGATCAACGACGAACGCATCGCCATCGCCGTCACCCGCGAGGCCAACGTGTACGACTACATGGCAGGCGGCGGCTGAGCCTCATTCCTTAGGCCCACTTGAGTAAGCGGACGGGGTTTGCTACCTGCCGCGCCTCACCACGCGCGGTCGTGGCGGAATTGGTAGACGCGCAGCGTTGAGGTCGCTGTGGGGCAACCCGTGGAAGTTCGAGTCTTCTCGACCGCACCAGTGAATCCGGCCCCAACCCAAGCCAGTCGTTGCTTGGGTTGGGACCAGTCTCAACCCGACGAATGGTCTATCCTCAAGCATGAGTCGTGAGCGAACTCTCCGGTCGCTCGGAGATTGAGCAGAGCCGTCCACACATAGCGTCAGGGAGGTCCGCATGAGCCGCGTAACGGACGATCTCAACGACGTGGCCGAAGCGGACGAAGACCTCGAAGACCTCGCCCTCGAGGACGATTACGCGCTCAACCCGGAGTTCGTGTCCGACGTCGCCGACGCGCTGGACAGCGGCAATGCCGAGCGCCTGCGCGAGCTCCTGAGCGCGCTGCACCCGGCCGACGTCGCCGACCTCATGGGCTTTCTCTCGGCGAGCGACCGCGAGGAGCTCATCCCGCACCTCGACCCGGAGACCCTGGCCGAGATCCTCTCCGAACTGGACAGCGAGATCCGCGAGGACGTGTTGGAGCACGTGCCGTCGGCGACCCTGGCCAAGGCCATCGGCGAGATGGAGAGCGACGACGCCGCCGACGTCGTCGACGACCTGGAGGACGATAAGCGCGCCGAGGTCATGGCCGCCATGCCCGAGCAGGAGCGGGCGGCGATCGAGAGCACGCTCTCCTACGAGGACGAGACCGCCGGTCGCCTGATGCAGCGCGAGTTTGTCGCCGCGCCGCAGTTCTGGACCGTCGGCCAGGCCATCGACCATTTCCGCCGCGAGGCCGACAACCTGCCGGAACTGTTCTTCGACATCTATGTGGTCGACCCGGCCTACAAGCCGGTCGGGGCGGTGCCGGTCAGCCAACTGCTCAAGGTCGGTCGCCGGACGCCGCTGGCCCAGATCATGGAGCCGGTGAACGAGATCACCACCGACCTCGACCAGGAAGAGGTCGCCTACATCTTCGACAAGTACCACCTGATCTCCGCCCCCGTGGTCGATCCGGGCGGGCGGCTGGTGGGGCAGATCACCGTCGACGACATCGTCGGCGTCATCCAGGAGGAGGGCGAGGAGGACATCCTGGCCCTGGCGGGGGTCAGCGACGCCGGCCGTGACGCAGGCGTCTGGGACATCGTCCGTTCGCGCCTGCCGTGGCTGGTGCTGGCGCTGGCCACCGAGGCCGTGGCGGTGCAGGCCATCGGCGCGTTCCAGGACGAGATCGCCAAGCTGGTGACGCTGGCGGTGCTGATGCCCATCGTGGCCTCCGTTGGCGGCAACGCCGGGACCCAGGCCCTGGCGGTCGCGGTGCGCGCGTTGGCGAATCGCGAGCTCTCGGCGGCCAACTCCATGCGCATCGTCGCGCGCGAGATGACGGTGGGCCTGATGAACGGCTCCGTCGTCGGCCTGATCATGGCCGGCGCGACGTGGATGTTCTTCCAGGACGTTCGCCTCTCGATCACCATCGGCCTGGCGTTGATCATCAACATCTTCCTGGCTGCAGTGGCCGGCGTGCTGGCTCCACTCACCCTCGAACGGTTCGGCCGCGACCCCGCGGTCTCCTCGTCCGTGTTCGTGACTTTCGTCACCGACCTGATGGGTTTCCTGTCTTTTCTGGGGCTTGCGAGCCTGATCTTGTTGTAACTGGCGTCGGCCTTGCGCTGTTCGCCTGCGGGCGCCCTGCGCCTGTGCCGTTTTGGGACGGGCCATGCTGTCGCGCCACCGTGTTTCCCGGGGGGCCATCGAGCTGATCAAGCAGTTCGAGGGCTACCGCCAGAAAGCCGCCCAGCTGCCTGACGGGCGCTGGACGATCGGCTATGGGCACACGCTGACGGCCCGCGAGGGCGCGGAGGTCTCCGAGACCGATGCCGAGGCGCTGCTGGTCTACGACCTGATCAGCGTCGGTCATGCGGTGAACGAGAACACGCTGGCGCCCATCGGCCAGAACCAGTTCGACGCCCTTTGCAGTTTCGCCTTCAACGTCGGCCTCGACAATTTCCGCCGCAGCCAGGTCCTGAAGCGCCTGAATGCCGGCGCCGCGGTGCAGGCCGCCTGCGCCATGGAGCTGTGGCGCAAGGCCGACTTCGAGGGCGAACGTATCGTCGTAGACGCGCTGGTGCGCCGCCGCTCGGTCGAGAAGTCGCTGTTCCTGACCCCCGACGACGGGCAGTTCGTGGCCGCGCCGTCACCGTTGCTGCGGCCGGCAATCGACCTGGACGCCCTGGACCTTGTGCCGATGCGCCGGCCGGTGGAGGTCCAGACATCGATGGAAGGCGAGCGGGTCACCGCGCGCCGCAACGACCTCTCCGATTCCGAGCTTCCTCCGGAACCGCCGCCTGAGCCCACGCCGGCGGTGGCCGCCGCCGCGGAGGCGGTAGCCGGGCGGCTCTCCAGCCTGTTCGCCGATCCAGGTGAAGAGCCGGAGCGCGTCGTCGAAGGAGGCGTTGAGGGGGGCGAGCCGGACCTGTTCGAGGCCGATGCGAACCTGCGTCCACAGGCCGACTTCGCCGAGCCGATCACCGTGGAGGCGGAGCCGGTATCGCAACCGGACCCCGATTCCGAACGGCAGAGGTTCGAGCCGTCGTCTTTACGCCTGGACACCGGGTCTGACGCCGAGCTGGAGATCCCGCAGGCGCCGCCGGCGCTGCGCCGGTTCCACGACGACGACGACGCGCCGCCGCCGCCGCTGGTAGCCATGGAGGTCGCGCCCTCGGAGTTCATTCCGGCCCGCGCCCGCCCGGCGCCTGTGCGGCGCGAGCTGTCGCTGGTCTGGGACCTGCTCCTGGCGCTGTTCGGCCTGGCCTTCTTCGGCTTCGGCATCTTCTGGGGGCTGAATGCCCGCTCCGGCCCTGCCGAGGGGGTCTTGACGCCGATGATCGTCGCCTGGCTCGCCGGCCTGGCCGGGATCGGCTTCGTGGTCGTCGCGGTGTTCCATCTGCTCCAGCGGCTCGGCCGCCAGGCCGAGCAGGATTAGGCGCGCGCTCGCGGGGCCGCTCGCCCTGTGCTAACCCGCGCCGATGATCCCGAACCAGGGCCCCAGCCTCGAATTCGGCCTCGGCGAGGCTGCCGACGCCATCCGCGCCACGACCGCGCGCTTCTCGGCCGACAGGATCGCGCCACTGGCCGCCGAGATCGACGCCACCAACGAGTTCCCCCGCCATCTCTGGCCGCAGATGGGGGAGCTGGGCCTGCACGGCATCACGGTGGATGAGGAGTACGGCGGCCTGGGCCTTGGGTATCTGGAGCATGTGGTGGCCATGGAGGAAGTGTCCCGCGCCTCCGCCTCCATCGGCCTCAGCTACGGCGCCCACTCCAACCTGTGCGTCAACCAGCTGCGCCGCTGGGGCTCCGATGAGCAGAAGCGGCGCTATCTCCCGAAGCTGATCTCGGGCGAGCACGTGGGCGCCTTGGCCATGAGCGAGGCCGGCAGCGGCTCCGACGTGGTCTCCATGCGCCTCAAGGCCGAGAAACGCGGCGACCGCTACGTGCTGAACGGCACGAAGTTCTGGATCACCAACGCGCCCCACGCCGACACATTGGTGGTCTACGCCAAGACCACGCCGGAGGCGGCCTCGCGCGGCATCACCGCCTTCCTCGTCGAGAAGGGCTTCGCGGGTTTCCACGTCTCCCAGAAGCTCGACAAGATGGGCATGCGCGGCTCGGATACCGGTGAGCTGGTGTTCGAGGACTGCGAGGTTCCGGCGGAGAACGTCATGGGCCCGGAGAACGGCGGCGTGGGCGTGCTGATGAGCGGGCTGGACTACGAGCGCGCCGTACTGGCCGCCGGGCCGCTGGGGATCATGCAGGCCTGCCTGGACGTGGTGTTGCCCTACGTGCGCGAGCGCCGGCAGTTCGGCCAGGCGATTGGGTCCTTCCAGCTGATGCAGGGAAAGGTCGCAGACATGTACGTCGCGCTGAACTCCGCACGGGCGTATGTTTACGCCGTGGCCAGGGCCTGCGACGCGGGCATGACCACGCGGTTCGATGCGGCTGGGGCAATCCTGATGGCGAGCGAGAACGCCGTGAAGGTCGCGCTGGAGGCGATCCAGGCGCTGGGCGGGGCGGGCTACACCAAGGATTATCCCGTCGAGCGCCTGTTGCGCGACGCCAAGCTTTACGACATTGGCGCCGGCACCAACGAGATCCGCAGGTTCCTCATCGGACGGGAGCTTGTGGGCGGATGAGATTGGCGGGGCCCCTGGTCGCGGCTCTGGCGCTGGCGGGATGCGCCACGCAGCCGAAGCTTGCATGTCCGGTCGGCCAGTCGGAATTGCGCACGGCCCAGATCTTCCTGGGGGCCCAGGCGGCGACCAAGATCAGCGACACGGAGATCCGCAAGTTCGTCGACGCTGAGGTCACGCCGCGCTTTCCGAATGGGGTCACCGTCGTCGATGGGGGTGGCCAGTGGAAGGGCGCCGACAACCGCATGATGCGCGAGGCGGCCAAGGTGGTGCTTATCGTGTTGCCGGCGAAGCGCGCCCCGCACAGCCAGATGGAGGCCGTCCGCAACGCCTATCGGGTCCGCTTCAAGCAGGACTCGGTGCTGGTCCTCCCACCGCCCGCCTGCGTCGCCCTCTAGGCCGCCGCGGCGCGCGCTTCGTGCGCCGCCCTTAGCGCCTCCGCCGTCGCCGCGTCGGCCGGGAAGAAGGT
>NZ_CADEGK010000020.1:0-3491 GCF_902826855.1 uncultured Phenylobacterium sp. | reverse complement strand
AGCGGCACCTCCAGCTGCTCTGACAGGTGCAGCACCATCTCACGGCTGGGTTGGGCGCGGCCGGTCTCCAGGAACGAGAGGTGGCGCGTTGAGATCTCGGCATCCAGGGCGAGGTCCAGCTGGCTCAACCGCCGGCGCAGGCGCCATTCGCGCAGGTGGTCGCCGACGGGCTTTGTGGGTGCGGTCATGCGAGGACCTTAGCGGCGGGGCGAGGCACGTCCATGACGTCAAAGGTAATGGCCCTGGCGTAGCCGATCCCCGTCGTCGCTGCAGCCGCCGACCGTGACTTCCCTTCTGTCCACTCGACCCTGCGGTGAAAGTCGCCGACCGATCGCATCCTGCAGTTGAGCCTGCCCGTACTGGAGATGTGACCTGGGGTTCTCGGGGAAGCCTCCTCCATCGAGCGCGCGGCGCGTCGCACACGCCGCCTTCAGACCCATCAACCGGCCGACGATGGCGGCCGCGAACCTAGGAGAGCCTTCCCCGTGCTGACTGCAAAAGAATTCGTGAGAGACATCGGCATCAACCCAGAGTTCGAGCTCGCTGTCGTCGACTACCTGCAACCCTGGCTGCTCAAGAACCGCGCCGACATCCTGATCGTGGTGGACAGTTCGATCAGCGTCGATCCGGCCAACGACTTCGGGATCAGCCGCGTCATCGCTCTGATCCGGGCCGCCCAGGTCGGCTGCATGCGGTTCCGCGTCGACCTGGCCCTCCGGAACGGGCAGGCGCCGACCATCGTCGCCAACCCCGGTCCGACGCAACACAAGTACCGCGGCTTCCGCTTCAACATGATGGACGGCGCCAACGCCGTCATCGACAAGTATGAGCAGATCTGGTGCTTCGGCTTCCAGCCGGGGAACTCGGGCAATCCGAGCGACGCGCCCATCACCAACGCCAACGCCCTCCCCTCGAGCGACGCCGAGCTGCTGAAGCTCTCGCAGTGGATGAAGGACAAGAAGGGCGGCCTGTTCGCCACCGGCGACCACCACTTCCTGGGCGCGTCGATGTGCAAGCGCATCCCGCGGCTGGGCACGATGCGGCGCTGGACTAACGCCGACGGCGTGCCGCCGATCGATACGCCCGCCCGCATCGACACCCTGCGTCCGCCGTCCGCAGCGTTCGAGCCCGGCAATCCGGGCGGGCCGTTGGCGCTGGGCAACTCACCGCACCAGGGCGACCTGAAGGTGCAGCCGATCCAGTGGACCGCGTGGCGATTTTCCTTCTGGCCGTTCGGCTGGCGAAGGCGCCCGCATCCCGTGCTCTGCCATCCGAAGCTCGGCCCCATCAACGTCATGCCCGATCACGCGCACGAGGGCCTTTGCGTCGAGACTGCGGACATCTACCTGGCTGCCACCTTCAACTTCGGCGGCGGCGCGCAGCCCGAATACCCGCCGGCGATCGACGGCGGACCGCAGCCCGCGCCGGCGATCATCGCCTATGGCTCCAACCTTGGCGACCCGCCCTACAACTTCGTCAAGGGGCCCCAGCCGGCGCGCGCGAAGAACCCGATGATCTCGGCGTACGACGGCCACCGCGCCGGTGTGGGACGGGTGGTGACCGACTCGACGTGGCACCACTGGTTCGACGTCAACATCGACGACATCCAGGACGCCAACACCCACGACTGGAAGCTGATCAGCCGCTACTTCATCAACATCGCCGTGTGGTTGAACCCGCCGGGCTTCTCGACGAACTGCTTCTACCTGTCGGCGGCGATCAGCCACTTCGAGGACGTCGGCTTCCAGGAGTACGTGGCTCGGTTGCCGGTGCTCGACCTCGGCAAGTCGTTGCGCGGACACCTCGCCCGCTATTACGGGCCTTGCTGGGTGACTGAGCGGATCTGGGACATCATCCGGGTGAAGAAGCTGTGGCCGATCGAGATCCTGCGCGATCCGCGGCCTCCGGTGCTCGACCTGGGCGAGATCGATCCAGACATCCTTGAGGAGCTGGTGCTGGGCCACATCGTCAAGGCCACGATGAAGCAGGCCGAGACCGTGAAGGCGGCGGCCGCGGCGGGCAAGGGCCGAGTCGTGGCGCTGGCCGAGCCCGAGGCCGAGTTCGAAGCGCCGCTCCGCGCGGGACTCGCCGATATGGTGGCCGGGATGAAGGAGCACTTCGACCGGGGTGCGAAGATCACCGCAGCCCTGGCCCGCTAGGACTCCTTCAGGGGGCGGCGGACGCTCGATGCTTCGCCAGCGTCGGGCGTCCGCTGTCTTCCAGAAACGCGAAGGGCCGCCCCGTCGCCGGGGCGGCCCTTCCATAGTCTGACCGCAGAGCGGTTCGCGACCTTGCCCTTACTGAAAGGCTAGGCGCAGACCTCACACGCGGAGGTCCAGGTCACGGCTGCCGAGCTACGGCCTTTGCTATGAGACACTGGGGCACCTCCTTTCAGCTGTTGAACAGGATCTCGAATATGGGGTGAGCCGTGGCCGCCTGCCAAGGGTTCATTCCGCCGCAGTGTGCACTGAGGCCATGAAAGGGGTCATCGCCACGCCGTCCGCGCGTTGGTCGGCCAGGCTGAGGCGTCTGCGCAACTGCGAGATGGGGCGGCCGAACTTGTCCAGCATCTCCAGCGTGGCACGGTAGCCGGCCTCAACCGCCTGATCGTAGGCTCCCCAGTCGCGGATCTCGATCCCCGACACGTCCGGCTGGATCAACACGTCGGTCGCCTCCCGGGCGGCGGCCAGGTCTCGCCCGGTGGACACGGTGGCGGTGCGCATCAGCAGCGAGACGATCGGCGGCCCGTTGCGCCACTGTCCCGAGAGGATCCACCGCCAGACCGACGATGGTCGCGCGACGTCGGCTGCGGTGATGCTGCGCGCGGTAGTGACATCGACGCCGACGATCGGCCCGAGGTGGACCGCGCGCATGATGTCGGCCGGGAAGTTCTTCATCACCGCCCCGTCGACCAGGACGTTCTGGCCGTCGGTGGCCGGGGGCAGCACGCCGGGCAGGGCGATGGAGGCGCGGAGCGACTGGCGCAGCGATCCGCGGCGGTGCAGCTGGTAGGCGCCCGTGGTGAGGTTGGAGGAGAGGCAGAAGAACGGCAGCCAGAGATCAGCGATCTGGCTCTCGCCGAAGTGCCGGGCCAGTCGTTCGCCCACCTTTACCCCGTGGGTCATGGCCAGCAGCGGCAGGGCCATGTCGTCCAGCGGGCTGGTATTAACGAAAGCCTCGCGCAGCCGCTGGTCCATCTCCGCCTCGTCCCAGCCCATCGCCAGGCCGGCCCCGACCACCGCCCCCATGGACGAGCCGCCCACGAAGTCGATCGGCACGCCGCGCTCGCGCAACGCCTTGATCGCGCCCACATGGGCGTAGGCGCGCGCGCCGCCCCCGGAGAGCACCAGCCCCACCGACTGGCCGGTGAGCATCCGGGCCAGCCGCTCGAAGTCGCTCGCCGAGCCGCGCCGGACGTGAAACACCCGCGCCGCGCCGGTGGCGTCGAGCCAGGCCTCCGAGCCGGTGGGCCGCTCGGCCTCGGCGGGCTG
>NZ_CADEGK010000019.1 GCF_902826855.1 uncultured Phenylobacterium sp. | reverse complement strand
TGATGGAAGACGCCATCCGCCGCTGCGGCAAGGCGCTGACGCGGGCCTGCGTGGCGCCGGCCTGGCGGCTATTCTGCAACAGGATGGTCAGCACCGTCTCAAGGGTCGCGGCGGGCGCCGCCACGGCGCCGATGTCGCGGGGGATGTCGACGCTCACCTGCAGGCCTGCCGCGTCGGCGGCGCGGCGCACCGGTTCGCCGAGGTCGGTGGCGGTCCCGGCCTCAGGGGCGGCCATGTCGGCGCGAGCCAGGTCCAGGAGGCGGGTGACGAGCTGTGACAGCCGCTCGCTGTCGCCGGCGATATTGTCCAGGAAGCGACGCCGCTCGGCCGGCGACATGGTCTCGAAGTGGTCCTGGAGCAGTTCCACCGCGCCGGTGATGCCGGCCAGGGGAGTCTTGAACTCGTGGCTGACCGCGGCGGCGAAGTCGCGGAGGTAGCCGCTGCGGCGCTCGATCTGCTCGGCCATGGCGCGGAAATCATCGTAGAGGGCGCGGATCTCGATGGCGGCGGTACGGGGTGTCCTTGGAATCTCGCCCAGGCCTGCGGCCACATCGCGTGAGGCGGCGCTGAGCTTCTCGATCGGCAGGGTCACGCCGCGCGCCACCAGACCGGACAGCACCACCAGGGTCAGGAAGATCACCCCGGCCCCGAAGATGATCTTGCCCCGGTCTTCATAGAGTCCTCGGAACAGGGCCCGCGGCGAGCGCGACAGCAGCAGCACCCCTTTCACCTTGCCGCCGACGACGATGGGCCGGGCATGATGCAGGCGGATCCCCGAGGCCTTGCTCAGCCACTCGAACCGCGACCGCGCCTCCAGGTCGCCGTTGACCCGCATCACCGTGTAGGGCCGGCCGGAGAGCGCCCAGCGCACCTCCGGGAGGGGCGAGAAGTCGCGTCCGTAGCCCTGGCCCGCCACGCCGATCCCGCGTCGGTCGAGCACGTACACCGAGGCCAGTGTCGTCTGCAGGGTGCGCTCGATCACCGGCCCGACGCGGCGGGCGACCGCGATGGCGTCGGGGTCCATCGCCTTGCGCATGCGCGGCGCCCACGGGCGTTCCGGCAGCACCTGGCCCTGGTTCAGGTCGATGGTGGTGAACTCGGGCCGGTAGTAGCCCTCGGGCGGCTTGGCGGGCCGCGGCCGAGGTGGCGGCGCGCCGGGCCAGGCGATGGCGGCGGCCGAGGCCAGGGCAGCGCCCTGGGCCACCAGCTCGGCCTCGGTCTGGCGCACCAGGGTGTTCTCGTAGACCCGCAGGTAGAGCGCCGCGAACCCCGGCATGGCGGCGGTGAACAGAAGCACCGTGAACAGGATCGCGCGCAGCCGCAGGCGCGGCCAGTGGCCGCCGAGCCAGTCCTTGAGGCGCTCGATCAAGGTGGAGTCACGGGGACGGCTGGCCGAGGCAGGGCCCCAGCCGGTAGCCGACGCCGGCGCGGGTCTCGACCACATCCTGGGCGCCCAGCGCCGCGAACTTGCCGCGCAGGTTGCGCACGTGGCTGTCGATGGTGCGGTCGGTGATGGCGAAGCCGGGCCCGTGCAGGCGGTCGATGATGGCGTCGCGGCTGAATACCCGCGAGGGGCCGCCCATCAGGATGCGCAGGATGCCGAACTCGGTGACCGTAAGCGCCACCTCCGCGTCGCCCCAGCGCGCGACCCAGCTGTCCGGGTCCAGGCTGAGCTTGCCGTGGCTAAGCGCGCCTTCGGCGGCCGGCGCGGCGGCGGGCTTGCGCGCGCGGCGCAGGATGGCCTGGACGCGGGCGGTGACCTCGCGGGGGCTGAAGGGCTTGGTGACGTAGTCGTCGCCGCCCAGTTCGATGCCCAGCACCCGGTCGATCTCGTCGTCGCGGGAGGACAGGAACAGGATCGGCAGGTCGCCCATCGCGCGGAGCTGGCGGCAGACCTCCAGCCCGTCCAGCTTGGGCATGTTGATGTCGAGCACCACCAGGTCCGGCGCCTGCTGGCGCACGGCGGCCAGGGCAGCCTCGCCGTCCTCCGCCTCGCGGGCGGTCATGCCGGCCTTCTCCAGGGCGAAAACCAGGAGTTGGCGGATGTGCGGATCGTCGTCGACGACGAGGACCTGGGGCATGGCGGTCATGTTCTCGGGTTCGCTGTTGGGGTCAATGGCGGGGTCGGCGGGGGCGTGTAGGCGCCGTGGCAGTCGCGACCGACAGACGACGGCATTTTCGGAGGTTCATAGATCAGCAGGAGCGTCCATGAGAGCCGTCGCGCATCGCGCCCACGCCAGCCACGCCAGTGCGATTGCCGATCGGCCATCTCGGCCTGGATAACCCGCCGCGTGTACTGAATGCGGTCACGCAGATTCGGCGGTATGTCTCGGGTTTCGATGTCGGCAAGCGGCACAAGAGCCGCACCTTTGAGCTGCCGCATGTAGCAAAGATCGAGTTCAACACCCCTGCCGCCGAATTCACGCGCGTGGCGCACGTTCCATGCCGCCGCAACCGAGCCGAGGTCTACGACGCTGCAGACCGCCAGAACCAGGCCGGCCGCGACGAGGTTGGCGTTGATCAACCACCCCGAGTTCCGAGCGCTGAGCAGCCGCCAGAGGATCAGGATGAGGCCGAGCGCCACCACACCCATCCAGAGCAGCGCCGCGATGCGCATCCGCGTCAGGGAATAGGCGTCGATGTAGTCGAGGGTGCGCAGGGCCGTGGACGCCACCAGGAAGACGTTCTGCGCCACCCAGGCGATCACCAGCCAGCGCACCAGCGGCCGCGCGGCGGTGGCCGATCCGGGGCGCAGGAAGACCACCACGAAGAGGCCGGCGAGCAGCGCCGTGGCGATCAGCGGATAGGCGCTGGCATGGGCGTACTGGGCGAAGGTCACCCCGTCCGGCAGGCCCGCGCCGCTCCACAGGTAGGCGATGTCGAGGCCGTTCTGGATCGCGAAGACGAGGTTGAACACCGCCAGGGAGACCGTGATCGAGGCCGTGGTGACGCCCGGCAGGTCCAGGTCGCGGTCGAGGCCGGGGGTCTTCAGGAACCGGCGCAGGCCGCGTGGCCGCAGCACGGCCCAGACGACCAGGCCAAGCACGACCCAGAAGATGAGCCGGGCGGGCTCGAAGGCCGGCAGGCTCAGGGTGGCAAGCGCCTGGGCGATCACCGGGTTGGCGTTGGTGAACAAGGCGACGAACAGCGTGCCGCCCGCGATGGGTAGGATCGCGGCGAGCAGGACCGCCGTGAGCATCACGGGTCGAGAGCGAGCGCGGACCTTGAGCGCGTCGCGCAGGTCCAGCGCCGGGCCCACCAGGGCCTTGAGCCCGCCAATCACCAGCCGCTGCAGCCAACGCCAGCCGTCGTCGCCACCCGCCGCCCGGGGCCCGAGCGCCGCTACGGCCATCGCCAGGGCCCACAGGAGAAGGCCGAGGAAGCTCGGGCGTTCGAACGGCAGCAGCGCCAGAAGGGCCGTCGCGGCGAGCGCGATGGCGGAGAGCCTGTGGCGCCGGACGGCCGGACTGACGATGGCGAACGCGACAGTGGCGCTCAGCAGGAGCACGCCGAGGTTCGCTCCCAGGCCGTCGACGTCGAAGAGCAGAGCGTCTCCCGCCGCCACGATCCCGACGGCGAGCACGAGCTTCAGCCAGAAGGTCGGCAGGCGGGCGGGCATCGGCGGTCCCCAGGTTGTGGGACCAGTCCTAGGCCAAGGGCATTGCACCCTGCGGGACGGCCCGTCCGGGGACAGCCCGCTTCAAGTGCAGATTTCGTGCAGGGCTCAGCGGGCCGGCAGGCTGTAGGCCACTGTCGCGCCCGGCCCTACCGGCAGGTCCAGGACGATCCAGCCGACCGTGAGGGCTATTCCGACCACGTAGAACGCCATCGCCAGAGGCAGGAGCAGCGCGATGAGCGCGCCGAGCTGGAACTCCGCCACCCACCGGCGGCAGTAGATCAGCGTCAGCACGACATAGGGATTCAGGGGGGAGATGAGATTGGTGACCGTGTCGCCGATCCTGTAGGCGGCCGTACTCATCTCGGGTGATATCCCCAGCAGCATGAGCATGGGGACCACGGCGGGCGACACGGCGGCCCATTTCGCCGACCCCGAGGCGATCAGGAAGTCGAGCCACGCCGACGCCGTCGCGAGGGCGGGCAGCATGAGGGCCGGCGGCGCGTTCATCGACCTCAGCACATCCGCGCCGGAGACCGCCAGGATCGGTCCGAGATTGGACCAGCCGATCATCGCCACGAAGTGCGCTGCGAAGAAGACAAGGACCAGATAGGGCAGCATTGGCTCCAGCCCTCGGACCATGCCCTCCACGACGTCCCGGTGACTGCGAATTGTTCCCGCCGCGGCGCCGTAGGCCCAGCCGGTGACGAAGAAAAGGATCGCGATCAGCGCAGCCAGGCTCTGAAAGAGCGGTGAGAGGCGCTGCGCGGGGGCCGCCTCGCCGTCATAGAGTGGCGCATAGCCCGGCCAGAGCACCAGAGCCGTTGCGCAGAGGACCGCCACGAGGGTCGCAGCGCCCGCCGCCGCCAGGCCTCGCCGCTGTTCTGGCGTCAGGGGCTCGGGCCTCGCCCCGATTCCGTCGACCCAGACGCCGAGTCTCTGGACCACGACCCGCTCGATCACCACCCACGCGGTCAGCGTGAAAGAGACCGCGACGGCCACGATGAACCACCAGTTTCCGAGCGGGTTCATCGTCCACTGCGGGTCGATCAGGCGCGCCGCCGTCTGCGTGATGCCCAGGATCAGGACATCGTACTGGCCGGGCGCCAGGTTGCCCGCAAGGCCCGTTCCGCAGCCCGAGAACGCCGCCACCAGCCCGACGATCGGGTGTCGCCCGGCGCCAGCAAAAGCAACGGCCGCGAGCGGCACATAGACCAGAATGGCGGCGTCGACCGCATGGGTCGACAACAGCCCGATGAGAAATGTCGCGGGGATCAACAGGCGTGCCGGCGCCCGCGCCAGGCTGCCCTGGAGCAGCGCGGCCATCAGCCCGCTTCGTTCGGCCACACCCGCCCCGAGCACGATGGTCAACACCAACCCGAGCGGCGCGAAGCCGGTGTAGGTTCGGGCCATCTCGGTGAAGAGTTTCCGGACGTTGCCTTCACTCGCCAGGCTTTGCGCCCGCAGGAGCTCGCCCGTCACCGGATTGACGACCTGCCAGTCCAAGGTCTCTCCGAGCGTGGAGACCACAACGAGCGCGGCGATGAGCCAGATGAAGATGAAGACCGGGTCCGGCAAGGCGTTGCCCAGCCGCTCGACCACGTCGAGCAGCCGGCCTCCTCGCCTTACAGGCTGAGCAACATCCCCCACGGCGTTACGTGGACATGGGGGCCTGGGGGCGTCAAGCGCAGGACGCCGACGTCTCCGTCAGTCGCACCAACAACGCCAGCATTGAGCTCAGGCGTTCAGCTCCAACCCCTCGAGCGTCCCGGCCTCGCGCCACTGTTCCAGCAGCTTCACGAAGGCCACGGGGCCGGCGCCATAGGAGCCGTTCTGCTTGGCGGTCGCCTCGGGATTGCCCTCGTTGTTGTAGTAGCCGGGGGTGCACTCCTTGAGGAAGTCCTCGCGCATCAGGGCCGTGTCGATGATCGTCTGGACCCAGGCGGCCTCGGCCTCCCGCGTGGGCTCCAGCGTGCGCACCTGCCGGTCGAGCGCCTGCTTCATCACATAGGCCAGGTGCTTGGACTGCTCGTTGATCATGTGCGGGAAGTTGGCCGTGAAGCCCGACTGGGTGTTCGACACGATGAAGCAGTTGGGGAAGTCGCGGGTGAACATCCCGTGCAGGGTCGAGGCGCCGTTCTTCCACTTCTGCGTCAGCGTCTGGCCGCCGCGGCCGTAGAGCTCGTAGCCCGAGCGGCGGGTGAAGTCGGTGCCGACCTCGAAGCCGGTGGCGTAGATCAGGCAGTCGATCTCGTAGTGCTTGCCATTGGCCCAGATGCCGGTCTCGTCGATGCGCTCGACGCCCTTGCCCTGGGTGTCCACCAGCTCGACGTTCGAACGGTTGAAGGTGTCCAGGTACTCGTCGTGGAAGCAGGGACGCTTGCAGAACTGGTTGTACCAGGGCTTCAGCGCCTCGGCCTTGCTGGGATCCTTGACCACCTCGTCGACCCGGGCGCGGACCTGCTCCATCTTCTTGAAGTCGGCCAGCTGCATCAGCTCGGCCGGGTTCTCCACGACCTCGCCGGCCTCCATCTTCTTGCGAGCCAGCAGCATGATGTTGCCGATGATGTCGGTCCAACCGTCCTGGACAAGGTCCTTGTCGGCGAATCCGCCCGAGACCAGGGCGTTGAAGTTGTCCATCCGCTCCTGCTGCCAACCCGGCGTGAGGCTCCGCGCCCACTCCGGATCGGTGGGTCGGTTGGCGCGCACGTCGATGGACGAGGGCGTGCGCTGGAAGACGTAGAGCTCCTTGGCCCACTCGCCCAGGTGCGGCACGCACTGCACGGCCGTGGCCCCGGTGCCGATGATCCCGACGCGCTTGTCCTTCAGCTTGGTGAGGCCGCCGTTCGAGTCGCCGCCGGTGTAGTCGTAGTCCCAGCGGCTGGTGTGGAACGAGTGGCCCTTGAAGGTCTCGACGCCGGGGATGCCGGGCAGCTTCGGGCGGTGAAGGGGCCCGTTGGCCATGACCACGAAGCGGGCTTTCAGGGCGTCGCCGCGGTTGGTCTCGACGGTCCAGCGCGAGCGGTCCTCGTCCCAGCGCATGGCGGTGACTTCGGTCTGGAAGAGCGCGCCCTTGTAGAGGTCGAACTTCTCGCCGATGGCGCGGCTGTGGCGCAGGATCTCAGGGGCGCGGGAGTACTTCTCGACCGGCAGGTAGCCGACCTCCTCCAGCAGCGGCAGGTAGATGTAGCTCTCGATGTCGCACTGGGCGCCGGGGTAACGGTTCCAGTACCAGGTGCCCCCGAAGTCGCCGCCCTTCTCGATGATGCGGATGTCCTCGATGCCGGCCTCCCGCAGGCGGGCCGCCGCCAGCTGGCCGCCAAAGCCGCCGCCGACCACCACGACCTCGACGTCGTCCGTGATGCGCGCGCGCTCGACCCGCTCGACGTAGGGGTCGTCGAGGTAGTGGGCGAACTTCGAGATATCGACGTACTGGGCGCTGCCGTCGGGCCGCAGGCGCCGGTCCCGCTCGGCGCGGTACTTTTCGCGCAGGGCGTTCGGGTCGAACCCGAGGTCGTCAGCGCCCGTGATCTCCGGCTTGTCGTCAGCCATGGTCATCCTCGACTACGAAAGTGATCGGCGTTCAGTCTGCCGAACGGCCGTTTGACTGACAAGAGGGACCGGCCGCTCAGGGATTCGCGAGGCGTCCGCCGGTCGCGGGTCGGGCGACGCCAGTGGTCTTCGGGAAGGAAATCGGCAGGCCCTTGAAGCTGCGGACCGCCAGGTACGCGATGGCCTCGGCCTCGATGGCGTCTCCACGCCAGCCGTGGTCCTCGGCGGTCTTCACCGGGATCGGCAGGCGGGCGGCCAGCGCCTTCATGATCTCCGGGTTGTGCCGCCCGCCGCCGCAGACGATGATCTGGGCAGGCGCGGGATCGGCGGTCGCCAGGCCGAGCTTCACCGCTTCGGCCATGAACGCCACCAGGGTGGCGGCGGCGTCCTCAAGCTGCGCATGCCCCAGCGGCTCCAGCGAGAAGTCGTGGCGGTCGAGCGACTTGGGCGGCGGGGCCTGGAAGTAGGGATGGGCCAGCAGCGCGCGTACCACCGCCTCGTCGGCGCGGCCGACGCTTGCGTAGGCGCCGCCCTTGTCGAAGCGGCCGGCGCCCCGGGCCTGGACCAGGAGGTCGATCATGCCGTTCCCGGGGCCGGTGTCGAAAGCCTCGATGTCGCTGCCGCCGCGCCACAGGGTGACATTGGCCACGCCGCCGAGGTTGAGCACGGCCACCGGCGCCTTAAGGCCGGACTTCCGCGCCCGCGCCAGATGGTAGATGGCCGCCAGCGGCGCGCCCTCCCCGCCAGCCGCCACGTCCGCCGAGCGGAAATCGTAGACCACCCGCCGTCCGCTCAGCCTCGCCAGCATCGCCCCGTCGCCCAGCTGGACGGTCCGGCCCGGGGAGCCATCCTTGGGCCGCTCGTGCAGCACCGTCTGGCCGTGCATGCCGATCAGGTCGATGTCCGGCCACGAAAGGCCGTTGGCGGCCAGGAACGCCTCGGCCGCGCTGTAGTGCTCCTCAGCCACCATCTCGGCGGCGTGCGCGAAGATCGGCGGTTCCGGCGCCCCGCGCGGCCAGGCCAGGGCCTGCTGGGTCGCCTCCACGATGACGTTTCGCACCGCGTCGCTCAACTTGCGCTCGCCGGCCGGGCCGAAGCGGTCGATCGTCTCGCCGTCGGTCTCCAGCACCGCCATGTCGACGGCGTCGAGCGAGGTCCCGGTCATGAATCCCAGCACGAGCATGGCCGCTTGACTGCCACGACGCGCGCCGGGTAGCTAGCCCGCCATGATCGGACGCGCTCGCCTTCCCGGCCGCTATTACCGCCTGCCCTGACGCAGGCGACCGATCCCTCGCGCCTGCCCTTCCCGGCCGGCGCACCTGTTCCTGAAGACCCACGCGCCGGCTCCTCACGACAACGGAGCCTGCCATGTCCCTCGAAACGTCCGCCGCCGCTGTGCTAGAGGCCGCCGCAACTGCGAGAGAGAATCCTGACGAGATGTCCGAAGCCGCGTTCAAGTCGACCTTCCTGCAGACCATGCAGGCGCGTGGCTACATCCATCAGATCACCCATCCGGTGGAGCTTGACGCCGCGGCCGCGTCGGGGATCGTCACGGCCTACATCGGCTTCGACGCGACAGCCTCCAGCCTGCACGTCGGTCATCTGATCCAGATCATGATGCTGCGCCGGCTGCAGCAGGCCGGGCACAAGCCCATCGTGCTGATGGGCGGCGGCACCACGAAGGTCGGCGACCCGACCGACAAGGAGGGCCAGCGCCCGCTGCTGACCCACGAGCAGATCCAGGCCAACATCGCCTCGATCAAGCACACCTTCGCGAAGTTCCTGGCCTTCGGCGATGGCCCGACCGACGCGGTCATGGTCGACAACGACGAGTGGCTCTCGAAGTTCGGCTACGTCCAGTTCCTGCGCGACTACGGCGTGCACTTCACGATCAACCGCATGCTGGCGTTCGACAGCGTCAAGGCGCGGCTGGATCGCGAACAGCCGATGACCTTCCTCGAGTTCAACTACATGCTCATGCAGTCGGTGGACTTCCTGGAGCTGGAGCGCACCCACGGTTGCGTCCTGCAGATGGGCGGGTCGGACCAGTGGGGCAACATCGTCAACGGCGTGGAGCTGATCCGCCGGGTGGACCACAAGCCCGCGTTCGGGCTGACCACGCCGCTGCTGTCGACGGCGTCGGGCCAGAAGATGGGCAAGACGGTGGGCGGGGCGGTGTGGCTGAACGCCGACATGCGCTCGCCCTACGACTACTGGCAGTTCTGGCGCAACACCGAGGACGCCGACGTCGGCCGCTTCCTGCGCCTGTTCACCGACCTGCCGCTGGACGACATCGCACGGCTGGAGTCCCTGCCGGGCGCGGAGATCAACGAGGCCAAGAAGGTGCTCGCCAACGAAGCCACGCGGATGCTGCACGGCGCCGAGGCGGCCCAGGCGGCGGACGGCGCGGCGCGGGCGGCGTTCGAGGAGGGCAAGCTCTCCGACGACCTGCCGACCTACGAGGTGGCTGCCGGCGACCTGGCCACCGGTATCGTGCTGGCCGACCTTGCCGTGGGCGCTGGGCTGGCCGGGTCCAAGGGTGAGGCGCGTCGCCTCGCCCAGGGTGGCGGGCTGCGAGTGAACGACCACCAGGAGACCGACGCCAACCGCACGGTCACGACCGCCGACCTCGTGGACGGCGCCGTGAAGCTGGCCGCGGGCAAGAAGAAGATCGTCCTGGTGAAACCCGTCTAACCCTCTCCGTCATCCCGGACGGCCGCAGGCCGATCCGGGACCCAGGGGCGGTGCGCACCGCGCTGGGTCCCGGCTCTCCGCTTCGCTTCGTCCGGATGACGAGTCTCAATGGAGTTCTGAGATGACCGCAGTGACCGAAGGCGCCCCGGCCCCCGACTTCAGCCTGGAGACGGCGGACGGCCCGGTGTCGCTCGCCGACTTCAAGGGCAAGTCGGTGGTGCTCTACTTCTATCCGAAGGACGACACCGGCGGCTGCACCAAGGAGGCGCGGGCGTTCACAGAACTGGGCCCTGAGTTCGCCAAGTCCGGGGTGGCGGTGATCGGGGTCTCCAAGGACAGCATCGCCAGCCACAAGAAGTTCGCCGCCAAGTACGATCTGGGTGTGAAGCTGGGATCGGACCCCCAGGGCGAGGTCATCGAGCGCTACGGCGCCTGGGTCGAGAAGAGCCTCTACGGCCGCAAGTACATGGGCATCGACCGATCCACCTTCCTGATCGCCGACGGCAAGGTCGCCAAGGTCTGGCGCAAGGTCCGCGTGCCAGGCCACGCCGAGGCTGTGTTGGCGGCCGCCCAGGCGCTGTGAGCCGGCGCTCGGCGCCGCTTAACGATGATAACTCTGCGACGTGAGGAAGCTTGGCAGTAGAACCTGCCCTAAGCGGGTTGCCTGACGGAAAAAAGTCGTCGCATATCGCGCAGTTCGCGAAGTTCGGGGGGCTTTACGGCGCACGCATGCAACGTCTCGCGCGTCTCCTTCACTCCGTTGTGGAGCTGTTCCCCGAGCGGCACCTCTATGTGCGATCGGGCGGGGCCATGAAGGCCTTCGTCCTCACCACCAAGAAGCAGATGATCCTGGCCGCCGGACTCGCGGGCGCCGCGATGTGGATGGGCGTCTGCACCGCGGCGATGCTGGTGGGCCTGCTCTCCGCCTCCGCCTCCGACCGCGAGATCGCCAAGCTGAAGGCCCAGTCCGAGCGCTACGTCGCGGATCGCCAGGCCCGGCTGGACAGCGCCCTGGCGCGGCTGAACTCCGCCTCCGGCTCCAGCGCCGACGTGGCCCAGGCCATGGAGAAGCGCCACGCGGCGCTGGCGCTCCTGCTCACCGACCTCAAGGGTCAGGCCGGCGCCACCGAGGCTCTGACCCCGGCCATCAGCCGCGCCCTGGCCAGCAACACCGACGCCAGCCCCGTGCGCCGCATCGAGATGGTCCGCGTCGGGCAGGAACAGCTGCTGGACGCCGCCGACAGCTACGCCAAGAGCCGCGCCGACCGGCTGCGGCTGGCATTCCGTATGGCCGGCCTGACGCCGTCGGCGTTCATGGACCGCAGCGGGGCGCTGGGGGGGCCGCTGATCGACTCCAAGGACCCGCGCGCCCTGGCCGCGGTCCTGGACGTGGACGAGGGTTTCGCGGTGCGCATCCAGCGGGCCGCCCGCGACGTCTCCGAGGCCCAGGCCCTGGCCGCCGCCAGTCAGGAGATGCCGCTGGGCCGCCCCACCGCCGTCGCCTCGCAGTCCAGTGGTTTCGGGGTGCGCTACGACCCGTTCACACACCGCCCAGCCTACCACTCGGGCGTCGACTTCAGCGGCGGGCATGCCGCGCCGATCTACGCCACCGGTCCCGGGGTGATCTCATACACCGGCGCGCGTTCGGGTTACGGCAAGGTGGTCGAGATCGATCACGGCCGCGGTCTGAAGACCCGCTACGCCCACCTCTCCACCATCGCCGTGCAGCCGGGCCAACGCGTGGGAATCGGGCAGCGGATTGCGGCCATGGGCTCCACGGGGCGGTCCACCGGGACGCACCTGCACTATGAGATCTGGGTCAACGGCCGGGCCCAGAACCCCGGCCGCTTCCTGAAGGCCGGTCAATATGTTCTCCAAGGCAGCTAAGGGCGGGGAACCCGCCGACCTCACCCTCTCCGCGCCGCGCAAGGTGGCCGTGGCCTCGCTGGTCGCCGAGGGCGTGCGCATCCAAGGCGACCTCGCCACCGAGGGCGACCTTCACCTGGACGGCGCGGTCGAGGGAGACCTGCGCGTCGGTCAGCTGACGATCGGCGAAACCGGCCGCGTCAGCGGCTCCATCCAGGCCGACACTGTCGAGATCCGCGGTTGCGTCACCGGCACGATCACCGCCCGCCACGTACGCCTCTGGCCCACCGCCCGCGTGGACGGCGACATCAGCCACGCCGAACTGGCGATCGAGGCTGGAGCCCACTTCGTCGGTCGCAGCCTGGCGTTGGCGGCGGAGCCGGCATTGCTGAGCGCGGTGGCGGCGGAGTAAGCCGAGAGCGGCGAACCCTACGCGTCCCGCGTCGCCCCCACCCGCTGGGCCAGGGCGGCGCCCATGAAGGCGTCGAGGTCGCCGTCGAGGACGCCGTCGGTGTCCGAGGTCTCGACGTCGGTCCGCAGGTCCTTGACCATCTGGTAGGGCTGCAGGACGTAGCTGCGGATCTGGTGGCCCCAGCCGATGTCTGTCTTCTGGTCTTCCAGCGCCTGGGCGGCCGCCTCGCGCCGCTGCAGTTCAGCCTCGTACAGGCGCGCGCGGAGCATCTTCCAGGCCTCTTCGCGGTTCTGGTGTTGCGAGCGGCCGGCCTGGCAGGCGACGGCAATGCCGGTGGGGATGTGGGTCAGGCGCACGGCGCTGTCGGTCTTGTTGACATGCTGGCCGCCGGAGCCGGAGGCGCGGTAGGTGTCGGTGCGCACATCGGCAGGGTTGATGTCGATGACGATGGTGTCGTCCACCACCGGATACACCCAGACCGAAGCGAAGGACGTGTGCCGCTTGGCCGCCGCGTCGAAGGGCGAGATGCGGACCAGGCGATGGACGCCGCCCTCCGTCTTCAGCCAGCCGTAGGCGTTGGGGCCGGTCACCTGCAGGGTCGCCGACTTGATGCCCGCCTGGTCGCCGTCGGTCTCCTCCAGGATCTCGACGCTCATGCCGTGGGCGTTGGCCCAGCGGGTGTACATGCGCAGCAGCATGCCGGCCCAGTCGCAGGACTCGGTGCCGCCGGCGCCGGAGTTGATTTCCACGAAGGCGTCGTTGGCGTCGGCCTCGCCGGAGAGCAGCGCCTCGAGTTCGGCGCGGGCGGCGCGGTCCTTGATGGCCTTCAGCTGGCCGCGGGCCTCCTCGAGAGCGGCCTCGTCGGCCTCCTCGTCCGCCATCTCGGCGTAGCCCAGGGCGTCGGCCAAGTCACGTTCCAGGCCCTGGACAGCCTCCACCGAGGCGGCCAGGCGCGAGCGCTCGCGCGAGACGGCCTGCGCCTCGTCGGGCCGGTCCCAGAGGGTCGGGTCCTCGACCCGGGCGTTCAGCTCATCGAGCTTGCGGAGCGCGGGCTCCCAGTCAAAGACGCCTCCTGAGCAGGTCGATCGACTGCTCGATGTCGGCCTTGGCGGCCTCGACATCCAATCTCATGGGGAACTCCGGACAGGAACGCCGAACAGGGACGGGGCCTCTAGCCTGCGCCGCAGGTCAGAACAAGTCGGAGAGATCGTCCTTCTTCTTGGGTGGCGGCGGCGCGGCGGGCGCGACCGGGGCAGCGGGGGCGGCGCCGGGAGAAGCAGGCGTCGTCAGTTGGTCGTAGGGGACCGGACCGCCGGGCCCGGCCGCCCCCAGCGGCGCGACCTGGGCGGCGGGCTCGGTGCCCGGCCTGAACGCCTCGCGGATGCCGTTGACCATGGCCCACTTGGCGTTGGACGGCGCCCGGAACTCCTCGGCGGGCTTGTCCTTCAGCGCATTGGTCATGAACTCGGTGAAGATCGGCACCGCGGTCACCGACCCCGTCTCGTTGCCGCCCAGCGAGCGATTGTCGTCGAAGCCGACGTAGATGCCCACGACCAGGTGCGGCGAGACACCCATGAACCAGACCGAACGGTTCTCGTTGGTGGTGCCGGTCTTGCCGCCCACCGGCTTGCCGATGGCGTTGGCTTGCGTGGCGGTGCCGCGCTGGACCACGCCCTGCAGCCAGCTGGTGATCTGAAAGGCGGTGATCGGATCCATCACCTGGTCGCCGCCGCGCAGGATGCGCGGGCTCTCCGCGCCGCTGAAACCCGCGTCGCAGCGATCGCATTCGCGCCGATCAGCACGGAAGATGGCCTTGCCGTTACGGTCCGCCACCAGCTCGATGAGGTGCGGCTGCACGACCCGGCCGCCGTTGACGAAGCTGGAGTAGGCCGCGGTCATCCGGAACGCCGTGGTCTCGCCGGCCCCCAGCGCCATCGCCAGGACCGGTTCCATCTTCTTGGTTTCGCCCAGCCTCGTGGCCAGCTCGATGATCCGCCGCATGCCGACGGCGTTGGCGAGGCGCACGGTCATGGTGTTGCGCGAAAGCTCGATCCCGCGGCGCAGGTAGAGCGACCCCAGGTAGTCGCGGTGATAGTTCTCGGGGCTCCAGTCCTGGCCGTTGGCGCCGCGGAAGGTGATCGGGCCGTCGACCACCGTACTGGCCGGGGTGTAACCGGCTTCCAGGGCCGCGGCGTAGACGATGGGTTTGAAGGCCGAGCCCGGCTGGCGGAGCGCCTGGGTCGCCCGATTGAAGCTGGAGGTGGAGAAGGAATAGCCGCCGACCATGGCCACCACCCGGCCCGAGTAGGGTTCCATCGCCACAAGCGCGCCGTTCACGGCTGGCACCTGCTTCAGTTTGAAGCCGCCGCCCTCGGCCGCGGCCACGAAGATCAGGTCGCCGGCCCCGATGCCCTTGCCGGCGCGCGCCCAGGCGACGTCCGGGCCAACGATAGCGCCCGTGACGTCGTCGAGGGTCAGGATCTGGACCGTCCCGCCGGCCACGCTGGTGACGACCGCCCGCCGCCAATCCGCCCGCTCGCGGGGCTTCGGCTGCTTGCCGGCGGCCTTCTTCCAGCCGTCCAGGGTGGTCACGTGGCCCCAAGCGCCGCGCCAGCCATGGCGGCGGTCATAGCTCTCCAAGCCGTTCATCATCGCCAGCTTCGCGAAGCTCTGCAGTTTCGGGTCCAGCGTCGTGCGCATGTAGTAGCCGCCGGCGTTCAGCCGCTCGTCTCCCAGCTCCCTCATGTTGAGGGCGGTGCGGCGAACCTCTTCGACGAAATAGTCGGCGTCACGGTACTGAGAGCGGGTGGGCGCCGGCTGGACCACCAGGTCGGTCGCGATCGCGGCCCGCGCTTCGGCGCGCGTGACCCAGCCCAGGTCGGCCATCTGGCCGATCACCCAGTTGCGCCGCGCCAGCGCCGAGGCCTTGCGCCGCGTCGGATGGTAGTTGTCCGGTCCCTTCGGCAGGGCGGCGAGGTAGGCGCTCTCCGCCAGGGTCAGCTCGCTCAGCGACTTGCCGAAGTAATTGTAGGCCGCCGCCCCCACCCCGAACGACCGGTAACCCAGCCAGATCTCGTTCATGTAGAGCTCGAGGATCCGCTCCTTGGAAAGCGTCCGCTCGAGCTGCGTAGAGAGGATGGCTTCCTTCAGCTTGCGTCCGATGGTCTGGTCGCTGGAGAGCAGGATGTTCTTGGCCACCTGCTGGGTGATCGTCGAGCCGCCTTCCAGGCGCCGCCCCTGGGCCAGGTTGAGGACGTTCTTGGCCATCGCGCGCCCGGCGCCGCCAAGGTCAAGACCGCCGTGCTGGAAGAAGCCGCGGTCCTCGGCCGCCAGGAAGGCCTGGGCCGTCTGAGCCGGAATCGCGTCGTAAGGCACGAAGATGCGGCGTTCGCGGGAGAATTCGCCGATCAGGGTGCCGTCCCAGGCATAGGCCCGCGTCGCCGTCGGCGGGTGGTAGTCCACCAGGTCGGAGGCGTCCGGAAGGTCGTGGAACAGCCAGGCGGCGTAGATGCCTGTCGCCAGCGCGGCCGTGG
Organism: uncultured Phenylobacterium sp.; assembly: GCF_902826855.1. Lineage (GTDB taxonomy): Bacteria > Pseudomonadota > Alphaproteobacteria > Caulobacterales > Caulobacteraceae > Phenylobacterium. Next base: position 19,971 of record NZ_CADEGK010000019.1, on the reverse strand, counting down.
CGACGAACATCAGCGCTGCGACGCCGACGATGGCCATCCACCGGCCCGGCCTGGGTCTCGGAGGCACCGCCTGCTGCTCGGGAAGGTCCGGGGGGGTCAAGATGGGACGAGCCTCACCTGCGCTCGTCTAGCCTGTGTCGGTGCGGGCGCCAACGGGCGCGGGGGTCGCAGCCTCAGCGCGACGCGAGCTTCATCGAGTCGCTGAAGTGGGCGTCGATGGCGCTGGCGACGGCGCCCATGAGCCGCGCCCGGGCGGCGGGGTCGCGCAGCCGCGCCTCGTCCTCGGGCGTGGAGACGAAGCCCATCTCCAGCAACACCGCCGGCACGTCGGGGGCCAGAAGCACCATGAATCCGGCGTCGCGGTGGCTGCGGCGCAGGATCGGCGCGCGGCCCTCGATGTTGGACATGAGGGTCTGGGCGAAGATGGCCGAGCGGTTGCGCGTGGCGCGCTGGGTGAGGTCGAGGAGTATGTCCCGCACCCCCTGATCTCCGGAAAGGCTGGTCTTCATCAGCCAGTTGTCCTGGGTGACGAAGCGCGCCGACCGACCGGCGCCCTTGTCGGAGAGGGTGTAGACCGACGCGCCCTTCAGGTCCGGCTCGGGCCCCGAATCGGAGTGCAGGGAGATGAACAGGTCGGCCGCGGCGCGCTGAGCCACGCGGACGCGGTCTTCCAGCGGGATGTAGACGTCGGTCGAGCGGGTCAGCACCACCTTGTAGCGCCCCGTGCGCCCCAGCTGCTCGGCCAGAGTCAGGGCGGCGGCCAGGTTGATGTCCTTCTCGTAGCCATTGGCGCCCAGCGAACCGGGGTCCTTGCCGCCATGGCCCGCGTCGATCACCACCACCTTTTTCAGCGGCAGGGGCGCGACCTTGGCGGGCGCGGGGCGCCTGACGGGCAGGAACTGCGTGCGGATCGCCGGCGCCGCGGCCGGACCCGCAGCCGAGGTCAGGCGGACGGGGGCGGCGGCGGTTACGTCGATGACATAGCGGTAGCTGGTGATCCCGTCGGCCGGCGGCAGCAGGAAGCGGCGCTTCATCCCCCCGGCCGCCGCGAGGTCTATCTGCAGGCGGGCGCCGCCGGACGTCTGGTCGATGGTCCAGGCGCGTACGATTCCGCGGCCCGCCCCCTGTTGCGGCTGGGCGGCGGTGACGTCGGGCAGAAGGACGACGATGCGGTTGTCCACGGCGCCGTCGGCGAGCACCCTGGCGGTTGCGGCCCCGTCCAGGTCGATCACCAGGCGCGCGTTGGCCCCCTCGCCGCCCAGACGCACCTTCAGCAGGCTGGAATTGTCTGTGGCGGCGTGGCCTGCGGCAAAGGCGGCAAGACCCAACGCGGCGGCGACGGCGGCGACGATCGCTCGCCCCCGGTTCCGGCCCACCACCGCCCTGACTCGTCCGAACATCCCTAAGCCCCGGAAACATCGGAGATTCGCGCAACCGCGAAAGAACACCAATATAGGCGCTGCCCCCGTGGACAAAGGGTTAACGAGGTCTTGCGACTGCGCGCAGACCGCAAAGGGCATGCGACGCAGCGCGGCTTTCCTTTTGCCGCCCCATGCTGCAATGTCCCGCCGCGCGACGTCGCAGTCCGGTTCGGGCGCGTCCGTTGTGCGACAAAACAAGCCGGCGTCGGCTTCCATCGAATCCTCGATGACGACGCATCCTCCGATCCGCGCCCCTCGGGACGCGCCTAGGAACACACCCGATGAGCTGCGCAGCTCGAGCCGTTATTGGCCCCAAGGCCTCCCGAGACGCCGTCGCCGGCGTCCTCCGCGAAGGCGCGCGCGCTCGTCCCATGCACCGGCAGCGCCCTGACCCGCGGGTCCCTGCGCGCCGCGGAGAAAATAATGCCCAAGACTATGCTGATCGATGCCGCTCACGCCGAAGAGACGCGCGTGGTGGTGATCGACGGATCCCGCGTTGAAGAGTTCGATTTCGAGAGCCAGAACCGCAAACAGCTTCGAGGGAACATCTATCTCGCCAAGGTGACGCGCGTTGAGCCGTCCCTGCAGGCGGCCTTCGTCGAGTACGGCGGCAACCGCCACGGCTTTCTGGCCTTCAACGAAATCCACCCGGACTACTACCAGATCCCGGTCGCCGACCGCGAAGCCCTGCTGCGCGAGGAGGCCGAGGAGCACGACGAGGACGAGCGCCCGGCCCGCGGCCGTCGCGGCAGCCGCAGCGCCGCCAATGGAGACGGGGGCGAGGTCGAAGCCTCCGACGAGGACCACGACGACGAACCCGACGCGATCTCCGACGACGATGACGACGTGATGGAAGAGGAGCTGGCGCGCCGCAAGCGCCGGCTGATGCGCCGCTACAAGATCCAGGAAGTGATCCGCCGCCGGCAGATCATGCTGGTCCAGGTCGTCAAGGAAGAGCGCGGCAACAAGGGCGCGGCGCTCACCACCTACCTGTCCCTGGCCGGCCGCTATGGCGTGCTGATGCCCAACACCGCCCGGGGCGGCGGCATTTCGCGCAAGATCGACACCGCCACCGACCGCAAGCGCCTGAAGGGCGTGGTCGCCAGCCTGGACGTGCCGCAAGGCATGGGCCTGATCGTGCGCACCGCCGGCGCCAAGCGCACCAAGGCCGAGATCAAGCGCGACTACGACTACCTGCTGCGGCTTTGGGAGAACATCCGCGAGACCACTCTGCACTCCATCGCGCCCGCCCTCATCTATGAGGAAGAGGATCTGGTGAAGCGCACCATCCGGGACCTCTACGACAAGGACATCGACGAGGTCTGGGTCGAGGGCGAGGCGGGCTACAAGGAAGCCCGCGACTTCATGCGCATGCTGATGCCGAGCCAGGCCAAGAAGGTCATGGCGTACCGCGATCCGATGCCGCTGTTCATGAAGTACAGGGTCGAGGACCACCTCAGCCAGATCTACTCGCCCACCGTGCCGTTGCGCTCCGGCGGATACCTGGTCATCAACCAGACCGAGGCGCTGGTCGCCGTCGACGTGAACTCGGGCCGCTCCACCCGCGAGCGGAACATCGAAGCCACGGCCCTGAAGACCAACATGGAGGCGGCCGAGGAAGCCGCCCGGCAGCTACGACTGCGCGACCTCGCCGGCCTGATCGTCATCGACTTCATCGACATGGAAGAGTCGAAGAACCGCCGCGAGGTCGAGAAGAAGCTGAAGGATTGCCTCAATGACGACCGCGCCCGGGCGCAGACGGGCAAGATCACCCCCTTCGGCCTGATGGAGATCAGCCGCCAGCGCCGCCGCACCGGCGTGCTCGAGGGCACCACCCACGTCTGCGAACACTGCGCCGGCACCGGACGCGTGCGGTCGGTTGAATCCTCGGCGCTGGCCACCCTGCGAACCCTCGAGATCGAGGCGCTGAAGGGGGGCGGCGAAGCCACCTTGCGCGTGCCGCGCGCAGTCGGCCTCTACATCCTGAACGAGAAGCGCGCGCACCTGGCGCGGTTGTTCCAGGCGTTCGGACTGTTCGTCACCGTGCTGATCGAAGACGCCATGTCCCACGCCGACCACGTGATCGAGCGGACGTCCATGGAGACCCGCCCCGACCACGCCGCCCTCGCCGCCCCCATCCAGGCCTACGCGCCGCCGAGCGAAGACGACCTCGACGACGAGGCCTATGAGGACGAGGACGAAGACGAGGCGCTGGAGCTGGAAGGCGACGACGACGAGGACGACGCCCCGCGCGCCGTTTCGCGCGACGACCAGCCCCGCGGCGAACACGACCAGGACCGCGACCGCGGCGGCGAGGACGGCGGCCGACGTGGCCGGGGCCGGCGCCGGCGGCGCGGCGGCGGCCGTGGAGACGAAGCCCGTGGGGAGCCACGAGCCGAACCTCGGGGTGATCGCGAGCCGCGCGTGGCCGCTCATGCCGGCGAGACCGACGAGGATCGCGAGAACCGCCGCCGCCGCCGGGGCCGCCGCGGCGGACGGCGGATGCGTGACGACGTGCGCCCCGCCGACGCCTTCTCCTGGGTCCGCCCCTGGGTGCCCTACGGCGACGATCCCTTCGTCTGGTACGACCCGGCCGAAGACATGAAGATCGCCGCGCCTGGCGAGGGCCAGCCCGCCGCCCGGGCGCCGGAGCCGAGGGGCCCTGCCCCATCGGCCGCGGTTGCAACCGCCGCGACATCGACCGGGAGCGACGACGACATCTGGGTCGAGCTGCCGGAAGCCGCTGAGAAGCCGAAGCGTCCCCGGCGCGGCCGTGGTCGAGGTCGCGGCCGTGACGAGGCGACGGCGGACGCAGTCGCCGACGCCCCCGAGGAGGCGGTCGCGGAACTGCCCGTGGAGGTCGCCCCCGCCTCGGAGCCCATCCCTGAACCCGCGCCGGAGCCGGTCGTCGCCGAGGCCAAGCCGAAGCGTTCGCGCAGCCGCAAGGCCGCCGCGCCCGCCCCGAAGCCGCCGTCGCCGAATCCGCCGCGCCTGTGGTGGAAGTCGTCGCCTTCGAGCCCGAGCCCGAACCCGAGCCCGAGCCCGTGGCGGCCCCAGCGCCACGCACCCCGGATCCGGCCGAGATCAGCGGCCCCGCGCCGGCGCCGCGCAAGGGCTGGTGGCGGCGCGGCTAGGACGCTACCATCCGGCGGCGTTGGGCCGGTGCGTTGGGGGACGTCGGACGACAGAGAAAGTGCGCATGAAGTCCCCCTTCCGGTCGGTTTCCCGCCTTGTCCTGAGCGCCGTCGTCGCCGGCGGCCTGCTGGCGTCCGCCCAGGCCGCCGACGCGCAGTCCTTGATCCGCGACACCGAGATCGAGGAGATCCTGCACCGGGACGCCGATCCGATCCTGCGGGCGGCCAACATCGACCCGAAGGACGTCCAGATCGTGCTGATCGGGTCGAAGGATCTCAACGCCTTCGCCGCACCGCGCGTGATGGGCGTCTTCACCGGCCTGATCCTGGAGACCAAGAACCCCAACGAACTGCAGGGGGTTCTGGCCCACGAGACCGGCCACCTAGCCGCCGGCCACTCGGCGCGCTCGGGAGAGATGAACGCGGCGGGCATGAAGCCCTTCCTGCTGACCATGGGCCTGGGGATCCTGGCGGCCATCGCCGGCGCCCCAGACGCCGCGGCCGGCCTGGCCAGCAGCGCCGGCTACTTCGGGACCCTGGGCGCCATCGGCTTTTCCCGCGAGCAGGAGAGCCGGGCGGACCAGGCCGGCGCCACCCTGCTCGACAAGGCCGGGCTCTCCGGCGAGGGCCTGGCCGAGTTCTTCGACAACTTCCGCTACCAGGAGGTGTTCGCCGAGGCCCGCCGCTACGCCTATTTCCGCACCCACCCGATCTCATCGGACCGGATCGAGGCCCTGCGCAGCCGGGTTGCCAAATTGCCGAACTACGACAAGGTCGACAGCCCTCAGGCGATGGCCGAGCACGCCATCATGCGCGCCAAGCTGGACGGCTTCATCAACCCCGGCGTGGCCATCACCAAGTACGACGAGAAGGCCAAGGACTATCCGTCCCGCTATGCGCGCGCGATCGCCTACTACCAGCTCAAGGAGCCCGAGCGGGCGCTGAAGCTGATCGAGGCGCTGTTGGCCGAACAGCCGGACAATCCCTACCTGTGGGAGTTGAAGGGCCAAATCCTGTTCGAGTTCGGCCGCGCGCCCGAGGCCGAGGCGCCGCAGCGCAAATCGGTCTCCCTCAAGCCGGACGCGCCGTTGCTGCGCATCAATCTCGGCCAGACGCTGATCGCGCTCGAGGATAAGCAGAAAGTCCTCGAAGGTATTGACGAACTGAAGAAATCCCTGCTCCGCGAGGAGGACAACGCAGTCGCCTGGCGACTGCTGGCCGAGGCTTACGACAAGCTGGACCAGGACGGTCTGGCCCGCCTGGCCACCGCCGAGTACAACTTCAACATCGGCGACATGCGTCAGGCCCGCGTCTTCGCCATGCGCGCCCGCGAAATGCTGGGCAAAGGCACGCCCGAATGGCGGCGCGCCACCGACATCGTGCTGGTGGCGCAGCCCACCCGCGAGGACCTGCGCCGCCTCGGGCGCGAAGGTTCGAGCCTCACCCACACACACTGAGACCGATGAAGCGACCTCTCCTCCTCGCGGCGGCCGCCCCGCTCGCCCTCGGCGCCGCGATCGCGCTGGCTGCCTGCCAACCCAAGTCCTCCGACGCGGCCTTCGGCGAGAAGGTCCGCGCCTACCTGCTCGAACACCCCGAGGTGATCGAGGAAGCGGTGGCCAAGCTGCGCCAGAACCAGATGCTGGAGCAGGCCAAGGCCGGCGCCGCCGATGTCGCCAAGCATCGCCGCGCGCTGGAGGCCGACCCGCGCGACCTGGTGATCAACCCGAACGGCAAGTACACGGTCGTCGAGTTCTTCGACTACCGCTGTGGCTACTGCAAGGTGGTGGCCCCCGAGATGGTCAAGCTGATGGCCGAGAACCCGGACGTGCGCTTCGTGCTCAAGGAGTTCCCGATCTTCGGCGAAGTCTCCGACACCGCCGCTCGCATGGCGCTGACGACGCGGGGTAAGGCCAAGGGCCTGGTGCTCTACAAGGCCTGGATGGCTGACCGCGGCCTGGATGAAGCGGCGCTTGACCGGCACCTGGTCGAAGCGGGCCTGGACCCGGCGCAGGTGCGCCGGGCCGCCGCCGACCCGGCGATCGACACCCAGCTCAACGACGTGCGGGAACTGGCCAAGGCGCTGGGCCTCCAGGGTACGCCGGCGTTCGTCGTCGGCGACTACCTGATCCCCGGGGCCGACATGGCCGCGGTGCGCGCCGCGCTGGCGAAGGTGAAGGCGGCCGGTCCGCGTCCTCTCCCCGCGGCCTCCGCTCCCTCCGCGACCTGACGATGCGGGACATGACCGAGCGTGTGCTGGTGATCGGAGCAGGCATGGCGGGCCTGTGGACCGCCATGGCGCTGGCCGGGCCGGACCGGGAGATCACCGTCCTCGACCGCGATCCGCCGCCGCCCGAGGGCGGGGCCGAGGCCGCGTTCGGCGACTGGCAGCGCCGCGGCGTCGGCCATATCCGCCACAGCCACGCCTTCCTGGCCCGCCTGCGCACCCTGGTTCGCGACGAGCACCCGCAACTGCTGGCCGACCTGCAGGCGGCCGGTTGCCGCGAACTGGGTTTCGAGGGCGGCCTCACCGCCAGGCACCGCGAGACCTACAAGCCCGAGCCGATCGACGCCGATCTCGCCGTCCTGACCAGCCGGCGCACAACGCTGGAGCTGGCCATGCGCCGCTACGCTGAACAGCTGCCCGGCGTGACCATCCGAGGCGAGACCTTCGTCAAGGCGCTCATCCTCGCGCCCGGCGTGCCGCCTACCGTCAAGGGCGTAATGCTGGAGGACGGGACCGAACTCGAAGCCGACGTGGTCGTGGATGCAGCGGGCCGCAACACGCCCGCGTTCGAGCAGCTCACCGCCGCCGGGGCGGTGATCCCGGAGACGATCGAGCCCTGCGGCGTGATCTACTTCACCCGCCACTACCGCCTGCTGCCGGGCCAGGCGGAGCCGGAGCGGAGCCGCTTCACGGCCACGGGCGATCTGGGCTACCTGAAGTTCGGCGTGTTCCCGGCCGACAACGGCTGTTTCTCGATCACCCTCTGCGTACCGGACGTGGAGGAGGAGTTGCGCAAGGCGATCGTGGATCCGGAGACCTTCGACGCCATCTGCCGCGAGTTGCCCGGTCTTGCCCCGTGGATCGCGCCGGATCGCGCGGAGCCCATCACCAAGGTGTTCGGGATGGGCCAACTGGAAAGCCGCTGGCGGGACTATGCACCTGATGGGCGGCCGGCGGTCCTGCGCCTGTTCGCCGTGGGTGACGGGGTGGTGCGGACCAATCCGTTGTACGGCCGCGGCTGTTCCTTCGCCGCGGTGAGCGCACACCTGCTGCGCGACGCCCTGAACGTCAGCGCCGATCCCGCCCAGCGCCTGATCGACTACCGCGCCGCCCTGGAGCGGGAGCTACGCCCCTACTACGACGTCATGAACAACCTCGATCGCGGGGCTATCCGTCGGGCGCGCGCGGCGCTGCTGCCCCCGCGGCCGCCCTCGCGTCGCGCCCGGCTGGCCCGCAGCTTCATGGAGGACGGCGTCGCGATCGCCATGCGCGAGGACGTGGTGCTGCTCCGGGCGTTCATGCGCGGCTTCCACATGCTGGAGCACCCTCAGGCCTGGCTCAAGCGGCCGTCCAACCTCGCCCGGATCGCCAAGGTCTGGGCCCGCGGCAAGGCCAAGAACGCCCACCTCTACCCACCCCGGGGCGGTCCCGACCGCAAGGAGATGCTCGCCGCCGTGGGGGTCGACCCCGCCGCCGACGCGGCACGGCTGCAGTCTCTCTCTTCCTAGGGAAGAGAGCGGCGCGCCGCGGTCAGGGTGGGCGAGGACGAGGTGGCCTGGGCCACCTACGCCTTCAAGGTCTCCAGGTCCTTCAGCCACGCCAGCATGGCCGCCGTCGTGTCCGCCGGGTTTTCCTGCTGGTTCCAATGGCCGGCCCGGGGGACGAATTTCACCCCCATCAGGTTGTCGAAGTGGGGCGCCATGGCCGCCGTCATCGACGCCTCGGTCGCGCCGCCCATCACGCCGTCCCGCTCGCCGCCGATGAAGTAGGCCGGCTGATGGATCTTGTGATCCCGGCCCTTCATGTATTCCCAGTCGCGTTCGAAATTGCGGTAGCGGTTGATGGGACCGCGCAGGCCCGATCCCTTGAACTCGCCCACGTAGTAGTCGATGTCGGCCTCCGTCCACCAGGCCGGGAACGGGTCCGGATCCGGCAGGCCGCCCGTCATGGTGTCGCCGATGAGCTTTTCCTTCGGCACGAAGCCGGTGTCGCGCATGTCCCCAGACGCCATGAAGTAGAGCCGGCGCAGCGCGCCGCGCAGGTCGCTCTCGAATTCCCGTTCGGCGGGGCCCTCTTCCTGGAAGTAGGCGATGTAGAAGAACTTGCCGTTCTTCGTGAAGACCTCGTGGAACACCTCGGTCAGCGGCCGGTCCGGATAGCCGGTGTAGGGCACGCTCATGCCGCAGACGGCGCGAACCTTGTCGGGGTGCAGCAGCGCGGTGTGCCAGACGATCGGCGAACCCCAATCGTGGCCGAACAGGACCGCGGGCTTGCCCGGCGACAGCGCCTCGACCACCCCGGCGACGTCCGCGGTGACCTCCTTCATCGCGTAGGCCTCCACCGGATACGGCTTGTCCGAACCGCCGTAGCCCCGAACGTCGATGGCGCAGGCGGTGTATCCCGCGTCGGCCAGGGGCTTCATCTGGTGGCGCCACGAATACCAGCTCTCCGGCCAGCCGTGCACCATCACGACGAGCGGTCCGGAGCCCTCGATGGCGGCGCGGACCTTGATCCCGTTCGTCTCGATCATGCGGAAGTCGGGCATGCATCTCCCCCCGGAGTTTGACTGAACCCAGCGCCGGCACAAAGGCGGGCGCATCGGTCCGAAGACGATCCATCGTCCTGGCTTCGGCGTCCGACAACACGTCGGATATCAGCTTTCGACCCGCCAGATGATTGCATCGACGAAACGGCGGGTCGTTTCCGATCGCCGCGGGGCGAGCGCAAAGTCGATCGCGGCGCGGACGAAGAGGCGTCCGCAGCGGCCCGCGCGCACGGATTTGCCGCCCGGCCGTGCGAATCCGGAGAACTCCGACAGGAACTTCCCCGCGGACGCCGCCATTCTGCGCCCATGACTGCGGAGCCGATGAGCCTGACGCCGCCGCCGGGCGCCCGGGCCGACTGGACGATCGACCAGGACTGGAGCGGCTACACGCCGGCCGAGCATGAGGTCTGGATCACGCTCTACGAGCGCCAGGCGGCCCTGCTCCCGGGCCGCGCCTGCGACCCGTTCCTGAAGGGGCTCGATGCGCTGGACCTCCACCGGTCCGGCATCCCCGACCTGAAGCGGGTCAACGAAGAGCTGAAGCGCCTCACCGGCTGGACCGTGGTCACCGTGCCGGGGCTGGTCCCCGACGCGGTGTTCTTCGAGCACCTGGCGAACCGCCGCTTCCCGGCGGGCCAATTCATCCGCCAGCCGCATCAGCTTGATTACCTTCAGGAACCCGACATCTTCCACGACGTGTTCGGCCACGTGCCGATGCTGACCGACCCGACCTTCGCCGACTACATGCAGGCCTATGGCCAGGGGGGTCTGCGGGCGCTGAACCTGGGGCAGCTGCACAACCTGGCGCGCCTCTATTGGTACACGGTGGAGTTCGGGCTGCTGCAGACGCCGCAGGGATTGCGGATCTACGGGGCGGGCATCGTGTCCAGCCACGCGGAATCGATCTTCGCGCTCGACGACCCGTCGCCCAACCGCCTCGCCTTCGACCTCGCCCGGGTCATGCGCACGCCGTACCGGATCGACGACTTCCAGCAGGTCTACTTCGTGATCCCGTCGCTGACGGCCCTGGTGGACGCCACGCTCACCGACTTCGGGGCCCTCTACCAGTGGCTCCAGAGCCAGTGGGACATCCCCATCGCCACCATCCTCCCGACCGATCGGGTGATCACGCGGGGAACGCAGGCGTACGCGAAAGAGAAGGAGGCGAATCCGGCCTAGTAGTCCCGCCGCCACCGCACCGCGAGGCGGTTGCCGGCTTGGCCGGCGATGCGGGAGATGATCGAGAGGTTCTTGCGGATGCGCCATTCCACCTGGGCCGAGGGGCCCTCGCGGCCGCCGCCGGTGAGCTCCAGGTAGACGTCGTCCGTCAGATACTTGCCTCCGGAGACGCTGACGCCTGAGGTCTCGCTGCCGCCGAAGGCCAGGCGGTCGAGGCCGGCGAAGCTCCTCAGGTTGCCGATCACGTCGAAACCCCCGCCGCCGGCCAGGGAGGAGAGCGCCGAAGCCAGTTGGGCGGCCTCCACCGGCGAAAGCTGCGAGGCCGATCGCTCGAACAGCACCTTGGCCAGCACCTCGTCCTGGGGCAGGCTCGGCGAAGAGGCGAGCGTGATCTCCGGCCGCTCGGCCGTGCCGCGGATGCGCACCGTGACGGTCAGCGTCGGGTCCTCACGCACGGCGTCGAGCTGCAGGCGAATGTTGGACGGACGGCTGGCCAGGTAGACCACGCTGCGGTCGTCGAACTCGAAGCGCTTGCCCGCGAAGTCGTAGTCGCCCCGCACCACGCGCGCCGTGCCGCTGAGCTGCGACGCGCCGGTGGTGCCGCCCACGTGGGCGTCCAGCGACAGCTCCACGTCCAGCCCGCGGCCGCGCAGGAAGATCCGCCGAGGCGCCCGCAGCTTGACGTCCAGCGCCCATCCCGCGCCGGGACTGGCGCCGCGCGGCAGGGCGGCCGGCAGGTCATCAGGGCGGTTCACCTCCTTCACGTCCATCGCCACGACCCCGCTGGGGATCGGCGGATCGGCGGCCACATCGGCGCGATCGATGGTGAGGTCGCCGGCCAGCTTCACCTTGCCGTCGACGGTGCGGCTGATGGTGGCCTGGCCGGTGGCGGTGGCGGTGGCCTGCTCGTTGTCGATCAGCCGAAAGCCCTTCAGGTCCAGGCGGAAGCTGCTGGCGGCGCGGCTGATGCGGCCCTGGCCGCTGATCTGACCGCCGCGGCCATCGACGCCCCGCGCCTCGGTGACGTCCAGCGCGTTCTCGGTGAAGGCGGCCTTCACCGTCACCTCGCGCAGGGAAAGACCGGTGCCGCCGTCGTCGAACCGCCCGCGTTCCACCGAGAGCTGGCCGGTGGCCTTGGGCCCGGCCAGGGTCCCGCCGAGCGTTCCCTCTGTGCGGACGTAGCCCGACAACGCCCGCTCGCCACCCACCGCCAGCTCCCACAGCGGCCGCACCTCGCCCTCGGCGAAGAACCGCCCGCGCAGCGGCCGCTGGCGGTTGACGGCCACGCGGAACGGAGCGGCCGAGGCCTCGGCCGCCAGCACCACGCTCGCGTTGGCGCGCAGTCCCTGGGCGTTGTTGGTGGCGAGGTCGAGGGTGAGCGTGTCTCCGGCGAGGCGGCCCTTCACCGTCCCGTCGATCCCCTGGTTGGCCGGCGTGCCCTTGCCACGGGCGCTGACGAGGCGAGCGTCGAGGGTTCCGGAGAGGGCGGCGCCGCGCCCCTGCAGCGCCAGAGTGGCGTCGATACGGCCGTCGAAGTCGGCGTTGAACAGGTTGAGGCCCATGCCGGCCACCCGGGCCTGCACGTCGGCGTTGTCGCCCTTCAGCATGCCGTCGAGGTCCAGACGCCCGCCGTCCGAACCGGCCAGCCGCACGCGGGCGCTGCGCTCCGGCCCGCCGAAGCGGAAGATCGCGGCCTCGGTGGTGTGCAGGTCGCGCGCGCCCAGCGTCCCCTTGCCCTCGAAGCTCATCAGATAGCCGGGCCTGTCTTCGTTCAGCACACCCCTGCCGCCGACCGTCCAGGGCCCCTGCCCCGACGCGCCGCGGGCCTCGGCGGCGAAGGGCAACCGCGCCAGCGGGCCGTCCGCGCTGAGCCGCGCCGAGCGGATGGTGATGCCGGAGCCCGCGGCCTGCACGTTCTCGCCGCGCAGGTCGAGCACCGCGCGCGGCCCGCCGGCGGCGTCGGTGATCCTCGCCGTCCCGGCCACCCGCCCGGCGTCGAGCAGGGCGCCGCGGGTCACTTCCAGCGTCAGGTCGGCCGCAGAGGGGCTGTTGCGGCGCAGGCTGAGCGCGCCGGCCGCCTTCACCCCGCCCGCATCCACCGACAAGGCCGTCAGGTCGACGCCGCCCTCGGGGAAACGGAAGTCCGACCGGGCCTTGGCGGGACCGTAGGCGCTGGAAGCCGTGAGTGCGACGGTCCCGGAATCGCCATCCGCCTGGCGCTGGAAGGTGAGCGCCAGCTTGGCGTTGGTTAGCGGCAGGCGCGGCACGTCCAGCTGCTCGATGTCGGCCACCAGATCGAGCTTGGGCTGGGAGAGCGTGCCCGTGACGCTGCCGGACCCCTTCGCCTTGCCGGTCACCTCGACGGGGCCGGCGCGGAACGGGCCTACGGCAGTCCAGTCGGATTTGAAGGCCAGCGTTCCGGACTTCTCCATCAGGCCGGCGATGGTCGCGTCCAGGGCCGCACCGTCCAGCGCCGCCTTCGCCACCGCCAGGCGTCCGGCCTGCCAGTTGGCCTGCGCCTCAAGCCGCGGCTTGGGCCCCAGCAACCGGTCGAGCTCGGCCAGGCCCGTGGCGAAACGGTCACCGCGGGCGTCGGCGCTGACCGTCCAGGGCGCGCCGCCACGCGCCTGCGAGGCCTGCCAGGTCAAGGTGGCGCCACCGGACGCGCCCGCCCCGGCGGCCGCGAGGTTGGAGATGTCGGCCTTGCCCTTGAGGGTCACCGCGCCGAGCAGGCTGCGGCCGCCGCTGGCCTGCACCTTGAGGCCGCGGCCGGTGACGTCGAGGCGGTGAAGCAGAAGCTGGCCATTGGACAAGCGCTCGGCATCGAGGGTCGCAGCGGGCGCGCCGCCCAGGATCGCCGCAGCGAAGCCCGCGCCGCGCCCGCCGGCGCCCGCCAGCTTCGCTTTCAGCGCATAGCCGGCCTTGCCGCGCGCCAACTCGATCGGGCCGGAAATCCGAGCCAGGCCGTAGCCGCCGGCCTGGACATCAGCCACGGCGCCCGAGCCGACAAAGCGCCACGCGTCGGAGTTCCCCGTCACCACGCCCGCCACCCGGGCCGCGCCCGTCGTGGGCCCACCGGTGATCCGCGACAACGAGGGGGCCTGAGCCTCCAACCGCACGCCCTGGGGCGACAACGCCCGCTTGCCGAGGTCGCCGTACCCGAACGCGTGCGCGGTGAGCGCATCGGAGCGCACCTTGGCGTCGAGGGCGTAGACTCCATCGCCCGCCCTTCGCCCGGCGATGCCGAAGCGCAGGTCGTCGCCCAGGCGTTGCGCGAAGGCCTGCGTCAACGTCGAGGCGGTGAGGAGGAGCCTTCCCCCGGCGTATCCGCCCGCGGGGTTCCATGCGCCGCGGGCCGCCAGGGGCGCGAGCGTCCCCGTCGTGGCGTTGGCGGTGAACTCGCCCTTGGAGGCCGTGCCGCCCGCACGGATGTCCAGCCGGAACGGCCGGTCCGCCGGCAGGCCGACTGCCCCGGCCAAGGCTCCGCCGCGAGCCTCCTCGGCCTGGGCGACCAGTCGCAGGGGACCCGTGGGGCTGGCCGCGAAGTCGATGTCGAGGTGATCGCCCGCGTGCAGGACGCTCTTCGCCTGCAGCGTACCGCTGCGCCCGCCCCGGCGCTCGATCTTGAGGTTGAAGGTGAGGTCGTAGAGCCCGCGTGCGTAGCTGAACGCCGGCTCCAGCTGCAGCCGGCCGCGGCCCTTGTCGATGTCGAACGATACCGGGAGGCCGCGGTCCTTGCCCTTCGGCGACAAGGTCGGGCGTCGGATCACCCGGATCAGCTCCGCTTCGACCAGGTCCGCCTCGAAGCGTCGCTGCAGAAGCCTCGTGTAGCGCCACGACAGGTGGACGTTTTTCGCCTCCAGCCAGACGCCATTTTCGTCCCGCAGCGTCACGCGGCGGGCCCGGAAGTCGCGCCAGATGTCGCCGGAAAGCCCCTCGATCTTGAGTTGGCCCAGCCGACCGATCTTCAGCCCGTCCGTGCGGGCCTCGATCATCAGCCGCACCTGCGGGATCAGCACGCCGTAGCGGGTGGTGGCCAGGACGCCCAGCAGCAGGACCAGAATGGTCACGGCGACGGCGGTGATCGCCTTGGGAAGTCGCGAACGCTTCCGCTCCGCGACGACCTCTGCGGCGGCTTCGGCAGGCGTGTCTTCAGGCGCGCTCAAAAGCTCTGCCCGATGCTGACGTAGACCTGGATCGGCGGCTCGCCGCGCTTGCGGACCACCGGCGTGGCGAGATCTATCCGGATGGGCACCAGGCCCAGGTTGTAGCGGACGCCAATGCCGGCCCCCACCGCCAGGTCGCCCACGTCCGCCGCCCCGCTGGAACCCACCGAGCCGGCGTCGACGAAGGTGGCGAACGACCACCTGGCGTTCACCTCGCGCCGCACCTCCAGCGACGTCTCCAGCAGGAACACCCCGCCCTTCGGCGTGTTGTCCGCCAGTCGCGGTCCCACCGCCTGGTAGGGAAAGCCGCGCACCGAGCCGCCACCTCCGGCGTAGAACCGCTGCGAGGCCGGGATCTGTTCGACGGTTCCATTCAGGATCCGGCCCGCGCGCAGCCGCCCGGCGATCACGGTCTTCGCCAGCTTGTCCAGGGGCTGGTAGTAGGTCCCCTGCGCCACCGCGCGCAGATACGGCAGGTTGGTGTCGCCCAGGATCAGGGTCGGTTCCAGCCGGGCGCTGAGCCGCCAGCCGGTGGTGGGGCTGAGCGGGTCGTTGGAACGGTCCAACAGAACGTCGCCGAGCGTCGCCAGCGTGATCAGGTCCCGGCCGAGCGAGGTGACCGTTCCCACCCGGATCTCGTCCGAGCGGGTCGCGTTGGCCGAGGCGCCCACCGTTACGTACGAGCTGCGCCCATAGCGGCGAGTGACGTCGGCGCGCACGCCGAGCCCCTTCTCCCTGAAGGCATCGGTCTTCAGGTCGTAGACGGCCACGCCGGTCTTGAACGTCTGCTGCGGTCGCAGCCAGTGCGGCAGCGTCAGGTCCACGCCCACCCGGCTGTCGCGGTCGGAAAGCTGGCCGAAGACCGACAGCGTGTCGGCCCGGGCCAGGCGGTTGTAGTTCGTCCAGCGGACGTTCACGCCCACGCCCTCGCTGGTCGAATAGCTGGCGCCCCCCTCGATGGTGCGGGGCTTGCGCTCGGAGAGCGCCACGACCACCGGGCGCAGGCCGGACGGGCGGGCCTTCTCGGGCCCGGCCAACGCCACGGTGACGCTGTCGTAGACCCCGGTGTCCAGGAGCCGCCGCTCCAGCTCGGCCACGTCGTCCGGATCATAGGGATCGCCGGCCGCCCAAGGGGCCAGGTGACGCACCCAGGCGGGGTTGGTGCGCCCGCCCGGCGCGAGGTCCACGCCTTCCAGTCGCACGAGCGCGCCGGCGGCAATGCGGTAGGTGGGCGTCACCGATGTGTCGGCGTGGTCGACGACCACCTCGCGTGGCTCGGCCACCGCGTCGGCGTAGCCTCGCTTCTGGACCGCCGCCATCGCCCGGCCCTCGGCGGCGATGATGTCGACGCTGCGTCCCGGCCCACCGGGGCTAAGCGCCAGCGCCCTGGCCGCCTCGGCCTGGGTCGCGGGGCTCGGCGGGCGGCCGCGCCAGTCCAGGGTGGGCTGGCCCAGCCGGAACCGCGGCCCCGGCGCGATCTCCACCAGCGGCCGAGGCGGGTCGGCCTCGCTCACCTCAGGCTGGACGCGGTAGGCGTAGTAGCCCTCGGAGCGCAGCACCGCGATGGCGTCCTCGGCCGCGGCGCGGGCGCGGCGGCGCGCCTCGAAGCGGTTCTCGATGGGCCGGTCGGTGTTGCCGATCACCCGCTCGACCAGGGCCTTGAGGTCAGGGTCCATCTCGCCCTGCACGGTGGCGCGGGCCTCCGCAGCCTGGGCGGCAGGCGCACAAAGCGCCGCCGTGGCGGCGACGGCGTAGAGCAGTCGACCCAAACCAGTTCCTCGCGAGCGCCCCCGTGTCGTGTAGCGGCGCAGGCCGACGCTGTCATCCGCAGGCGGCGCCCATTCGGAAGGCAGCGACCGACGAATTTCGTCACCCGGCTTCCGGCCCGGCCTCAAGCAGCCTACAGATTCAGTTGGCACGCGGGTGGGAGGCATCGAAGCGGTCGTGAGCGTCAATCGGGCGGACCTGGCGGCGGACCTCACAGGTCCTGCCATCCCCTATGATGAAATGCTGACGGCGGATGGCGGCGTGCATCCGCATTACGCCGCCCTCGACGCGCGCCTCGCGACCCTGACCCCGGAGGAGCTGGCCGAGCGCCAGCGCACCCAGGAACGGTTCTTCCTGCTTCAGGGCATCACCTTCACGGTCTACGGCGCCGAAAGCTCCACCGAACGGATCATCCCCTCCGACATCCTGCCCCGGATCATTCCGGGCGCGGAATGGGCCCGCGTCGAGGCCGGGCTGGTGCAGCGCCTGAAGGCGCTGAACATGTTCCTCGCCGACATCTATTCGGAACAGCAGATCCTGCTGGACGGCGTGGTGCCGCGCGAACTGGTGCTGCAGGCGCCCTCGTACCGCCGCGAGATGCAGAACCTCTACGTGCCGCACAAGGCCTACGCCAACGTCTGCGGCTCGGACCTGATCCGCCAGCCGAACGGCGAGTTCGCGGTGCTGGAGGACAACCTGCGGGTCCCCTCTGGGGTCTCCTACATGCTGGCCAACCGCGAGGCTTCGCGCCGCGTCTTCCCCGGCACCTTCCGCTCGGCCGGGGTGCGCGCGATCGACCGCTACCCTGATCTGCTCCTGTCGACGCTCAAGAGCATGGCGGGGAACTGGCGGCCGAACCCCCAGGTCGTGGTGTTGACCCCCGGGGTCTACAATTCCGCTTACTACGAGCACGCCTACCTTGCCCGGCTGATGGGCGCGCCGCTGGTCGAGGGCCGCGACCTCGTAGTGCACGACAACATGGTCTACATGCGCACCACCACGGGGCTGCGCCGGATCGACGTGATCTACCGCCGGGTGGACGACGACTTCATCGACCCGCTGACGTTCCGCCGCGACTCCTCGCTGGGCGCGGCGGGCCTGTTCAACGCCTATCGCGCCGGCAATGTGATGATCTGCAACGCGCCGGGCACCGGGGTGGCCGACGACAAGGCGGTCTACGCCTACGTCCCGGAGATCATCCGCTACTACCTCAACGAAGACGCCATCCTGCCGAACATCGAGACGTTCCTCTGCCGCGAGCCGGCGCAGCTCAGCCACGTGCTGGCCAACCTGGACAAGCTGGTGGTCAAGGCGGTGGGCGCCTCGGGCGGCTACGGCATGCTGGTGGGCCCGCATTCCACCAAGGCCGAGCAGGCCGAGTTCGCCGATGCGCTGACCGCCAACCCCGAGAACTACATCGCCCAGCCCACGATCCAGCTCTCCACCGCGCCCTGCCTGATCGACAGCGCCGTCGAGCCGCGGCACGTGGACCTCCGCCCGTTCATCCTGTGCGGCGAGAAGATCGTGGTGACGCCGGGGGCGCTGACCCGCGTGGCGCTGCGCAAGGGCTCGCTCGTGGTCAACTCCAGCCAGGGCGGCGGGTCGAAGGATACCTGGGTGCTTTCCGAGACCAAGGGTGACGCGCGATGATGCTCGCTCGCGTAGCCGACAGCCTCTACTGGATCGGGCGCTACGTGGAGCGGGCCGAGCACATGTGCCGGCTGTCCGACGTGATGCTGAACGCCACCCTGGACCGGTCGGAGGCCGCCACCCAGGTGGCCCGCATCGCCTTGCACGCCGTGGGCGACCGCAACCCGGCCAAGGCGCTCGCGCCCTACCAGTCGGCCCTGGCGCTCACCCTGGACCGCAGCGACCGCGGTTCGATCTTCTCCTCGATCGCGCACGCCCGGGAGAACGCCCGCCAGGTGCGCGACCAGATCACCACCGAGACCTGGGAGCGGCTGAACCTCATCTACCTGCGGATGAACAACCCCGGCGCCCGCAAGGCCTTCAACGACGGCTCCCAACTGTTCCTGCACGACATCATCGCCGACCTGCACCTGTTCAAGGGCGCCGGCGACGCCACCATGAGCCATGGCGAGGGCTGGAGCTTCCTGCAGCTCGGCATGTACCTCGAACGCGCCCAGCTGATCGGCTCGCTTCTGGAGGTGGTGTTCGGGGAGCGGCGGCGCCGCCGCGCCCTGGCCGACCACTTCGCGCTCACCAGCGTGCTGCGGATGAGCTGCGCGCTGGAGCCTTACCTGCGGGTCTATACCGCCGAAGTGCAACCGCGCTTCATCCTGAACTTCCTGATGCTGGACGAGGACTTCCCGCGCTCCATCCGCTTCTGCACCCACCAGATCGAGACCCACCTGGCGGCGATTACGCGCCACGCCGGCCTGTCGGGCAACGCCGGGCCCGAGCGCCTGGCCGGACGGCTGAAGGCGCGCCTGCACTTTGCCGACATGGACGAGCTGGAGGCGCAGGGCGCCTCGGCGTTCCTGAAGACCGTGCTCGACGAATGCTGGGACATCCACCTCAGCCTCTATGACGCCTTCGTCGCCTATCCGCTGGAAGACCGCCTGCCCGCCTGAGGAGACCTGGTCCGTTGCTGCTCGAAGTCCGCCACACCACCCAGTACGACTACGCCTACGCCGTGCGCGAGAGCGTGATGGAGGTGTGGATGCAGCCGCAGAAGCACACCCGCCAGCGGCTGGTCAGCTTCGACATCGAGCTGGATCCGCCGGCGCAGCTGTTCTCCTACGCCGACAGCTTCGGTAACCCGGTCTACCACTTCGACGTGCCGCAGCCGCACGACAAGCTGACCATCACGGCCCGCGCCGCGGTGGACACGCAACCGCCGCCGGAGCTGCCGAAGCACCTGGACATGGGGGAGTGGGACCGCCTGCGCGCCGCCGCCCAGCGCGGCGACAACTTCGACTACCTGCACCCGCACGGCTTCGCCCGCGAGACCGAGGCGCTGCGCCGCTACGAGGCCGAGCACAACATCGACAGCCTGAAGGCGCTGGACCCGCTGAGCGCGGTGAAGGCGCTCAACAAGATCGTCTACGTGTCGTTCGGCTACGAGGCTGGGGTCACCCGCGCCGACAGCCCCATCGACGACGTGTTGAAGGCCCGCGCCGGGGTCTGCCAAGACTTCGCCCATGTGATGATCGCCATCTGCCGCTCCTGGGGCATCCCCGCGCGCTACGTCTCGGGCTACCTCTACACCGACAAGCGCCACGGCGATCGGTCCGACCCCGACGCCACCCATGCCTGGGTCGAGGTGTTCTTCCCGCAGTTGCGCTGGATCGGCTTCGACCCGACGAACAATTCGCTGGTGACCGAACGCCACATCGCCTGCGCCGTGGGCCGTGACTATTCCGACGTGCCGCCGTCCCGCGGCACATTCAAGGGCGAGGCGGCGAGCGCCCTGGCGGTGGGCGTCACGGTGCGCCGGGCCCGCGCAGCGGTCTCCGAGCCCGAGTTCCTGCGCCTGTCGCGGGCCACCATCCGCCCAGGCGTGCCAGGC
>NZ_CADEGK010000018.1 GCF_902826855.1 uncultured Phenylobacterium sp. | reverse complement strand
TAGCTCTGGACAACGATCTCGGCGGCCGCCTTGGAGGCCGAATAGGGGTCCTTGCCGCCCAGGTTGTCACCCTCCGCGAAGGCCCGGCCGGTCTCGGCGTTGGCGTAGACCTTGTCCGAGGTGACCGCGAGCACAGCCTGCAGTGCGCCCTGGGCGCGCAACGCCTCCAGCAGGTGCGCCGTGCCCATTACATTGGTCGCGAAGGTCCCGATCGGATCCTCCACCGAGGTCCGCACGATCGGCTGGGCGGCCATATGCAGGACGACGTCGAAGGCGCGCCCTGCGAGCGCGGCCTCCACGCCATCGCGGTCGCGCAGGTCGACCAGCAGCGAGCCGAGCCGAGCGCGCAGACCGGCCAGGGTGAACAGGTTGGGTTCGCTGTCCGGCGCCAGCGCCAGGCCCGTCACCTCGGCCCCCATCCGCGCCAGCCAGATCGCGGCCCACGACCCCTTGAAGCCCGTGTGCCCGGTCAGCAGGACGCGCTTGCCGGCCCAGAACCCCGGATTCACCGCCGCCACGGCGCCTCGCCAGACGCCCACAGCGCCTCGAGGTGGTTCTTGTCGCGCAGGGTGTCCATCGCGGCCCAAAAGCCGTCGTGCCGGAAGGCCTGCAGTTGGCCGTCAGCGGCCAGGCCCTCCAGGGGCGCGCTTTCCCAGCTGGTGGCATCGTCGGCGATGCGGGAAATGACCTGGGGGTTCAGCACGAAGAACCCGCCGTTGATCAGGCCGTTGTCGCCCGGCGGCTTCTCGATGAACCGCCGCACCTGGCCCGCGTCCAGCTCGAGGGCGCCATAGCGGCCGGGCGGCGCCACGGCGGTCAGGGTGGCGTCCTTGCCGTGCGCGGCGTGGAAGGCCGCGAGCGCGCCGATGTCGAGGTCGGCGACCCCATCGCCATAGGTGAAGAAGAACGGCTCGCCGGGCGTCAGGTACCTCTCGACCCGCTTCAGCCGCCCCCCGGTCATGGTGTCAGACCCGGTCTCCACCAGCGTCACCTTCCACGGCTCGTGGTTGGTGGCGTGGTACTCGGTCGAGCCGCTCGCCAGGTCGATCGTCACGTCGGCGTTGTGCAGCACGTAGTTGGCGAAATACTCCTTGATGACGTAGCCGCGGTAGCCGAGGCAGATCACGAAGTCATTGAATCCATACGACGAGTACAGCTTCATGATGTGCCAGAGGATCGGTCGGCCGCCGATCTCGATCATCGGCTTGGGCTTGAGATGGCTCTCTTCGGAGATGCGGGTGCCGAGGCCACCCGCCAGGATCACCGTCTTCATCGTCCAGCCTTGCCAGGGGCCGCGCCCGATGGCGCGCCGTCACATGGGACGCTCTTAGCGGGTGTCAGCCCAATCGCGAAGCGGGGCTTGCCCGCACCGCCGGCGCACGGGATTAGAGGCCATGGCCGAGCCGCCTCGCGTCACCTTCCTCATCGCCGGAGCCCAGAAGGGTGGGACGACGGCGCTGTTCGACTATCTCGGGGACTATCCGGACATCGCCCTCTCCGACGAGAAGGAGGTCCACTACTTTGATGACGAGACGGTGGATTGGGCATCACCAGACTACGGCGCCTACCACGCCCACTTTCCCGCGCCTGATGGTCGCCCATGCGGCGAGGCGACGCCCATCTACATCTACTGGCCCAACAGCGTGGAACGGATCCGCGCCTACAACCCGGCCATGAAGCTGATCATCACCCTGCGCGACCCGGTGCAGCGGGCCTGGTCGCAGTGGCGGATGGAGTATGCTCGCGGGCCCGAGACGCAGCCGTTCGGCTGGTGCATCCGCCAGGGGCGGCAACGACTGTTCGACGCCGAACCCTGGGGCCATCACCGGGAGTTCTCCTACGTCGAACGCGGCTTCTACGCCGAGCAGCTGGAGCGGCTGTTCAGGCTGTTCCCACGCGAACAGGTGCTGATCCTGCGCGCCGAAGATTTGCGCGCCGATCCCGCGCCGGCGCTCATGGCCGTGCGTGGCTTCCTGGGCCTTCCGAACGCCGCGGCGCCCAGGCGGCGGGAGACGCATGTGGGCCAGGAAATGGCCTATCCTTCGGAGCTGACGCAGGAGGACGTGGCGCATCTGCGCCGGGTCTACGCCGACGACGCCGCGCGGCTCGCCGACCTGACCGGCATCCGTTATGGCTAGGCCACAGTTCCGCCCCGTGGCCTGGCCAGGTTCGCGCCCATGAGACTAGCCGCCCTCGCCCTTGCGGCCGGCCTGGCCGCCCCTGCCGCCTCTACCGCCCCCGCCTCGCAGCCGCCTGCTGGCGCGCCCGCCCCGGCGCTGGCCTTCCCGCTGGCCTGCCAACCGGGCCGGACCTGCGAGATCCAGCACTATGTGGACCGTGACCCCGGGCCGGGAACCCAGGATTACCGCTGCGGCCTACAGACCTACAACGCCCACTCCGGGATCGACATCCGCCTGCCCTCGATGGTGGCGTTGCGGCGCGGCGTGGCGGTCCTGGCGGCGGCGCCCGGCAAGGTCGCGCGACTGCGCGATGGCGTGGCCGACATCTCGATCCGTGCCGAAGGGGCCCCTTCGGTCGCCAATGCGGAGTGCGGCAACGGCGTGGTCGTCGACCACGGCGGCGGCTGGGAGACCCAGTACTGCCACATGGCCCGCGGCAGCATCGTCGTGAAGGTCGGCCAGCCTGTGGTCGCGGGCACGGCCCTGGGCCGCGTCGGTCTCTCCGGGAACACGGAGTTCCCGCACCTGCACCTGAGCGTCCGCCACAACGGTCAGGTGGTCGACCCGTTCGCGCCGGCGCCGACGCCGCCCGGCAGCTGCCGCCCTCAGACGAGCCTGTGGACGCCGCAGGCGCAGGCCCAGATGGCCTACCACGCCGGGGCCATCCTCAACGCCGGCTTCACCGAGGCCCAATTCCAGCAGGAAGACCTGGAGGAAGGCCGCATCCGCCCGTTCACCGCCGCCTCGCCGTGGCTGATCGCCTACGGGCGCGCCATCGCGTTGCTGCCGGGCGACGAGATCGAGCTCGTGCTCAGGGGGCCGGACGGCAAGGTGCTGACGCAGAGCCGCCGGCCGCCCCTCGCCCGCTGGCGCGCCCAGGAGTTCACCTACATCGGCAAGCGCCGCCCGCCGACCGGTTGGTCCAGCGGACGTTACACCGCCGAGTATCGGGTCTGGCGCAAAGGCGCCGTGGCGCTGAGCCGACACCTGGAGATCGCGCTGTGAGGCGTGCGGCGAAGGCTCGCCGTGACCCGCCGCAATGACCGAGACGTGATCTGGCGCCGCCTTTTCGACGGTGGAGCTTTCGGCTAGCGTGAGCCCTCAGCCTAGCTCTCCATGGCTGTGTCGCATTGGCCGGGTGGCGGATCGCAGGGTTCATCGCCCGGCCATCTGCGTTTGCGACGGACGCACGCCGGCCTAGTCAGCGCGATGGATCGCCACCACGTCGTGGCGGGCCATCCAGATCAGGCCTCGCTCCAGGTAGCTCCTGCGCTCCGGGGCGACCAGCCCCAGCAACTCCGCCACCGTCGCGGGGCCGCCGCTGGCCAGGCGGCCAAGCACGACGGACAGTTCAGCGGCGACGGGCCGGTTGAGGGCGCTATAGGCGGCCAGCGGGCCGGCCAGGCGCGCCTCGGCCGTCGGCCAATCCATGCCCGGTTGCAGCGTCACCAGGTCGGAACGCTGAAGCGACCGCGACGGATAGCTGGCAAAGAGGGTGTAGGGATCCGGCCGGTAGGGGGTGGGACGCGACAGCACGTCGGCCGTCGAGCCGCGGCGGCGTGCGTCCTGCTCGGCCCAGAGCTCCTGATACTGGGGGATGATCGCCCGCCAGTCGAACACTTCGCGGGCGCGCTGGGCAGCCTGCGCGCCCATGGTCCGCCGGCGGCCCTCGTCCTCGACCAGCGCCAGGATGGCGGCCTCCGCGGCGGCGAGGTCGACGGCGGTGTACTGCGCCGCGGCGCCCACGTAGTTCTCGTAGTTGAGCCAGCCGCTGGCGAACCAGTGGGCGAGGTCCCCGCCCAGGCCCGCGCGTGGCGCTAGAGTCGGGATGCGGAAGCCGTCGACGCCATGGCGGACGGTGTCTTTGTAGCCGTTCCAGTCGCTGACCACGCACGGCAGCCCGGCCGCCATCGCTTCGATCGGGGTCAGGCCGAAGGTCTCCTGGATGTTGTCCGGGAAGCTGAGGAACAGGTCGGCGGCCGACCAGATGGAGAACCGGACCTCGGGCTGGCGGCCATCGACGGTGAGGTAGGTGACCGACGGGCAGAGGGCTCGGACCTCCTCGTGGAAGGTGGCCTCCGCCGAGGCGGGTTCGACCCAGCCGGAGTTAAGCCAGCAAATCTGCCTGTCGGTCTTGCCGGCGGCGCGTTCGAGGGCCATCGCCATCAGGGCAGGGTTCATCTTCGTCTTGACGCTATGGCGGCCGACGTAGAGAGCCACGACCGCCTCGGCCGGGACGCCCAGCTTGGCGCGCCACTCGGTGCGGCTCCGCGGCGATGGGGCGAAGTCCTCGGTGTTGACACCCAGGGGGATGGTGGTCCGCATCAGCTCCGGGCGCTGGCGCGGGCCGAACTGGGCCTTCAGGTAGTCTCGCATCATCGACAGCTGGGTCTCGACGGCCTCGCGCACCGCGCCGGAGGTGCAGATTAGGGCGTCGTGGCCTTCGAGGGGCGCCACCAGCAGGTCCGGGAGGACCCGCATGATCCGTTCGGTGGCGGTGGTGTGGGTGACGCCGCACAGGGCGTAGGCGTTCGAACCGTAGGAGAGGCGCAGGAAGGCCTCGGCGTCGAGCGATGGCCCCGGCATGTGCAGCACGCCCTGGGCGCGCAGACCTGGGCGGTCACGCCGGTCAATCCAGTGGACGGGGCGGCGCGGCGGTTCGATGCGCTCCACGAGGGCGTCGAGCTTCGCCTGGGGCTGACCGGACACGTTCCAGAAGTGGAAGGCCTCGACATCGGCATGGCGCAGAAAGCCGCGGAGAAAGCTCTCCCCGGCCGCGCGGCGGCCGACCAAGGGGGCGTCGGCGGTGTCGAATGCGTCGGGGTGGAGGTAGATCGCCGCGTTGCTCATGGGCGGTCCGCTCATAGCGTGGCCTGGCGCTGGCCGGCAAAGGAAACCAGGCAAAAGAAAAGGGCCGCCCCGAAGGGCGGCCCTTGAACGTTCAGTGATCGAGGCTTAGCCGCCGGGGATGTTCGCCGCGGAGATGTCCGCGAGCGTCCGGCCCACCAGCACCACCGCGTCTTCCGGTCCGCCGTTGTTGCCGGCCGAGTCGACGAACACCACCACGTCGGCGCCCACCTGGACGACCACATAGTCGATGCCACCGCCGATTTGGACGGTCGCCGACGCTTGAGCCGCGTCGTAGGTCGCCGAGGTCAGCTCGATGTAGTTCGCCAGGTCAACGGCGGTCGCCAGCGCCCCGAAGTCGAGGGCGTCGAAGGCCTGCCAGTCTTGGATCTGGTCGAGCAGGCCGGCGGTGACGCCGGAGTCCCCGTTCGCGAAGCTGAACAGGTCAACTCCGTTGCCACCCAGCAGAACATCGGTGCCGGCGTCGCCACTGATGAAGTCGAAGTTGCCGTCGCCGCCTTGAACGGTGTCGTTATCGGCGCCGCCCAGGAGGACGTCGTCGCCGCCACCGCCGTCGAGGTTGTCGGCGCCTGCGCCACCCGAACCGGTGTCGTTGCCTTCGCCGCCGGTCAGGCTGTCATTGCCCGTGCCGAGCGTGACATTGTCGTCGCCGGCGCCGCCGGAGACGAAATCGCTGCCGGAGCCAGCGGCCGCCACCAGGTCGTTGCCATCACCGAGGGTGATGTTGTCGGCTTGTTCGCCGCCGGCCACGGTGTCGTCCCCGCTGCCCGCGTCGATGGTGTCGGCGCCGCCGTCCACGTTGCTGATCGTGTCGTTGCCTTCGCCGCCGAACACCAGGTCGGCGCCGCTGCCGCTGACGATATCGTCCGCGCCTTCGTCACCGCTGACGGTGTCAGCGCCGCTGCCCGAGGACAGATCGTCATCGCCGGTTTCGCCGACGACGTTATCGGCCCCGGCCCCCGACGTGACGGTGTCGTTGCCGATGTTGCCGTTCAGGGTGTGGCCGCCGTTGCCCAGGTGGACGATGGCGTCGTTGCCTTGGCCGCCGAGGACGGTGGCCTTGGCGGTGGCGCCCGAACCGGTGATGACGTCGTTCCCGGCGTTGCCCTGGACCGTGCCAGCGCCAGTCACAAGGATGGTGTCGACGCCGCTGCCGCCTGCGATGTTGAAGCTGGCCCCGCCAGTCGCCTGGATCGAGTCGTCGCCTGCGCCACCGTCAATCGCGAGCGTCGACGTCGCACCGCTGGTGGCGGTGATGGTGTCGTTTTCGCCCTCACCGAAGATGGTGTCGCTGCCGCCGCCGCCGATGAGCGTGTCAGCGCCGATGTTGCCGTTGATGATGTCAGCGCCAGTGCCGCCGGTGATCATGTCGACGCCTTGGCCGCCGAGCAGGATGTTGGGGCCGGTGGATCCGCGGGCGGTGATGACGTCAGCGCCGAGGTTGCCATGGGCGAAATTCGCACCAGCGCCGACGTCGATCGTGTCGTCGTTCTGGCCGCCATAGACGTTGTCGTTGCCGGCGTTACCGCTGAGATCGTCGTCGCCCTGGTTGCCCTGCATGACGTCGTCGCCTGCCGCGCCAGCCATGGTGTCGTCGCCCGCACCGCCGTAGAGGCCGTCGGCGTTGGAGGTGCCCGAGGCGCCGTCAGCCAGGGCGTCGCCGCCCGCGGTGCCGACCACCAGGCTCGAACCGTCCGGGAAGATCACGCCCGGGTCGTTGGCGTCGAGGCCTTCACCCGCGATGCCCGGCCCGAAGGTCACCGTCCGGCCGGTCAGGCCCGAGATGAGCGAGGTCGAAGCCGGCGCCGTGGGCGTGGCCGGATTGAAGCGGACGGTCGTGATCCTGCCCGACTCGCCCGTGGTCTGGAAGACCAGGGTGTCGGACGCAGCGCTGTAGGCCGCAGCCTGCGCGTCAGTGATCGTTTCAAAGAAATAAGTCGCCATTATTCTCTCCAGTCAGTGTCACACGGACCCCCAGAACGCTTGACCCCCATCCCCGATGGAGCAGTCCCAGCGGTCCATTTAATCCCAAGCGCCATAGCGTGGCTGCGGCGTAGGTTAGACGAGCCCAAGGGGAGACGTATCGGAAGCCTGTTATTCGCGCAACCTGAAAAAGCCCCCCGCAGCGTGCGTTTCCAAGGTGTTGCAGAGATGCCTCTATTCCTCGCGGAACGCGTCCTGCATCGTCTGAGTAATTGGCGAAATTAGGAAGCTCATAACGGAACGTTCACCAGTCCTGAGTTGGACCGAAGCGGGCATCCCGGGGCTCATCTTGACCCCCTTCTTAAGCTTGCGCAGTTCGCTCGGTGCGATTCGCACGTCGACCCGGTAGGTGGCCTGTCCGTTCCGCTCGTTGACGATGCGGTCGGCGGAGACGATGGACACTGTTCCGTCCAACGGTTCGTTGAACCGCTGGTTGAGTCCGGTCAGCCGAACCTGGGCCGGCATCCCGACGCGGACCTCGTCAACATCCTCGGGCTTGATCATGGCGCTGACCGTCAACGCCTGTTGCGACGGCACCACGTCCATCATCTGTTCGCCGGCGCCGATGACGCCGCCGACCGTGAACTGGGTCAGGTTGAAGACATAACCATCGACGGGTGAGCGAACGACCCTGCCGTCCAGGGTCTGGCGCGCGGTGGTGAGGCGCGGGATCACGTCGGCAAGCCTGGACTCCGAATCGCGCAGGCCCTCGGCGGATTGGCTTTCGCGCTCGTTGCGCAAGGAGGCCAGCTGCAGGCGGGTCTCGCCCATCGACTGCTTCAGGCGGGCGATGTCGGCCAGCAGCTGGCCCTTACGGCCGGCCAGCTCGGCCTGGCGGCTCTCGCGCTGGAGGATCAGGTTCCGGGAGGCGTAGCCCTGCTCGTTCAGCTTGCGGTAGCCGACGAGTTCCTCCTCCGCCAACCGCATCTGCTCCACCACGGCGTCGAGCTGCGCCTGCTGGCCCTCGATCTGGGTCAACTGCTGCTCGATGCGCTGGTTCAGCACCGCCATCTGGCTCTGCATCAACTGCAGGCGCGTGGAGAACAGGAACTGCTGGCCCTGCACCAGCGTAGCAACCCGCGGATCGGACATGCGGGCCATCAGCTCGGCGGGGAATTCCAGCGCCGGCCGGCCGGTCGCCTCGGCCGTGAACCTGGCCTTCTGGGCAAGGAACGTGTCGTACTGGCTCTGCAGCACGTCGACGGCCGCGCGGGCCTCGACGTCGTTGAACAGCAGCAGCGGCTGATTGGCGCGGACGAACTGGCCTTCGCGGACCAGGATGGCCTTGACCGTGCCCGGGTCCTTGGGGCGCAGCGTCTTGCGCTCCGAGTCGGCGCGAACCTCCCCCGGGGCCGGGACCCCAGTGGCCAGGCGACTGAAAGAGGCCCAGAGGCCGAGGCCCACGACGAACACGCCGATCACCGCACCGCCCACCAGCATCGGGCGGCGCAGGCGCTGCTGCAGCTCGGGCGCCATCGGCGCGTTGTCGTCGCCACCGAAGGTAGGGGTCACGTAGCCCGTGCGCTGGGGGGTGAGATCAAGCTTCATCGGCCGGCCTCCACAGCCCGCACCTCGGGCGCTGCCGGCGCCGCGGGCGCCGTGGCCGCCGGCTTCATCAGCCGCGCCATGACCTGGTCCCGCGGCCCGAACAGTTCGACGCGGCCCTCTCGCAGGACCAGCATCTTGTCGGCCGCGCGGCACACACCGGGCTTATGGGAGATGATCACCACGGTGGCGCCGTTGGCCTTCATGGCGTCGATGGCCCTCATCAGGGCCTCCTCGCCCTCGGCGTCGAGGTTGGCGTTGGGCTCGTCCAGGACCACGAAAGCGGGGTTGGCGAGCATCGCGCGGGCCAGGCCGACGCGCTGCCGCTGCCCCGCCGACAGCACCACGCCGCCCTCGCCCACCTCGGTGTCGTAGCCCTTGGGCATGCGCAGGATCAGTTCGTGGACGCCAGCGAGTTGCGCGGCCGTCACCACTTCCTCGTCGGTCACGTCGGGGCGGAAGCGGGCGATGTTGTTGCGTACGGTGCCGGCGAACAGCTCGGTGTCCTGTGGGAGGTAGCCGGAGTAGCGCCCGAAGTCCGCGCGGTCCCAGGTGAAGACGTCGGCGCCATCGAGTCGCGCCACGCCTTGCAGCGGCTTCCAGATGCCCACCAGCAGGCGCGCCAGAGTCGACTTTCCTGCCCCTGAAGGGCCGATCACTCCCAGCACCTCGTTCGGATCGAGGGCGAAGTTGATGTTGGACAGGATGAGCCTCTGTGCGCCGGGCGGGGCGAAGTTCACGCCCTCGACCGACAGCTTTCCGAGCGGCCGCGGCAGCGCCGTGGCGCTGGCCGGCGGCTCCGCCTTGGCCAGCAATTGGTTCAGCCGAACATAGGCGCGGAACATGTTGTTCAGCGGGTCCCATGACCCGACGATCTTCTCGATCGGCTGCAGGGCGCGGCTTGCCAGGATCATGTTGGCGAACAGCATGCCCGAGTGGATTTCGCCCTTGATGATCAAGAAGGCGCCGATCGCGATGATCAGCACCTGGATGGCCATGCGCACCGCCTTGATGATGTCGGTGTACATGTTCGACGCCTCGGCCGCGACGGCCCCGCGTTCGATGGTTATGCCGCGGTGCTTCGCCCAGGCCTGGCCCAGGGTCGGCAGCATGCCCATGGCGCGGACCACTTCACCGTTGCGCAGCGCCGCGTCGGTGAAGGCGTAGCTCTTCAGCGCAGCCTCATTGGCGTCCTTAAGCGCCGACTGAGTGGCGCGCGCCTGTGCCACCGCCAGCAGGAACAGGATGCCCGCCCCCGACAGGGTGATGACGCCGACCAGTGGGTCGATGATGAACAGGACGCCCAGGAACACCGGGATCCACGGCACGTCGAAGAAGGCCGCCGCGGCGATGCCCGTCAGCGACTGGCGGAACTGGTCCAGATCACGTAGCGCCTGAGCACGACCGGGCTCGCCGCGCACGGCAGCGTCGAACAGGCTGGTGAACACCCGCCCCGACACCCGTTGATCAAGCGTCACGCCGAAGTTGATCAGGATCCGCGCGCGGTAGTCGTCGATGACGCTGGAGATCGCGAACACGATGAGGGTCACCAGGGTAAGCATCCAGAGCGTGCCCATGCTCTGGCTGATCATTACCCGGCCGTAGATCTGGAAGGTGTAAAGCGGCAGCGCCAGATACAGGAGGTTCGATACCAGGCTGAAGCCGAACGCGACCGCCGCGGGCTTGTAGCCGTCGCGCAACGCGCGTCCGAGCACGTTGTCCGGCAGATTCGTCAGGAACGTCAGGAATTTCATCTCGTCCAAGCCGTCCCGTCAGTCCAAAGCGGGCTGATATACCGAACTCTGTCACAAAGGGTGAACGTGGCCCTAGTCATCATCGTTCAGGGGCTGCGTCAAAGCGCGCGTAGATGCTGACCTGCCCCTGCGTTGTCAATGCCGTGATCCGCCGCTGGCGACGCGTGTTAAACGTCAGACGACACGGAGCACCGGGAACCCTATGCCGACGACGGCACCGCGAATCGCCATTGTCGGCAGCTGCATAACCAGGGACCTGTGGCCAATACATGGCGGCGGATCCGAGGCGGTCCTTTACATCTCGCGGACCGGCCTGCCGAGCCTGCTGGCTGCGCCCGTTCCGGGCCTGCGCACCGCGCGCACGCCGCCCGGAGACCTGCGCCGCCACGAGCACAACGCCCTTGTGGCCGACCTGGAGAAGACCGCCCTCGCGCGGCTCGTCGCCTTCGAGCCGACCCACATCATCTTCGACTTCATCGATGAACGCTTCGACCTGCTGGCCGCCGCTGGCTGGCTGGCGACCCACAGCGCGGAGCTGGAGCGCAGCGGCTACCGCGCCCAACCTGTGTTGAGCAGCGCCCGAACCGTTCCGCGGCTGTCGGGAGCGTGCGAGCGGCTGTGGCGGCAGGCCGCAGGCGAGTTCGCCGCCCTGGTGCGCGCCACCCAGCTCGGCCGCGCCGAACTGATCCTGCACGCCGCCCGCTGGGCCAGCGACCAGCGGCTTCCCGACGGGCGGGTCGTTCCGGTGGTCGGCGTCGACATTCTGACCGGCGTCCCGGCGGAGATCGCGGCCTACAACGCACTGTTGCAGCGCCAGGAGGACACCTTCGCCGCGCTGATGCCGCCGATGGCGCGGATCGAGGCCGTCGGTCAGCGGCTGGCCGACCCGGCCCACCAGTGGGGCCTCAGCCCCTTCCACTATGTGCCGGAATACTACGCGGAGATTCGCCGGCAACTGGCTGCACTGGGCCTCGCGGAGGTCTTCAGCGCCCCCGCCGCCGCGCCCAGTGCTCCAGCGGGGTAAGCCCGGCGCGCACCAGGTCGGGCCGCGCGGCAAGATACGCCGAAGTCGGGAACCCCGGCCGCGCCTCTGAGCCGGCCCATGCGCCGCCCTGCAGATAGTCGATCAGCGGATTGGCCCCCGGCGGGAGGCCTTCGGCGCGCGTCGCCAGGTAGTGTACCACGTCGAACCAGGGGCTGGGCGCGCGATGCTCGAAGGCGCCGATGGTGACGTAGTGGACTAGAGGCTCGAGTCCGCTCTCGGCGACCTGCGGGTAAGTCTTTGCGTACCAGGCCGGCTCGAACAGGGGATGCGGGGAGAGCCCGGCCGGCGACCCCGCCTCCAGGTAGTGGACCAGGCTGGGCGATCCGGCCGCCTCCGGCGCCTGTTCCGCATACCAGGCCGGATCGAACAGCGGATGCGGCGACAGGCCCAGCCGCCCGCCCTCGCGCAGGTAGTGCGACAGCGGATCCTCGCCGTGCGCCAGCGCTGGGCCCTGCGCCAGGTAGTGGGCGACGTCGAACAGCGGGTGCGGGCTGCTGCCCCGCGCCGCGCCGGCGCGGACATAGTGCTCCAGCCCCGACAGGCTAGTCGCGGCCAGCTCGTAGGCGTTCTGCCGGGCGTACCACGCCTCCGCGAAGAGTGGGTGCGGGTCGCGGTGCTCACGGAAACCGGCCACCAGGTAGTGGACCAGCGGCGCCATCCGGCTTGCGGCCAGGTCCGGACTGTGCGCCAGCCGCCAGGCCTGGTCGAACAGGGCCGGAGGCGAGACGCTGGGATCGGGACCGCGCCGCGCGTAGGCCGCCATGTGGCGCAGGTCGAACAGCGGCCGGGTCGTCCTGCGCCACACGCCGCTACGGGCGATCACCAGCGCCTGGCCGACGGACCCCAGCCGCACGAGCATCTTGTCGAGGACCTGGCTGATCCGGTTGTGCCGCCGCAGCTTGATCGCGCCGCCCCGCGCCGCGTACGCGGCCAGCGCATGCTCGCGCACCCGCCGGGCCATCTCCGCCCGCTCAGCCAGGCTCTCGCCCAGCGCCAGCGTCAGCTCGGTGCGTGTCAGCGCCTCGCGCACCTGAGCCTCGTGCGCCAGCCGGTGGGCAGCGTCGAAATCGCGACGCAGCTTGGCGGTCCGAAGCGCCACGGCATGCGCCTTCGCCAGCAGCGCCGGGACGTTGTCGTCCGCCGCGTCGGAGACTTCCGGGGAAGTATCCTCCGTCGGCGTCAGGCGCCTTCGTGTTCGAGCCATTCTTGGAAGCTGCCGCGCCCGGAGGCGAAGGGGTTGGGGAAGGCCTGTTGCAGGTCGATGCGCTCGCGATAGAGCACCCGCTCGCTCTTGGCGATAGGCCGCCCGTCGTCATAGGCGGCGAAGGCCCAGTACCGCTCGGGGATCGCCGGATCGGTGGCCGCGGTCACCAGGCGCTTGTACCAGCTCCAGATCTCGTAGACCGGGAAGTTCCGCCCGGCGTAGCGGCGGGTCATGGTGTCGCCCAGCGGACCCAGCTTGGTGAAGTGCCAGAAGCGCAGGACGACTCCGTTGACGGTGATCCGGCCGTCCTTCTCCACGGCGACCGTCCGTTTGGAGAGGTTCCAGCTGGCGACGTTGTAGCCAGGATCGCGGATCACCTTCACCCGGTCGAACAGGGCCGGGACGTGGTCGCACCAACGCTGATCCACGAACAGGCCGCTGGGCATGTCGTCGTAGCAGTAGTGGAGCAGCCGGTCGTTCCACCAGCGGGCGAACCGCGCGCCCTCCCCGCTTGTCCGGATGGCCACGAAGCCCAGGTTGAAGATGCCCGTGCGCGAGGCCGACAGGTCGTTGTCGCGGATCGCCATGTCATCGTCGTTGGCGTCGACCAGGTGCGGGGTGAGCAGGATGTCGTGCTCCTCCAGCCACCCTTCCAGCGGCGAGAGCGTCGCCAGCGCCGCCGTGTCGGGATCCATGTAGATCACCGCGTCGAAGCCCCAGCCGCAGGCCTGGTGGATGAAGGGCCCCTTCACCGCCGTGCAGACCTCGACGACGTCGTGCTTGAAGAGCCATCCCTCGAAATCCGGGATTCCCAGGTCGCTGGCCCAGACCAGCCGGTCGAACGGCTCGTTTGCCGGATCGAAGGCGAAGCCCTCCGGGGGCCGATCGGTGATCAGGGCCGCCAACTCCCAGTCCGGGTGATGCTCCCGCAGGGTCTGGAACAGCACCCGCGCCCGGTTCAGGTAGGAGAAGGTGAAGCTGGAATAGCAGAGGATCTTCATGCGGTCGGCTCTTCGGCCAGATCGAGGGTTAGCGCGCTGAAGGCGAGGTCGTAGAGCATCGGCTGCCGGTTGGCGCGCGCCAGGCGCCGCACTTCACCGGTCTCGAAGGCCGCCCTCAGCGCCGCCTCGTCCGCCAGCACCTGGCCGTGGCCGGTCGCCTCGACGAAGGCCGCGACATTGCCGCTGTCCGGGCCGGTAACCACGGCGCACCCGGCGGCGGCGGCCTCATAGGCCACGAAGGAGAAGGTCTCACGGCAGATCGCCCAGACCAGCACCACATCCACTTCCGCCGCCGCCAGCGCGTCCCGCATCGCCAGCGGGGTTGCGGCGCTCACCGAAACGGCCTGGAACGCGGCGCGGGCCGCCGGCTCGGGCCTCACGCCCAGGTGCAGGAACTCGTAGCGCGGGTCCTCGGCGAACCGGTTGGCCAGCGCCTGGAAGAGCGGCCAGCCTTTGTGCGGCGCCGGCAGACCCGCGAAGGCGACGCGCAGCGCCCGCGGCTCCGCGGCCACCGGAGCGGGGCCGCACGGCGTGAGTGTCGCGTGGGGCAGGATCGCCGTCGCGACGGCCCTCAGCTCGGAAGCGGCGCGCCAAAGGTCCAGGGTCACCTGCGAGGGCGAGACCACGGTCAGGTCCAGGCGGTCGAACAGCCGGGCGTGTTCGCTCGCGTGGCGCGCCCGCCACGGCCCATAGAGACAGATGCCGCAGGCGGCGCTGTCCGGCGGAGGGGCGGCGCAGTCTTGCACGTCGTTGCGCAGCAGGTGGAAGCCCGCGCATACGCTGGCGAAATCGTGCAGCCAAAAGACCCCCGCCCTCAGCCCCGCGGCCTCGAGGATCGCCACCGTTTCGTCGGCCGCATGGCCCAGGAGGCTGTGGATGGCGAAGCTGCGCGCCTTGCCGACGCCGATCCGGGCCAGCACCGCGGCGATATCGGCCGCCGCGAAGGAGCCGACGGCAACGCCGTTCCAGACGACCCCCAGCAGGTCCGGATCGGCGGCGGTCCGCACAACCGGCCACGGCCTGGCCGGGTGCAGGTGCAGGTGGTCGCGGCCCAGTTCCGCGAGGCGCGCGGCCTCGCGCTGAATGGCCAGCTGCAGCCCGCCGACATTGGCGCTGAAGTCATCGTGGCTGAAGGTGATGTGGAGGCGCGCCAAGCCGTCCCGCGACGACGCCAACGCGGCGGCCAGCTGGGCCCGCGGCCCCGCTGCGACCTCGCCGCGGGTGGCCGCGGCGACGCGGGCCTCGAGCGGGACCAGCCGCTCGATCACCTCGTAGCGGAAGCCCAGCACCGGCTCCGGAGCCCAGGCCTTGGGCCGCCCGGAGATCAGGTAGTGGACGAAGGGGTTGAACCCGCTGGTCTCCGCTTCCGGGAACGCCGCGCGATAGGTGCGCACCGAGAACTCCGGCGTGGGATCACGTCCCTCGAGCCAGCCGAACGCCAGGAAGTGCTCCAGCGGGTCGCCCCCGCCCTCCGCCACGTCGGGGTTCATCTTGAGGTAGAATCCGGCGTCGAAGGCCGCCGCCGCGATCTCGCGATCCGTGCGTACGCGCATCGCCTCGGGCTCCGCCGACTTGCGTTGCAGGCGCCCCGCCACCGCTGCGATCAACCTCCTGCTCATGCCGCGTCGGTCAGCTCACCGCTCAGCCCGCTGTAGTTCAGGTCATACAGCGCGACATCCCGGCGGCTGCGCGCCAGGGCTAGGATCTCGCCGGAGGCGAAGGCCTCCATCAGCGCCGCCTCGTCGGCCAGCACGCGTCCGAGGCCCGTGGCGGTGACGAACGCGGCCACGTTGCCGCTGTCCGGCCCGGTGATCACCGCCGCCCCGGCGGCGGCGGCCTCATAGGCGGTGAAGGAGAAGGTCTCGCGGCACAGGGGCCAGATCAGCGCCGCGTCGAGCTCCAGCCCCTCGACCGCCTCTTGCATGGCGCGCGCCTCCCCCGTGTTCGCGCCGACGGCGTGGAACGCGACGGGCGCGGCCGGATCGCGACGGACGCCCAGGTGATGCAACTCGTAGCGCGGATCGCCCGCCAGCCGCTCGGCCAGCTCGCGAAACAGCGGCCAGCCCTTGAGCGGCGTCGGCACGCCCAGGAAGCCGAGGCGGAACCGTCGGTGGGCGAGTCGACGAGGAGAGGTGCGGGCTGGACCCCGCGGCGTCAGCTGCGCATGCGGAAGGACCACGGCCCTACGGGCTGGCAGGTCGCCGTGGCTCCTCCAGAAGTCCAGCGTGGTCTGCGCCGGCGCTACCACCGTCAGCGACAGCTGCTCGAACAGCCGGCGGTGGGCATTCATGTGCCGCGCCCGGACGGGGCCGTAGACGCAGACCGCGCAGGCGGCGCTGGCCGGCGGCGGCGCAGCGCAGTCGGCCACGTCGTTGCGCAACAGGTGGAAGCCCGCGCAGAGGCTGGCGAAGTCATGCAGCCAGAAGAACCCCTGCGTCATGCCGGCCGCGGCGAGGATTTCGACAGTCTCGTCAGGCTCGTGGCCCAGGAGGCTGTGGATGGCGAAGGTCCGCCGTCCGGGGCCCGCGGCCGCTCCGGCCAGCGCTTCGCGAACGGTCGCCGGCGCGAAGGCGCCCAGTCGCTCGCCATCAAGCATTACGCCCAGCGGGCCAGGATCGGCGGCTGTGCGGACCATCTGCCAGGGCCCCTGCGGGTGCAGGTGCAGATGCCGGGCGCCGCGCTCGGCGAACCGCGCCGCCTCGCGCCGCACGCACAGCTGCACGCCGCCCGCGTGGGCCAGGTAGTCGTCATGGCTGAAGGTCACGTGCAGGTAGCCCAGGGTTCCAAGGCCCTCGGCCAGCTCGGCGACGGCCCCCACGGCGATCCCCGCCGCGGCCGCCTGGGCTTCGGCGATCCGCTGCTCCGCCGGCTTCAACCCGGCGATCACGTCATAGCGGAAACCCATCTCGTGCCGCGGCTTTCGCCCCTGATCGCGACCGATGATCAGGTAGTGGGCGAAGGGGTTCACACCGCTCTCGGCGACGTCCGGATTGGTCTCCAGGTAGTGGCGCACCGAGAACCAAGGCGTTGGATCGCGGCCCTCGAGCCAGCCGGTGATCAGGAAGTGCGCCAGGAGGTCCATGCCCGAAGCGCCGACATCGGGATTGACGGCGTCGTAGAAGGTCGCGTCGAACCGGGCGGCCACAGCCACCCGCTCCTGCGCCTTGGAAATCCGGGGCCCCTCCGCCGCAGTCCGCACCGCACCCTGCGGCGGGAGGGTTCCGAAGGCCTCGAACCGGAACGGCTCGGGCCTCCAGTCCACGACACTGAAATAGGCGACGGCGTGGCGCGAGGGCCGAACCTCGCGGCCTTCGTAGCGGCCCACGGTGAGGAAGTGGCTGAACGGCTCCACCTGCCGGCGCTCCAGCTCCGGATCGTCGGCCAGGTAGAGCTGGGACGAGAACCAGGGCGCCGGGTCCCGCGGCTCCCGCCAGCCGTGATCCAGGTAGTGACGGAACGGGTTGGCGCCCAACGGCAGGTCGTCATAGACCGTCGAATAGAAATCCGGATCGAAGGCCGTCGCGATCACCCTTTGGACTTCGTCGTCGAGGGGCCTGACGGCCATGGAGCTGAGGTTCCTTGCGGGGCGGCGAGGGGTGGTGTGCAACAGATGCCCACCCCGATCAACCGCTTGCAGCGCCCGCCGCGCGCCCCTACGACCCGAACCCAGAATGCCCAGGACGCCGCCAGCCCGAACCGCCGCCGCAGCGCCGCGCACCGCCTATCTGGTGCTGGGGATGCACCGCTCCGGCACCTCGGCGGTTACCCAGCTGCTGGCGCTGGCGGGATGCGCCCTGCCAGCCAACGTGATGCCAGGCGACGAGCACAACGCGAAGGGCTACTTCGAGCCGTGGAAGATCGCGGTGTTCAACGACGAACGCTTGCGCGCGGCAGGTTCGGCCTGGGACGACCCCTTCGCCTACCCTTTCCGGCCGCTGCCCCCGACGCAGGAAGCGGCCTGGCGCCAGCGCGCCGTGGAGCTGTTCGATGAGGAGTTCGGCGCCGCCGCCTTCCCGCTGATCAAGGACCCCCGCGCGACGGTGCTCA
This sequence comes from uncultured Phenylobacterium sp., assembly GCF_902826855.1. GTDB lineage: Bacteria > Pseudomonadota > Alphaproteobacteria > Caulobacterales > Caulobacteraceae > Phenylobacterium. The sequence continues at coordinate 19,458 of NZ_CADEGK010000018.1, read as the reverse complement.
TGCCCCTGTGGCGTGAGGTGCTGGCGGAGCGCAACGTCGCCGCCAGGGCGGTGATCCCGGTGCGCCATCCGTTGGCGGTCGCGGGCTCACTGGCCCGTCGCGACGGCTTCACTCCGGCCAAGTCGGTGCTTGTGTGGGCCTCCTACATGCTGGCCGCCGAGGCCTACACGCGAGACCTTCCCCGCGCCTTCACCGGCTACGATGCCTTGCTGGCCGACTGGCGCGCCGAGATGGGCCGGATCGAGGCCGCCCACGGCGCCCCCCTGCCCGCCCTGACCCCGGAGTCCGCGCGCGAGGTCGACGCCTTCCTGACGCCGGAGCTGCGGCACAACGCCGGTAATGGCGCGATGGCCGAGCTCGGCTGGGCCGGCGAGATCGCAGACAGCGTCCACGCCTGGTTCGCGGCCAAGGCGGCCGGGGGCGACCCGGACCCCGGCGCGCTGGACGCGGCGGCCGCTGAGCTGGCCCGTCGCCAGGCGGAGATCGGAATGCTGGTCTCGCCGGCCGCCCGCGACCTGGCGGCGGCCCGCGCCGAGCTGGCGGAGGCGGAGCGGCGCCTGGCGGTGGCGCAGGCGCTGGAGTCGGCACTGCGCGCCGACATGGCCCGCGAGCGTCAGGTCCTGGAGGCCGGCTGGAAGGCCACGGCGCGGCGGCTGGAAAAGGCCATGGCCGCCATGGCCCAGATCAACCTCGAGCTCGACGCCGCGCTTTCGGACGAGTGAGGTTCGGGTCCAGCGCCAAGTAGAGCACGCCGGTGATCGCGGCGGTGTCCACCAGGTAGAGGTAACGATAGTCGCAGGCGAGCGAGATGACGAAGAAGCTGGCCGCGAAAGCAAGCGACCCTCCCATCAGGCCGGCGATCGCCAGGTCCGCCGGCTCGCGCCGCCACAGCAGCAGCAGCCCCACCGCCAGGGCGACGAGAGCGTAGGTCACGTGGCTGTACGCCGGCGTGTCCAGGAACCAGGTGACGTAGTTGTAGAGCCGCCAGTCATCGTGGGAGAATCTCCGCGTCATCTTCAGGTCGGCCATCGCCGCCGGCGGGCCTTCCGCGCCCACGTGCACCGGCAGGCAGAAGTCGATCACCGGCGTCTCGAACACCTGCCGGAAGTCGGCGGCGCGGACCTTCAGATAGAGTCGGGGGTTCTGGGTGATCAGGTCGAGCCATTCGGCGCGGATCACCTCGTCGGGCACGCTCAGGATACGCCGGCCAAGCGCCGGGTCCCTGGCGAGCGTGTCGACGCGCTGGGGCGAATAGACCGCCGCGGCGCCGGCGCGGATGGCGTCGTCGATCGTGGGGTCGAAGCGGTCGATATGGTGGAGTGGTACGGGCTCGTGGGCCGCCGCGCCAACGATGTCGTAGGTCTGCAGAATCCGCAGGCCCTTGTCGCCGGCCGAATCCGGGCGGCCCACGCCCTGGGGCTGGGCCACCATGCTCAGCACGAGCGTAGCGGCGGCCACCGCGCCCAGCCACACACCAGCGCTCAGCAGGCTGCGGCGCCACCCCGCCGCAGGTGAGCCGGCCCAGGCGATGGCCACGGCGCCGGCGCCGGCGAGGAGCAGGCCGTTCTGGCGCAGGAGCCCGGCCACGGCCAGGAGCAGGGCAGCCAGCGCCAGCAGCCCCCACCGCGCCGCCGGAACCCGACTTTTCAGCGCAAAAGCCAGGACCACGAAGCCTGCGATGGTAGACTGGGCGAACCAGACGTCCTTCCAGATGATCGCCGGATAGATGAGCACTTGCGGAAGCGCGATGGCGGCCAGCGCCAGCACCACGGCGAGCCAGGAAGTCCGGGGACGAAGGTTCGCCAGGCCCGCCCAGGCGGCGAACAGCACGGTTGCGCCCACGCCCATCGCGAGGGCCGAGCCCGGCACGATCCGATCCGCCTGGCCCAGCAGCCAGCCGAAGATGGCTGGGTTCCACGTCTCGCGCGCCTGGAAGCGGCCCTCGTGCAGGGCCAGCACCGAATCCACGCTCATGTGACCCGGCGCGTTCAGCCGCCAAAGCAGGACTAGGCCGCCCAGCAGCACCAGCCGGTAGATCCAGCGGACCCCCCGGTCCGGCGCGCGCGCCGCCTCGCTCATGCCGGTCTGACAATCAGGAAGAGACCGGCCAGCATCAGCAGGTACCCGACCGCCATCGTCCAGTGCGCCGGCTCCTTGAACACCAGCCAGCCGGCCAGCGGCACGAGGCACGCGCCCACCAGGGAGAAGCCGTAGGCCAGGCTGAGCGGCACGCGGGTCAGCACGTAGAACCACAAGAGCGCGGTCAGGCCGTACCAGGCGAAGGCGCCGATAAGCGGGTAGTTCTGCGCCACCCGGATGAGAAACGGCCCGGTCAGCTGCTTGTCGTAGTCCGCGCCCAACTTGAACAGGATCTGGCCCAGCGGCAGGACGACCGAGAACAGACTGCAGAGGCCGATGTCCTTCGGAGACAGGGTCACTCCTCGGTCTCCAGCTCGCGCAGGACGATCAGATACGGGTGGATCGGCCGGCTGGGCACGTTCAGCACGTCGAAGTTCATCGCCTGCAACAGGAACTGCACCCCAAGGATCACGGGCAGGGCGGCCAGCATGACCACGCCCGCGGAGGCCGCCTGACCGGGGATCCGGTTGACCAGATAGCTCGCCGCGTAGCCTGCCCCGAACAGCAGGAAGAACAGGCCGAACACCAGCTCCAGGGTGGCGGCGGAGAAGTCGCGCACGAAGTACTGGCCGATCACCCGCTGGGCGAAGTTGCGGACATGGCGCAAGGCGAAGGGCCCGACGATGCGGCCGATGCGGATGTTGGACACCTCGTCGGCGTAGCGCGCGGGCATCGGAACGTCGCGCACCACGGCCCTGAGCGTGCCCAGGTGGTAGAGCAGGTCGGTCTCGAAGAAGAACCGGCGGCTGACCTGCTTCTCCATCACCAGCCGCGCCACGTTGGCCTCGATGGCGGTGTAGCCGTTGGTCGGGTCGAAGATGTTCCAGTAGCCGGTCGAGACCTTGGCCGCGAAGCTGAGCATGGCGTTCCCCAGCACGCGGACCGTCGGCATGCTGGTGAGATGGCTGATCGAGGTGAACCGGTTGCCCTTGGCGTAGTCGGCCTCGCCCAGGAGAATGGGCGCGACCAGCTGGGCGGCGTAGTGCAGGTCCATCTGGTCGTCGCCGTCGACCTTGACCAGCACCCGGCCGCCGCGCCGCGCCGCCTCGGCATAGCCGGCCAGGGTGGCGCCTCCGACCCCTTGGTTCTTGGCCAGCCGCACCACCACTACCCGTGGATCGGTGTTCTCGGCCTCGATGAAGTCGGCGGTGTTCTCCGGGCAGGCGTCGTCTACGCAGACGATGCCCTCGAACCAGGACGGCGCCGAGGTGATGACCCGCATGATGTGGGCGCGCACCTTGTAGCAGGGCACCACCAGCCAGACCCCGGCCTCCTCCAGGGAAAGAGCCGCCATGGCGCGGTCTTTGGCGAATTTCGGGATGGGGTTCATACGCTCGGGTTCAGCCTAGCGCCCGGCTAACATGGAAGGCCCGGATATGGCAAAGCGGCCGGGCCCGCGCGCGCCGGGCCGGTCCTTGCGCCGCGAGAGGCGCCCTGATACCTCGCACGCCTTCCGTCGGAGAGCACATTGCAGACCGCCACCCACATGCTGCGGACCGGACGGCATGGCGCGCTGTTCCAGCTGCAGATGGCCGTGCGTGACCTGCGGAACTCCTTCGGGCGGATCGGCCTGGCCTGGTCGCTGGCCTGGCACGACGTCGGCTCGCGCTACCGCGGCTCGATCCTGGGGCCGTTCTGGATCACGCTCAGCATGGGACTGATGGTGCTGGGGATCGGCTTCCTCTACGCCAACCTCTTCGGCATCGCGCTGAACGTCTTCCTGCCGTACGTGGCGCTCGGGATCGTCTTCTTCGGCGTGATCACCGGGACCGTGACCGAAGGTTGCGACACCTTCGTCAAGGCGGCCGGGATGCTGTCGCAGACCAGCCTGCCGATGTTCACCTTCGTGTGGCGCACGATCTTCCGCAACCTCATCAACCTGGCCCACCACCTGGTGATCGTGGTCGCCGTCCTGGCCTACTACGGCTACTGGCGCTCTGCCGACATTCCGTTGGCCCTGATCGGCATCGCGCTGATGGTGGTCAACGCCGGCTGGCTCTCACTGCTCGCGGGAATCGCCTCGGCCCGGTTCCGCGACATTCCCCAGATCGTGGCCTCGGTGATGCAGTTCGCGATCTTCGTGACGCCGGTCTTCTGGCTGCCGGACCGGTTCGGCGACAACCACGCCGTGCTGCAATTCAACCCCTTCTACCACCTGCTGCAGGCGGTCCGCGCGCCGCTGATGGACAAGGCCGTCGAGCCCGGCAGCTACGTGGTCCTGGTCACCATGGCCGTGGTCGGCTGGGCGCTCACCTTCGCCGTCTTCGCCCGCACCCGCCGCCGGATCGTGCACTACCTATGACGCGTGACCCTGTCTCGATCACCTGCACCGACCTGACCCTGCGCTTCCCGGTCTACGGCGCCGACGCCAAGTCGCTGAAGAAGGCCCTGGCCCGCGTGGTGGCAGTAGGCGGCGCCCTGGGCCGCCACGCCGGCGTCACCGACGTCACCGCGCTGCAGAGCGTGAACCTGCGCCTGAAGGCCGGCGACCGGCTGGGGCTCATCGGCCACAACGGCTCGGGCAAGACCACCCTCCTGCGCGCGCTCTCCGGCGCCTACGAGCCCGACGAAGGGACCATCGAGGTGCATGGCCGTATTGCCGCCCTCCTGGACCTGGGCCTCGGCATCGACCCCACCGCCACGGGGCTCGAGAACATCCGCCTGCGCGGCCGCATCGCCGGCCTTACCGCCCGGGAAGTGGAGGAACGGATGGAGGAGATCACCACCTTCACTGGCCTTGGACCCTTCCTGGCCATGCCGGTGAAGACCTATTCGGCGGGGATGCAGGCCCGCCTGGCCTTCGCCGCCGCGACCGCCGTCGAGGCGGACGTTCTGCTGATGGACGAGTGGATCGCCGTCGGCGACGCGGAGTTCCAAAGGCTTGCCCACAAGCGGCTCCTGAAGCTGGTGGAGCGGGCGGGCATCCTGGTGCTGGCCACCCACGAGGTCCCGCTCCTGAAGCTCTACTGCAACAAGGTGATGCGCCTGGACGGCGGCGTCGCCTCCGAGATCGTCGACATCCGCAAGCTCGACGAACTGCTGGCGGCCTAAGCCAGCCAGTCGACGAAGCCGTACTTGGCCATCCAGGCGAGCCCTAGTTCGAGCGCACGCCGCTCAGCCACCGGAAAGGCCAACAGGACATCTCGCACCTGGATGCGGCCAGCCTCTGCGATGAGGGCCAGGGCCTGCGCGCAAAGGTCGGGCCCGGACCGCAGGCCGGCGAAGGCGCCGTCCAGCGGCGCGTCGGCGGCCGCGCCGATGTCTTCGGCGGTAACGCCGGGGACCGCGGACAGCCAGGTGTCCAGCGTGAGTGGCTCGGTCGCGAACGCGGCGAACGTGCGGAAGGGGTCGCTGCGAACGGGGTCGGCGACCGTGCGGCGCGGCGGATCGACCGCCACGGACCGCATGGCGGCCAGTTCGTCGGTCAGGGCGCGCACCTGGCGCGCCACCACCGGCCAGTCGTACGTCTGGGCGACGCGCGCGCGGCCGGCCTGCCCCATCCGCCGGCGCAGGTCCGGCGAGGCGATCAGCTCCGCCAGCGCCTCGGCGCAGCGGCCTATGTGGACCGCCGTATGTTGCGCCACCGCGCCCGCCAGCGCCTGGTAGGTGACCAGCTCCAGCAGGTGCCGCTCCACCAGTCCCGCACCCAGACCGCCCCCACCGCCGCCCAGCAACGTCGGGATGAGGAACCCCTCGACACCGTGCCGTACCGTGGCGCGATAGCCATCCCAGTCGCTCGCCACCACCGGCAGGCCCGCAGCCATGGCCTCCAGCGGGGTGATGCCGAAGGTCTCCTGGATGTTGTCCACCAGCGACAGGAAGATGTCCGCCCCGGCCCACAGGTCGCCGACCGCGGCCGCGTCGTTGCCGTCCAGGAACCGGACGTCGACCCCCGGGGCGTGGGCCCGCGCGGCGGCCTCAAAGCGTTCGCGGTCGGCGGCCTGCGGGAACCAGCCGGCCAGGGCGAAGGCGACCTTGGGGCCCCTGTTCGCCGCGGATTGGGCCCTGGCCTGCGCCACTGCCTTGAACATCGGCTGCGGAAAGGCCTTCTCGAAGTACGACAGCCGTCCGACCCACAGAACCAGCACGTCGGCCTCCGCCAGGCCGAACTCGGCGCGGACCCGCGCCCGCGCCTCGGGCCGGTCGGCGCGGGCGGCCAGCGCCGGCCCGTCGACCCCGAGCGGGATGATCGGCAGCATCGGGTGCGGCGGCGGTCGACCGCCGGTTCGCTCCGCCAGATGCTCGCCCCAGCCGCCCAGCATCGCCTCGACGTTCTCGCGAACGGCCGGCGAGGTGCAGACCAGCGCGTCCCAGGGCTGCGTGGGGGCCACGGCGGTGTCGGCGATGAACTGCCGGATCGCCGGCGGGGCCAGGGTGTGGATCCAGCCGACGAGGCTGTAGGCCCGGTCCGCCTTCTCCCGGCGGCGCAACCACGCTAGGTCGGCGAGGTACGGCTGTCCGCGCAGCAGCACGCCCGCGTCCCGCGCCGCCCGCGACCCCGGCAGCATCGCCCAGGACAGTTCCGGCCGCGGCCCCTGGCCCTCGAACAGCGCCTCCGCCAGCGCCTTCGTCGAGGTCGGCCGCAGGCTCAACACGTCGACGCGCTCGTACCCCCCATGCTGCGCCACCGCGCGCCATAGCTGCAGGTTCGCCACGTCCTTGCCGAACGGGTTGCGCGCCAGGCCCATGTCGCCCGGCGGATGGAAGATCGCGACCCGCCCGCCAGGGGAAGCGCGGCCATTTGGGGAAGCAGGGTCGTGACTGGCGCTAATGAGGGCTTGTACCCGCCGATGCTCCGCGGCGTCGACCATCCGCCCGCGGAGGCTTGCCATCCCCCGCGGAAGGCAGCGCCCGTCTCGGCCGCAGCGCAAACTCGGAGAGCCGACCTTGGCGAGCCACGACCCGCTCCTGACCGCCCCGCTGCTGGACCTCATCGCCGCCCAGGCGGCGCAGGCCGACGCCACCCGTTCCGTAGCGCCCGAGGTCATCGCCGCCCTGAAGGGCAACGACGTCATGCGGATGTCGGCCAGCCGTGAAATCGGCGGCCTCGAGGCCAGCGTGTCGGCCATGGGCCACGAACTGGAGGCGGTGGCCGCCGCCTGCGGCTCCACGGCCTGGTGCCTGTGGAACCACCTCTGCGTCTTCCATTTCTACTGCGGACTGCTGGGCCCCGCGCACATCGATGTCTTGAAAGCGGTGACGGCGCAGCGCCAGTGGGTGTGCCTGCCGGGCGGCGCCGGAACCGCGGTGAAGGGGCGGCCCGACGGCGACGATGTAATCCTGGAGGGCGTGGCGGCCTTCGGTTCCGGCCTGCGGTACGCCGACCACGTGGGCGTGCCGTTCCTGATGTCGGGCGACAAGGCGCCCAGCTTCGCCCTCCTGCGCACGAACCAGCCCGGGGTGCAGATCGATCCCACCTGGATGGCGCTCAGTCTGCGCGCCTCGTCCACGGACCACGTCCACTACGAGGGGGCGAGGATCGCGGCGGCGCGGGTCGTGCCGTTTCCCGTGCGCTCGCGCGAGACGTTCCGGGACCCCGACTTCGCGGTGGTGAATCGCCGCTACCGCGAGGACTGGGTGGCGCTCTCCGACCTGTGGCTTGGCTGCATGGCGGTCGGGGTGGCGAATGCGGCCCTGGACGACGCCTGCCGGGGCATCCAGGGCCGCGTGGCCATCATGGGGACGAAAATGGTGGAGCGGCCCACCATCCACGTGAACATCGGCCAGGCTGGAGCCTTGGTCCGTGCGGCCCGCGCCGCGGTCTATGGCGAGTGCGCGCGGATGGACGCCCGCATCGCGGACGGCCGGATTCCGACCGAGAGCGACTACCTCGACGCCCTGGCCGCGACGATGATGGCGATCCGGTTCTGCGACGACGCCATGCGCCTGATCCTGCGGGTGCTCGGCGGCAACGGCCTGCGCGAGGGCCAGGCGTTCGAGCGCCGATATCGCGACTTCCAGGCGATGCCCCTGCACATCAACGCACATCCCGACCGGGTGTCCGAACAGCTGGGTCGCCACCTGCTGGGCCTGCCAACCGAGAACGCGTTCTAAATTTGACGGACCTTTACCCTGCGAGCGGTCTTCCCAGCGCCGCCTTAACTCGCGATTGTAGGCGTCCGTCCGCCTGGCGCGGACCGGCGACGATGGCCTCGGGAGGACGAGCGGCATGCGCAACGACGTTTTGGCGGACATCTTCCGCAAGAGCCTTCTGACCCGTGTCTTCGAGGACCGGTTCGTCAAGCTGGCCATGGAAGGGGTCGTGCCCCCGCTGCTGCACCCGGGCGCAGGCCAGGAGGTGGCCCAGATCGCCGCCATCGCCGCGCTGAAGGACGACGATCCGGTGCTCTACGCACACCGGGGCACCGGCTACATGATCGCCCGCGGCGTCAGCATGCGCGCCATGCTCGCTGACTGCGCCGGCCGCGCCGGCGGCACCAACAACGGCAAGGGCGGCATCATGCATGTCGTCGACACCTCCAAGGGCATCTTCGGCGAGAGCGGGACCCTGGGCGGCGGCCTGGTGATCTCCGTCGGCATGGGCATGGCCGTGAAGAAGAAGAAGACGGGCCAGGTGGTGGTCCACTTCTTCGGCGACGGCGGCTCCAACCGCGGCACCTTCCACGAGTCGCTCAACTGGGCCGCGGTCCAGAAGCTGCCCTGCGTCTACATTTGCGAGAACAACGGCTGGGCGGTCTCCGTGCCGGTGAGCGAGAGCACCGCGGTGGAGAACATCGCCGACCGCGCCCACGGCTATGGCATCCCGGGCGTGATCGTCGACGGCGCCGACCCGGCCGCGGTGATGGATGCGGTGCGCACCGCCGCCGAGCGCGCCCGCTCCGGCCAGGGACCCACCCTCATCGAAATCAAGGCCATCCGCCTGCGGGGCCACTATGCGACCGATCCCCAGGACTACCGGGCCGACGCCGCGGAGGTGGCGAAGAATGACCCACTGGAGACGCTGCGCGCCCGCGTGATCAGCATGGGCCTGATGACTGAAGCCGAGGTCGAGACCCTGCTCACGGAATGCGAGGCTGAGGTCCAGCAGGCGGTGGAGGAGATGCAGGCCTCACCGCCATTGTCTCCCGAGGCGGCGTTCGAAGACGTGATGGTCTGAAGGAAATGGCGATGCGCACGATCACCTACGCCAAGGCGCTCAACGAGGCGCTGGACGAGTCCCTTCAGGCGGACGAGGACGTCATCATCTACGGCTGCGACGTCGGCCGCTGGGGCGGCATCTTCAAGATCACCGGCGGCCTGCAGACCAAGTACGGCGCCGACCGCGTGTTCGACTCGCCGATCTCGGAGAACGTGCTGGTGGGCGCCGGGGTCGGCGCCGCGGTCATGGGCCTGCGACCCGTGGTCGAGCTCCAGTTCGCCGACTTCCTGATCACCGCCGGGGACGAGGTGTTCTTCAAGGCCGGCATGTGGCGGTTCATGCATGGCGGCGCCTTCAAGGTGCCGATGGTGCTGCGCCTGCCCTCAGGCGAGACGGGCGCCGGCCCCGAGCACTCGGCCTGCCCCGAGGCCTACGTCATGCACTCGCCGGGCCTGCTCTGCTGCGTGCCCTCGACGCCGGCCGACGCCAAGAGCCTGCTGAAACAGGCGATCCAATCCGACAACCCCGTGATGTTCTTCGAGCACCGCAGGCTCTACCAGCAGCGCGGCGAGATCGATGACGACGCGCCGCTGATCCCGTTCGGCAAGGCCGCCATCCGGCGTGAGGGCCGACACGTGACCATCGTGGCCTGGCAGATGATGCTGAACCGCGCTCTGAAGGCGGCCGAGACCCTGGCCGAGGAAGGCATCGAGGTCGAGATCATCGATCCGCGTACGCTCGCGCCCTTCGACTTCGACACCATCCTCACATCGGTGAAGAAGACCGGCGCCTGCCTGGTGGTCGAGGAGGGCTATCGGCGCCTCGGCGTCGGGGCCGAGATCGGCGCCCGGCTGTTCGAGGAGGCGCTGCCCTATCTGGACCGGCCCTTCCGCCGCCTGGCCATCCCCGACGTTCCGATCTCGTCCATACCGGCCCTGGTGAACCGGATCATCCCCACCGTGGACCAGATCGTCGCCACGGTGCGCGAGATGGCGGCGTGACCGATCATCCGCTCATCATGCCCAAGCTGGGGCAGGCGATGGAGTATGGGGCCATCGCCGAGTGGCTCGCGGCGGACGGGACGGTAGTGCGCGCGGGCCAGGCCGTGGCCTCGGTGGAGTCGGACAAGGCGACATTCGAGATCGAGGCCACGAAGTCGGGCGTGATCCACCACCTGGCCGGCGTCGGCGACGAGATCCCGGTCGGTGAGCCGTTCGCCATGATCGGCGAGGGCGCCGAAGCGCAGACGGGCGGCGCCTACGCCCTGCCCACGGATGGGCCCGCGGCTGGAGCGGCGGCGGTTCAGCCGGCAGCGCCCGCGGCCGCCGCCGGCGCCCCGGCAGGCGTATCGGCGGACCGGCCGTTGGCCTCGCCCAGGGCCAAGGCGCTCGCCCACCGGCTGGGGGTCGACCTCCTGCGCGTGGCCGCCCACCGCGCCGACGGACTGATCGTGGCGGCCGACGTCAAGGCGCTGGCAGCCGCCGGCCGTCCGCTGGCCTCGCCGAAGGCCCGCGCCGTAGCGCAATCGCTGAACGTCGACCTAGGCCAGGTCGCGGCGCACCGGACAGACGGCCTGATCGTCGCCTCCGACGTCGAAGCCGCCGCGACCCGAGCGCGTCCGGCGCCGCAAGCGACCGTGGCCGCCGCCCCCGCCGCCGAGGCGGGCGTCGCCTTGACCCGGCTCCAGCGCGTGGCGGCCGACCGCCTCTCACGCTCCTGGGCGCAGGCCCCGCACATCGTCCAGATGGTCGAGGTCGATGCCGCGCAGCTGGCAAGCGCCTCCACCGCCCTACGGGAGGCAGGCGGGCGCGGCACGCTGAATGACCTGCTGATCAAGGCTGCGGCCGACTGCCTGGCCCGCTTCCCCGCCCTGAACGCCCGCTTCGCCGGCGATCGGCTGGTTCCCCTGGGCGAGGTGGCCATCGGCCTGGCTGTCGCCACCGACGCCGGCCTGACCGTGCCGGTGGTGCGCGGCGCCGACCAACTGAACCTTGGTGAGATCGCCGCCAGGACGCGCGAGCTGATCTCCGCCGCCCGATCAGGGCGCCTCAGCGGGGGCCAGGTCGGCGGGGCCGGCCTGACGATCTCCAACCTGGGCGCCTACGGCATCGCCTTCGGCACCCCGGTCCTGAACCTCGACGAGCCGATCCTGGTGTTCGTGGGCGCCATGGAGGAGCGGCCGATCGTCCGCGACGGCCAGGTCGTGGTCGGCTATCGGACCACCCTGAGCATCGCCTACGACCACCGCGTGGTGGACGGCCTGGCGGCCGCTCGGTTCTCCCGCGCGCTGAAGACCCGCCTGGAGACGGTGGCCGAGCTGCTGCCCGGACCGGCGACGCCGCCGGCTCCCGCGTTGGCTGATCGCGAACTGCGTGTCAGCTCTCAGGCTGACGCCCTGGCGGTCCAGGTGCGCAGCGCCCGCCATGCCTGGACCGTCGACGAGCCCGCCGCGGTAGGCGGCCGAGACGCCGGGCCCGATCCCGTGACCCTGGTGCTGGGCGGGCTGGCCTCCTGCATGGTCATCGCCTTCAAGCTGGCCGCAAGACGTCGCAAGGTCCCGCTCGGCGAGGTCCGCGCGCACCTGACGGCGAACCCCGAAGGCAAGCTGACCGGCGCCGCCATCCGCCTGGAGGCGTGGAGTTCCGCGCCGGAGGTGGACGTGCGCAAGCTGCTGGCGCCCGCCAAGGCGACCTGCCTGGTGCACGACATGCTGCGACCCGACCTGCCGATCACCATTGACCTGGACGTTCACCCAGCCGCGGATTGACGGCCGCGAACGCGCCTCAGCCCAGCTCGGACTCCACCGCCTGCACGACGAGAGCGTCGTCGGGCGCCACGTCAGGGGCGAAGCGGCCCACGACCTTGCCCTCGCGGTTCACCAGGAACTTCTCGAAGTTCCACAGCACCTCAGGCTCTGGCGCCGTGTCGATCCCGAAGCCCTTCAGGCGCGCACGGAAGTCCTCGCCGGGCTTGGCCTGCGCCTTCGGGGCAGCGCGGGTCAGGGCGTCGTAAAGTGGGTGCTTGTCGGCGCCGGTCACGGTGATCTTGGAGAACATCGGGAATTTCACGCCGAAGTTCGTGGTGCAGAAGCTCTGGATCTCCGCGTCGCTGCCGGGCTCCTGCTCGCGGAAGTCATTGGCCGGGAAGCCCAACACCTCGAACCCGCGGTCGCGATAACGTTCGTAGAGCTTCTCCAATCCTTCGTACTGTGGCGTCAGCCCGCACTTGGAAGCGACGTTCACCACCAGCAACACCTTGCCGGAATAGTCGCCGAGGCTGGCCGCCTGCCCATCGATGGTCTTCAGCGGCACGTCCTGGATAGCAGTCGTCATGGTGGGCTCCTCCGGCATCTGCGCTCGGCCCAGGCTGCGTTCCGCCGCACCCCGTTCGCCGACCGTTCGGCGCGCAGAAGAACGCCATCTGGCAAAGCCGGTCAACGGGCGTCGCAGCCGCTCGCCCAGTGTCCGGCGTGCCGCCTCGTGGTTCGCCTGCACGCGGTGCTACAGCCGCACGCCCCTTAGCCGCAGGGCGTTGCCGACGACGCTGACGCTGGAGAGGGCCATGGCCGCCGCCGCGATCGCCGGTGACAGCAGCCAGCCGAACACCGGATAAAGCACGCCCGCCGCCAGCGGGACGCCGGCCAGGTTGTAGGCGAAGGCGAAGAACAGGTTCTGGCGGATGTTGCCCATCACCGCGCACGACAGCCGCCGCGCCTTCACAAGGCCCTGCAGGTCCCCTTTCAGCAACGTGACGCCTGCGCTCTCGATCGCCACGTCGGCGCCCGCGCCCATGGCTACGCCGACGTCCGCGGCGGCCAGCGCCGGCGCGTCGTTCACCCCGTCGCCCGCCATCGCCACCTTGCGACCCTCAGAGCGAAGCCTCTGCACGACATTCGCCTTGTCCTGCGGCAGGACCTCCGCCTCCACCTCGTCGATGCCGAGCCGCCGTGCGACGGCTTCAGCGGTGGTGCGGTTGTCGCCGGTCAGCATCACCAGGCGCACGCCGTCCGCCTTCAGGGCCCGCACCGCATCCGGAGTGGTCGGCTTGATCGGATCGGCAATGGCGATCACCGCCGCCGCCGCGCCATCGACGCCCATGAAGATGGCGGTCGCGCCATCCCTGCGGAGCGCCTCGGCTTCAGCGTCGAGCGCGGAGGTGTCGATCCCCTGCTCCTTCAGGAACGTTCCGGATCCAAGGATCAAGCGCAGGCCGTCCACCGCACCGATGACACCCTTGCCCACGGGCGAGTCGAAGTCCTGGGGCGCCGAGAGCGCCAGGCCGCGCTCGCCGGCCGCGCGGACGATGGCGTCCCCCAGCGGATGCTCACTGCCCCGCTCCAGACTGGCGGCGAGCCGTAGGACGTCGGGTTCCGCGAACCCGGCGGCGGGACGAATGGCCGTCACGGCCGGTCGGCCTTCGGTCAGCGTGCCCGTCTTGTCGATCACCAGCGTGTCGATCGTCTCGAGGCGCTCGAGAGCCTCGGCGTTCTTGATCAGCACGCCCGCGCGCGCGCCGCGTCCCACGCCCACCATGATCGAGATCGGCGTGGCCAGTCCCAGGGCGCACGGGCAAGCGATGATCAGCACCGAGACGGCGGCGACGAGGCCGAACGCGAAGCTCGGCTCCGGGCCCACCGCCGCCCAGACAGCGAACGCGATCGCCGCGACCCCGATCACGCCGGGGACGAACCAGCCGGAGACGCGGTCGGCCATGCGCTGGATCGGCGCCCGGCTGCGCTGCGCCTGGGCCACCATCTGCACGATCTGCGAGAGCAGCGTGTCGGCCCCGACCTTCTCGGCCCGCATCACGAAGGAGCCGGTCTTGTTGATGGACCCGCCGATCACCCTCCCACCGGGCTCCTTCGTCACGGGCATGGACTCGCCGGTGACCATCGACTCGTCGATCGCGACGCGACCCTCGACCACCGCGCCGTCCACCGGGACCTTCTCGCCGGGGCGCACGCGCAGCCGGTCGCCCGGCTGGATCTGGTCCAGGGTGACCTCTTCGTCGGCGCTGCTGTCGGCGCGGAGGCGGCGGGCGGTCTTGGGGGCGAGGTCCATGAGCGCACGGATGGCGCCTGACGTCTGCTCCCGCGCCCGGAGTTCCAGAACCTGGCCCAGCAGCGCCAGCACCGTGATCACGGCGGCCGCCTCGAAATAGACGGGGACGTTGCCCGCGCTCGTCCGGAAGCGCGGCGGGAAGAGCCCCGGCGCCAGCACGGCGACGACTGAATAGGCCCATGCGACGCCCACTCCCATCGCGATGAGCGTGAACATGTTGAGGTTGCGGGTTCTGAGCGATGCGACCCCTCGCTCGAGGAAGGGCCACCCGGCCCAGAGCACCACCGGCGTCGCGAGCGCGAACTGCAGCCACGCGGAGCGTTCGGCCGACAGGTAGTGGTGCAGGTCGACGAGATGCCCGCCCATCTCCATGACGACCACCGGCAGCGCGAGTACGAGCCCGACCCAGAACCGCCGTGTCATGTCCTGGAGCTCATGGTTCGGCTGGGCCTCGGCGGTCGCCAGCTCCGGCTCGAGCGCCATGCCGCAGATGGGGCAGCTCCCGGGACCGACCTGGCGCACCTCGGGATGCATCGGGCAGGTATAGGTCGCGCCCTGCGGCGGCTGCGGCTCTGGCGGCCGCGCGTCCCTGGTCAGGTATTTGTCGGGATCGGCCGCGAACTTCGTCCGACAGCCCGCCGAGCAGAAGAAGTAGGGGCGTCCCGCGTGCTCAGCTCGATGCTGAGCGGTGTGGGGATCAACGGTCATGCCGCAGACGGGGTCGATGGCGGCGTGGCGATGCTCGCCGTGGTCGCAGCCTTCATGGTGTCCCTGATGCGACTGCGCGTGTCGGTCATGCGTGTGGGTCATGGAATTCTCCTGCCACACATATATACCCCTCAGGGGCATATTTACAATTACCCTATGAGGGTATATCGACACTACCATGGACCGTCCCGACAAGCCCCGCCTCCTCAATCGCCTGAACCGTATCGAGGGCCAGGTGCGCGGCATCGGCCGCATGATCGAGGAAGACCGCTACTGCATCGACGTGCTCACCCAGATCCAGGCGGTCCGGGCCGCTTTGGCCAAGGTTGAGACCGAGATGCTGCGCGACCACCTGGGCCACTGCATCGAGAGCGCTATCGTCAGCGGTGACAGGGAGGAGCAACGGAAGAAGGCGGCGGAGCTGATCCAGCTGCTCGACCGCGCGCGTTGATGCAGGTCATGACCCATCCGCTCCGGCGGCCCCTCTAGCGATCAGGCACGACGATGCACGCCTTTGGCCCGGACCGCCGCCAGCTCCTCGCGCTCGCCGGCGGGGCAGCCTTTACATCTCTCCTGCCCGCCTGGGCGCGGAGCCAGACGCCCGGCCTCGCCCGCCCGGCCGCGCTCTCCGGTGAGCGGATCCAGCTCACAGTCGGCCATGCGCCGATCCGCATCGGGGCGCGCTCCGGCCACGCCGTCGCACTGAACGGCACGGTCCCTGGGCCGCTCATCCGCCTGAAGGAAGGCCAGGATGTCCGCATCGCGGTGACGAACCGGCTTGCCGAGGACACCTCCATCCACTGGCACGGCCTGCTGGTCCCGTCCCACATGGACGGGGTGCCCGGCCTGTCCTTCCCCGGCATCAAGCCGGGCCAGACCTTCACCTATGAGTTCCCGATCCGGCAGGCCGGAACGTACTGGTTCCACAGCCACTCGGGCATGCAGGAGCAGGCCGGGCTCTACGCGCCCATGGTCATCGACCCCGCGGGCGCCGAGCCGCAGCCCTACGACCGCGAGCACGTGATCGTGCTCTCCGACTACAGCTTCATGCATCCGCACGAGGTCCTGGAGAGGCTGAAGCAGGAGGCCGGCGACTTCAACCGCCAGCGCCAGACGATCCAGGGCCTGCTCGCCGGCGTGGACCAGCCGCTCGCGGAGCGTCTGCAGTGGGCGCGGATGCGGATGGATCCCACCGACATCCAGGATGTCGGCGCCGCGGTCTTCAGGTTCCTGATCAACGGGCATGGCCTGGACGAGAACTGGACGGGTCTGTTCAAGCCGGACGAGCGTGTGCGCCTGCGGGTCGTCAACGCGGCGTCGATGAGCATCTTCAACATCCGCCTGCCGGGCTTGCCGATGACCGTCGTCCAGGCGGACGGCCAGGATGTGCGGCCGGTCGAGGTCGACGAGTTCCAGATCTCGCCGGCCGAGACCTACGACGTGATCGTGCAGCCGGCCGACCGTGCCTACGCCTTCGTCGCCGAGGCCGCCGACCGCTCCGGAATGGTCCGGGGCACGCTCGCGCCGCGGCCGGGGATGACCGCACAGGCCCCGCCATTGCGGGAACGCCCGCTGTTGTCGATGCGGGACATGGGCATGGACATGTCGAGTCACGCCGGGCACGGCGGCGGCGGCGGTCATTCGATGTCCATGCGGGACCCGAAGAACGCGCCCCAGGTCAAGCTCGGCCCGGGTGTGGACATGATCGCCCCGATGCCGCTCGACCGAACCGGCGACCGCCCCACCGGGCTGGAGAAGGTCCCGCACCGGGTGCTCGTCTATCGCGACCTCGAGGCGCTCCGGCCAGGCCCGCAGCCCACTCCGACGCGCGCGCTCGAAATCCATCTTACGGGCAACATGGAGCGGTTCATGTGGTCCTTCGACGGCGAGAAGTTCTCCGAAGTCGTGGATCCCATCCCCTTCCGCCGCGGGGAACGGGTGCGCGTCACGCTGGTCAACGACACGATGATGAACCACCCGATCCACCTGCATGGCCACTTCATGGAGGTGGTGAATGGCAGGGCCGCCCAGCCGCGCAAGCATACCGTCACCGTCATGCCCGGCGGCAAGCTCACGTTCGACCTCACCGCCGACGCGCCCGGCGACTGGGCCTTCCACTGCCACATGCTGCTGCACATGCACGCGGGCATGTTCCGCGTCTTCACCGTGCGTCCGCTCGACGGAGCGGCGGCGTGAGACGTCCGGTGATGCTCGCCGCCGCGGCGCTCGCGCTGGCCTTGCCAGCCAGCGCACAGCCAGCCGATCCGCACGCCCATCATCGGCAAGCCGCGCCCCCACCAACGGCTGAGCCGGCAGCCCCGCCCGATGCGCATGCCCATCAAGGCGCGCACGCACCGGCCGCTGAACCAGCCGCCCCGCCTGATGCGCATGCCGGCCACGTGTCGCCGCCCGTCGTCTCCACCGCTGCGCCGCCCGTGCCGACCGACCGCGACGCCGACCGCCACTTCGGACGCCCCGCCATGGACGCCGCCCGAGAGGTCCTCCGCCACGAACACGGCGGTATCCGCTGGGCCAAGGTGATGATCGAGCGGGCCGAAGTGCGGCCCGGCTCCGGCGCCGACGGCTACGCCTGGGACGCGAACCTCTCCTACGGCGGTGACATCAACCGCGTCCTCCTGCGCTCCGAGGGCGAGGGCGCGGGCACACTCGAGACCGTGGAGTTCCGCGCGCTCGCGAGCCACGCGATCAGTCCCTGGTTCAACCTGCAGGCCGGCCTTCGGCAGGACTTCGAGCCTCGCCCACGCACCTACGCGACCCTGGGGGTCGAGGGGCTCGCACCCTACCTCTTCGAGGTGGAAGGGGCGTTGTTCTTGTCCGACAAGGGTGACCTCACCGCCCGGCTGGAAGCCGCCCTCGATCTGCGCCTGACCCAGCGGCTGATCCTGGAGCCGCGGGCCGAGGCGAACCTCGCCGCCCAGGACGCGCCGGAGCTCGGCATCGGCTCAGGCCTCTCCAGCCTAGAGGCGGGCCTCCGCCTGCGCTACGAGGTCCGACCGGAGTTCGCCCCCTATGTCGGGGCGCACTATGAACGCAGTTTCGGCCGCACCGCCCGCTGGCTGACCGCAGCCGGCGAGGACCGCGGCGACCTGCGCTTCGTGGCGGGCATCCGCAGCCGGTTCTAGACGGACGCCATCAGGACTTCACCTTCCTGGCAGCGGCCAGGATGGCGTCGACGAACTCGCCGTAGAAGCGCGGCGTCACGTCGTGTCCCATTCCCGGAACGATGCGAAGCTCGGCGCCCGGAATGGCCTCGGCGCTGGCCCGCCCGGCGGCAACGGCCACCAGCGGATCGTCCTCGCCATGCAGCACGACGACCGGGATCTCGAGCCGGCCAAGCGCCTCCGTCCTGTCGCCGTCCGCTGCGATCGCCTGGCGCTGCCTGACCGACCCCGCGGGGTTGTAACCGCGCTGGAACGCCAGCAGGTCACGCTCCCGTATTTCCGCGTCGGTGAAGGCGTTGCGGCGGCTTCCGATGACCCGCGCGCGCTCGACGGAAGCCGCCAGATAGCCTTCCAGGTCGGTTCTCGGATCGGGCATGGGCTGGCCGAGGGCCGCGTTGACCTCCGGTGTCGACAGCGGGCCGAGATCCGCGCCCGTTGCCGACATGATGGACGTCAGGGACAGCACGCGGTCCGGGAAGTCGATCGCCAGGCGCTGCGCGATCATCCCGCCAAGCGAAACGCCGGCCACATGCGCGCGGCGCACGTTCGCCGCGTCCAGCACCGCGACGGCGTCCGAGGCCATCTCGCTCAGCGTGTACGACGTCTGCGGCCAGGTGGAGAGGCCGACGTCGCGATTGTCGAACCGCACGACCCGGTAGCCCCGCTCTACCAGAGCCTCGGACAGCCCGGGCCACCGGGTCATCTGCGCGCCCAGTCCGTTCACCAGCAGGATCACCTCGGCGCCGTCGTCACCAAGGACCTCGAACTCGAGCTCCACCGCTCCGTTGGTCGTGCGAGGCATGGTCCTCTCCAACTCCTTGCGCGGGCCAGTCGCGGCCTCTCAAGGCTCTTGTCCTATCGAACCGTATGGCGAGGCGCCATTCCAGGCTTTGCTGGCTAGGAACCGCCCCTACCGGGCGCCGATCGGATAGTGCTCCTCCAGGAACGCCATCATCACATCGTTGAACGCCTCGGGCCGGTCCATGTTGGCGACGTGTCCGGCGGCGGCGATCACCACCGGCCCAACGGCGCCATCGCGCCGCGCCCAGGGCCCTGCCACCTTCCGGATGTTGCCGAGGTCGTCTCGGTCACCGTGGGCGATGAGGGTCGGGCAATCGATCCGATAGCCCGGCTCCGGATGCAGCGCTGTCGCAACGCCCGCCGCAATCTGGCGAACCTCTGCCGCCGTCAGCGGCGCAATCATCCCGAGCAGCTTCTTGCGGGCCTCCTCGGTCACCGCAGACCCCCGCATCGCCTGGCGCTTGAAAGA